>CAMBRL010000038.1 GCA_945870105.1 Chitinophaga pinensis
AAACAGGATTAACCGGTGCTACTGGCGCTGACGGTGCTACAGGGCAAACAGGATTAACCGGTGCTACTGGCGCTGACGGTGCTACAGGGCAAACAGGATTAACAGGTGCTACTGGAGCTGATGGTGCTACCGGTCAAACAGGATTAACGGGTGCTACGGGCGCTGATGGTGCTACAGGACAAACAGGATTAACCGGTGCTACGGGCGCTGACGGTGCTACAGGGCAAACAGGATTAACGGGTGCTACTGGAGCTGATGGTGCTACAGGACAAACAGGATTAACGGGCGCTACTGGCGCTGACGGTGCTACAGGGCAAACAGGATTAACAGGTGCTACTGGAGCTGATGGTGCTACAGGGCAAACAGGATTAACAGGTGCTACAGGCGCTGACGGTGCTACAGGTCAAACAGGATTAACAGGTGCTACGGGCGCTGACGGTGCTACAGGGCAAACAGGATTAACAGGTGCTACAGGTGCTGATGGTGCTACAGGGCAAACAGGATTAACAGGTGCTACAGGCGCTGATGGCGCTACTGGCCAAACAGGATTAACAGGCGCTACGGGTGCTGACGGTGCTACTGGCGCCAACGGAAATGATGGTGCAACAGGTGCTCAAGGTCCAATCGGTTTAACAGGTGCAACAGGAGCTAATGGAAACGATGGTGCTACGGGTGCTCAGGGTCCAATCGGTTTGACAGGTTCTACGGGACCTCAAGGAGATACAGGTGCTACTGGTGCTAACGGAAACGATGGTGCTACAGGTGCTCAAGGTTCAATCGGCTTAACAGGTGCTACTGGTGCCAACGGAAACGATGGTGCAACAGGTGCTCAAGGTCCAATCGGCTTAACAGGTGCTATCGGTGCCAACGGAAACGATGGTGCTACAGGTGCTCAAGGTCCAATCGGTTTAACAGGAGCTAATGGAAACGATGGTGCTACGGGAGTTCAAGGTCCAATCGGTCCTACAGGTTTTACTGGTGCTACTGGATTAACAGGCGCTCAGGGACCTGTGGGGGCTCAAGGACCTGCCGGACCTGCTGGTGCTACTGGATTAACAGGCGCTCAAGGACCTGCGGGACCTGCTGGTGCTACTGGATTAACAGGCGCTCAAGGGCCTGCCGGACCTGTTGGTGCTACTGGATTAACAGGTGCTCAGGGACCTGCGGGGGCTCAAGGACCTGCCGGACCTGCGGGTGCTACTGGATTAACAGGTGCTCAAGGACCTGCGGGGGCTGTTGGTTGTGGTACTCCTAATTATGTTGTTAAATCTAATGGTACATCTGCTGTTTGCAGTCAAATATTTGACAATGGAACAAACGTTGGAATTGGCAGTACTTCGCCTGGATATAAACTTGATTTGAATAGCGGAACATTTGGATTTGGAAACAGCAATGTTAGAACTGAAACTAGAAATGATGCAGGTCTTCAAGGAAATTCAGGTGCTCAATCCGGTTTTTTTGAAACATCAGCACCTACAAATTATCCTGCAGGAGCCTCAAGTTGGTGGCACCTGATTGACACACGTCACAGCAATAATGGCAATAATTACGCAATGCAAATTGCCGGAAGTTTCTTTGACCAAGATATTTGGTTTAGAAAAACAAATGGTAGTTCTACTCAAGCATGGACCAGATTTTTAACTACTAATGACATTGGAAATTACATTCAAAACCAATATGCAGGCGCACAAAGTGCTAATAGTTGGATAAGTGGTGAAACACGCACAGGAAGTTGGTTTAGAAACAGCTCTGCAGGTACAGGACTGTATAATGAGACAACAGGAACAGGTATTTACTCACCAAGTGGCGGAATAATGGCTATATACAACAATGGTAGCTTGGGAATAGGAACCACTGCCCCTATTTCTAAATTGCATGCGGTTCAGGATGCCGATAATTTACCTGTTATATTTGGTCAGAATACAAATACTTCAGCAGGAACAACATCTTTTGGTGTACGAGGTGAAGCAAACGCTTCAGGCCTTGGTTCTGCAGGTGTTTATGGCTATTCCAATAGCTATACTTCTAATGAAATTGGTGTTTTAGGTGATTATGGTTTGTGGGGTGCATCTATTTTTGGTCTTGCATGGGCTTCAGCCTATACTGATATGCCAACAACAACTGACTTTGGTGTGTTTGGAACAGTTAACTTTCCAACCGGAACAGCTGTTTATGGATACGGACCTTCATCAGCTTATGCACTTTATGGCAATGGTAATTTTTCGGTTACAGGCTTTAAAGCAGCATCAGTTCCCACAACTAAGGGAAATCAATTGCTCTACTGCACAGAAAGTCCTGAATTGTGGTTTGAAGATATTGGCAGCAGCAAACTTGTTAACGGAGTTGCTACCATTACTCTTGATGACTTGTTTATAGAGACAGTTCAAATTGATGCTGAACATCCTATGCAGGTTTTCATTCAGGAAAATGGTGAGTGTAATGGCGTCTTTGTAATTAAAGAAAATAATAAATTCATTGTTAAGGAAAAAAATAGCGGTCAGTCAAACATTGAATTTTCGTACAGGGTTTTGGCTAAGAGAAAAAATTATCAAGATCACAGATTTGGCGTTGACATTAATCAACCGTTTGAAGACAACACTAAAAATGCAAAATATGTTGCCCCAATAACTACAAACCCGCAGGAAATGAAAAAATTTGTTGAGGAAAAAGTACAGGAAAAAGAACAAATTGCTAAAAAAATGAAAGAGGGTAATAAATAAGCTATTTCTGATAGCAGCCTAAATAAAAAAGCTACCGAAAATTCGGTAGCTTTTTTATTTCAATACGCTGATTCTTATAATTGAATTCATATATTTGCTTATTCCAAAAATTTTCTGATGAGATTTGTTTTTACTTTAATTTTCATCTCCGGTATTTTTTCAACCACCGCCCAAACCGTTCTGTTCAACAATGGAACAGTGGCGCGCATGAATCCAGGCTGTATCGTATTTATTAATGATGGCGATGTAAAAAACAACACCGGTATTATCAAAAATGCAGGACTATTTACCATTGAAAATAATTTTATCAATAACGACACCGCTACAGGCGGAAATGCCTCAGGACTTTACAAAGTTTAAGGAAACTTTATAAATAACGATGTGTTTATTGCCGACCAAAGTAAAGTGTTGCTTTATGGAGCCAACCAGCAAATTACAGGCTCTTCCGTTACCACCTTTTATGATTTGGTACTTGCCGGAACTGGAATAAAATCACAAACCATTGATGCCCGTATTACCAATAGTCTTGACCTCAGTAACCTTGAACTGGCTACCGAAAATAATTTCATGCACATTGACAACCAATCTTCAAATGCTATACAGAATAACGGGGGCTTTGTAAGCAGCACCGGAAATGGACGTTTGGCCTGGGCCACCAACCTCACCAGTCAATATGTTTATCCAGTTGGTTCAAGCCAGGGAACACCACGCATTCGTCCGGTAAGAATAACTCCTGCACAGGCTGCTGCCAACGTTTATTCTGTACGCTTTGCCAATACCGACCCAACCAGCGAAAGTTTTGACCGCAGCATAAAAGCACAAAATGTATGCGGAATTAATGATGAATTTTATCACCTGATTGACCACACTTCAGGAATAACTGCCACATCGGTGGCTATCTTCTATAATCAAATTCTTGACGGAAACTGGTCAGGAATAGGACACTGGCAAAACGTTCCTCAGTGGGAAAACACCTCAACCTCAACCACCGGAACAAGCGGAAGCTATGACCTGCTCAGCATCAACAACTGGAATGATTTTACAAATCCGGCTTTTGCGCTTATCAACTTCGGGCAAACGGCAAACGCTAGCGCACAGGGTAATACATTTACTGCTAATCCGCCTGGGACATCTTATCAATGGTACTTTAATGGAAACCCCATTGCAGGCGCAACCAATCAAACCTACACTGCCACCCAAAGCGGAAACTACCATGTAGTTATAACCTACGGAAACGGCTGCACCGGACAATCTAACATCTTAGAGCATACCTATATCTCCGTTCAGGAAATTGAAGGCTTAACCAACTTCGGCATTTATCCAAATCCGGGCAGTGAAGCCATTTTTGTTCAGGCAGATTTTGAAGCACCAACCGATATTATTATTCAATTCACAAATGTATTAGGTCAGGAATTAATGCCTGCGGTTTCACTAAAAAGAATAACTACCCTCAAACATAAAATTGATGTAAGCCAATTTGCCAACGGAATGTATTTCATCAGTCTCGTTTCCGAAAAAGGACGTGCCTCCACCCCATTTATAAAGAATTAATTTTTCACCATGAAAAAACTACTTATCTTCTGTATTTCCGGTCTGATTTATTTCACTTCCTATGCCCAGCAAAATATGGGGATAGGAACAGAAACACCTGCTCCTTCCGCACAGCTTGACATCTATGCAACCAACAAAGGTTTATTGATTCCTCGCCTTACAACAACCCAAAGGCTTGCTATAATTACACCGGCACAAGGCCTTCTTGTTTATGATATTACAACAAATACATTCTGGTATTTTGATGGAACAATCTGGGTAGAGGCAATCGGTCCTATGGGCCCGACAGGTCCAGCAGGAACAAATGGCATTAACGGAATTACAGGTGCTACTGGAGCAAACGGATTAAATGGTATTACAGGTCCGCAAGGCGTTGCAGGTCCTCAGGGACAAACAGGCCCTGCAGGAGCAATGGGTGTTACCGGAGCAAATGGATTAGATGGTTTAACAGGACCCACGGGACCATCAGGTTTAAGAGGGGCAACGGGGCAACCGGGATCAAACGGTGTTACAGGTGCTCAAGGACCAATTGGTCCTTCTGGAGTTGATGGAGTAAACGGAACTAACGGTGCAACAGGTGCGCAAGGCCCATCAGGTCTTTCAGGGGCAGATGGCGTAAACGGAACAAATGGTGCAACAGGTGCTTCAGGGGCTAATGGAATAAACGGAACCAATGGAGCAAACGGGTTTACAGGTGCGCAAGGCCCTACAGGTCCTTCGGGAGCAGATGGAGTAAACGGAACAAACGGTGCACAAGGTGCAACAGGTCCTTCAGGGGCAGATGGTGTAAACGGAACAAATGGTGCAACAGGTGCGCAAGGCCCTACAGGTCCTTCGGGAGCAGATGGAGCAAACGGAACTAACGGTGCTACTGGTGCACAAGGCTCAACAGGTCCTTCAGGTGCAGATGGCGTAAATGGAACTAATGGTTCTACGGGCGCACAAGGTGCAACAGGTCCTTCAGGGGCAGATGGAACGAATGGTGCAACAGGTGCGCAAGGCCCAACTGGTCCTTCGGGAGCAGATGGAGTAAACGGAACAAATGGGGCTACAGGTGCGCAAGGCTCAATTGGTCCTTCAGGGGCTGATGGAATAAACGGAAGTAACGGTGCGACTGGTGCGCAAGGCTCAACAGGTCCTTCGGGAGCAGATGGAGTAAATGGAACAAACGGTGCGACTGGTGCTCAAGGCTCAACAGGTCCTTCGGGAGCAGATGGAGTAAACGGAACAAACGGTACCACGGGTGCTCAAGGTCCAACAGGTCCTTCGGGTGCAGATGGAATAAACGGAACAAATGGCGCAACAGGTGCGCAAGGCCCAACGGGACCTTCTGGTGCTGATGGATTAAATGGAACTAACGGTGCTACCGGTGCACAAGGTCCAACGGGTACTTCAGGTGCTGATGGAGTAAACGGAACAAATGGTGTAACAGGTGCTCAAGGTCCAACTGGTCCTTCGGGGGCAGATGGAATAAATGGAACAAATGGCGCAACAGGTGTGCAAGGCCCAACTGGACCTTCTGGTGCTGATGGATTAAATGGAACTAATGGTGCTACAGGTGCTCAAGGTCCAACGGGTCCTTCAGGGGCAGATGGAATAAATGGTACAAACGGTGCGACTGGCGCCCAAGGCCCAACAGGTCCTTCAGGGGCAGATGGAATAAATGGTACAAACGGTGCGACTGGCGCCCAAGGTCCAACTGGTCCTTCAGGTATTGATGGAGTTAACGGTACTAATGGTACAGACGGTGCTACAGGTGCACAAGGGCCAACAGGTCTAATAGGTCCAACAGGAAGCGCTGGTGCTACTGGAAGTGCTGGTGCAAACGGAGCAACAGGTTCGGCAGGTCCAACAGGAAGCGCTGGTGCTAATGGCGCAACCGGTGCTGCAGGAACTGCCGGTTCAAACGGAGCTACAGGACCTTCAGGTGCTGACGGCACAAATGGAACTAACGGAACAGACGGAGCAACCGGGCCAACCGGACCTACAGGTGCAGGATCTACAGGGCCACAAGGTCCTACAGGACCAACAGGCAGCGCAGGTTCACTTGGTCCAACAGGATTAACCGGTAATCAGGGCCCAACAGGAGCAACAGGGAGTGCAGGACCAGCGGGTTCACAAGGGCTTACAGGACCTGCCGGTCCACAGGGTGCAGTAGGACCAACAGGACTTCAGGGAATACAAGGTTCGCAGGGAGTAGCAGGTCCTGCCGGAGCAGTTGGTGCAGCCGGACCTGCAGGGCCAACAGGCTCGGCAGGTGCAACAGGTGCTAACGGAGCATCCGGTGCTACAGGCCCAACAGGACCCGGAACTATTTGCGGAACAGCTGCAGCCAACTACATCACCATGTTTACGGGCGCAACCACTATGTGTAACTCTGTTTTATATCAAAGCGGAACACAAATAGGTATTAATACTACCAACCATTGTAACGCTGAATGTAAACGGCACAGACGGAATAACACCTCCTGCCGGAACAACTGGACAACGCCCTACAGGCATGGCTGCCGGAACCTTCCGATGGAATTCAACGCTCAGCTCCATGGAAGTATGGGATGGCACAAAATGGCTGAACATCAACACTCCGCCTGTGGGTTCTACCTATGTACAATGGTTCAATGCTGCTGACCCGAATGCTATTTACCCTAATACAACGTGGATAAACACAGATATTGATCCGGGTAATTTTATAAGAGCTGCCGGTGGAGCTTCCAATACAGGGGCTGGAGTAGTTTCGGGCACAACGCAAACGGGTGCCATTGCTGACCATACTCATGCAGGCAGCGTTACCATTAACAATGCAGGTGCACTTACTACCGGAATAGAAAGCAATGACCACGCACATTATTGGGGTGGCTGGTGGAGCACGGATAACTCTGCAGATGTGAATAATGTGAACGGTGATGGTGGTGGAAATACCTACAGTGATGTGATGGGCTATTGGGCTTCGGGTGGAAGTAACTTTGGGCATGCTACTTCAACTACCGGAGGACATAGTCACGGAGGAGCTACTGCAGGGTCAAATCCTTATTCTGGCAATATCTACATTCCGTATGATGATAATCTTGGTGATGATGCTGCCGATCTAAATATGGGAAACTCCGCTACTCAATGCGGTTCAGGCTGGAACGGAGATCATACCGTTGGTAATTTTATGGGAAGACTAAACGATGGCTGTATGAATCATAATCACAATATAACATATGATGGCGACCATGCGCATACCTTTGCCATGTATGCCCACCGCCATTGGTTAAAACAAAGAGCTACAACAGGGGTAACAGCTAATCATACCCATACCGTTCCTGACCACGGGCATACGGGCTCTGTAACCATAAACAGTTCGGGAGGCACAGCACCGGAAATTCGTCCGGTAAATGAATCAGTGATTTTCTGGAGAAGAACAAACTAATTAGTTTACAGAATAATTATACAAGTCCGCCATTGGGCGGACTTGTATAATTATCATTTTTTTTAGCTGCATCCTTGTGCTCTTTTTCTATACATTTGCCGCTTCATGAAAAAAATCATCTTTCTCCTCTCAACTATTTTACTTCTTCTTTCTGCCTGCGAAACTGATTTTGATGTTACGGGCGACTGGAAAGAAATCCCCGTTGTTTACGGTATTCTTGATAAAAACGATGCCACGCATTATATCCGCATAAACAAAGCATTTCTGGGTGATGAAGATGCCTTTGTGATGGCTGCCGAAAATGATTCCATCAATTTTTCGGACCTTACCGTAAGGCTGATTGAACTGAATGCTACTTCGGGTGCCGCAGTTGACTCTTTTGAACTTGATACCACCTGGGTTACTCTTGAAAACGGAATTTTTGGTGATAACGGTAACCAACAGCAACAACTCTGGAAAACCACCGAAACGCTTGACCCTAGCAGAAATTACCGCCTTAGAGTAATCAACAACTATACAGGCAATGTGGTAACAGCCGAAACGCCTCTGGTAAAATCATTCAGCATTACACAGCCTAGCGCATCACCCCAAAGCAAAATAAGTTTTATAGGTAACAACGATGCCTACAGCAGCTACAGCGTAAAATTTCCGCCTGCCGGAAATGGAAAGGTGTATGAGGTAACCATCGTGTTTTATTACAGAGAGGTTATGACTAACGCACCTTTTGATACCACCCACCACAGCATCAGCTGGAAGCAAAGCCAGTATGTGGCAGACGGAGGCGAAAGCGTTATTCAGATTAACATTGAGGGAGAAAATTTCTACAGCTATGTAGGCTCTATTGTGGGGGCTATACCTGCCAACTACAAACGTCTGATTGGCCGCGGCCAGGTAGATACCGAACCCGATGGTAATAGTGACGACCATGTTGATGTATTCATCAACGTGGGTGGCGAAGAACTTTACAACTACATTGAAATTAACAAACCCGCTGCATCTGGCGTGTTGCTTGACAAACCTGTTTACACCAACATCACAAACGGACTGGGCATTTTCTCGTCACGCACCAGCAACTCGGTGCTTAACAAAAGCCTAAGCGTTAAATCGGTTATAGAACTTAAAGCCGGTCAATATACCAGTGCGATGGGGTTCTTTCAGGAGAATGATTAGGTAATAAAGAAAACTGAAAATTTTATTTTTCTAAAAATTTCAGCTCAGGTAATTTGAGCTGCGGCAGGCTGTTTGTCGAGAATTCGCAACTATTATTTATTAATCTGATATAAGATTACGAGCGTAAAATACAACGCAGATAGTATGCTAAAAATAATCGGCACCTATAATAAGCCCACCATAGAATTTGATACAGAAACAGGTGAATTGATTATCCAAGGTAATTCATTCACTGTAAATGCCCTTGAATTTTACAAACCCCTGCTTTATGCTATTGCTGAGTATAAAAAGAACCCTCTGCTGCAAACTATTGTATACTTTAAGTTGACCTATTTTAACACAAGTTCATACAAATCAATCTTGGATGTATTGCTTGAACTAAAATCACTGGATGCCGAAAGCGAAGTGATTATAAACTGGTATTATGAAAAAGCAGACAACGATATGCGCGATCTTGGCAGTAACTACCAGAACCTTGTAAATCTGCCTTTCAACCTCATAGCAATCGAGCACGTTAATACACCAGCATTTAGATTTTTCAAACCCCATCAACCTTCATGGGACCTAAAATAGGTTTGAAATAAATCCATTAACATTTCCGCCTTTTTGTCATAACCTGACACAGATTTTCAGGTCTTCTAAAACCATTTATGCCATAATTGCGCAATATGATTCAATATTGCCGCATGGCATAATCATTGACTACCGCGTTTCAACAAACTAGAACACATTAACACACAAACAAATTAAAAAATGAGTAAAGTAATTGGAATAGATTTAGGAACAACCAACTCTTGCGTATCGGTAATGGAAGGTAACGAACCCGTTGTTATACCAAACAGCGAGGGGCGCAGAACCACACCATCCATCGTAGCTTTTATTGACAAAGGCGAACGTAAAGTTGGTGACCCTGCAAAACGTCAGGCAATAACTAATCCTACAAAAACGATTAGTTCTATCAAACGTTTTATGGGACATACCTACGATGAAGTAACAGGCGAAATAAAACGTATGCCTTACAAAGTAGTGAAAGGCGACAACAACACACCCCGTGTTGAAATTGACGACCGCACGTATACAGCTCAGGAAATTTCTGCAATGATTTTGCAGAAAATGAAAAAAACTGCCGAAGATTATCTAGGGCAGGAAGTAACCGAAGCGGTTATTACCGTTCCCGCATACTTCAATGACGCACAACGTCAGGCTACAAAAGAAGCTGGCGAGATAGCAGGTCTTAAAGTTCGCAGAATTATCAACGAGCCAACTGCAGCTGCATTGGCTTATGGTCTTGACAAGAAAAACAAAGACATGAAAATTGTAGTGTTTGACTGCGGTGGCGGAACACATGACGTTTCTGTTCTTGAATTAGGTGAAGGTGTATTTGAAGTAAAATCAACCGATGGTGATACACACTTAGGTGGTGATGACTTTGACCATAAAATCATTGATTGGTTAGTTACCGAATTCAAAAACGAAAACGGAAACCTTGACCTTACCAAAGATCCGATGGCTCTGCAACGTTTGAAAGAAGCTGCAGAGAAAGCGAAGATTGAGTTGTCAAGCTCTACTTCAACAGAAATCAACCTGCCATACATTATGCCTGTTGACGGAATTCCGAAACACTTGGTGCGCACACTAAGCCGCGCAAAGTTTGAAGCACTGGTTGACGATTTGATTAAACGCACCATTGCACCTTGCCAAAGCGCATTGAAAAACGCAGGTTATTCAACAAGCGATATTGATGAAGTGATTTTGGTTGGTGGTTCTACACGTATCCCTGCAATTGTAGATGCAGTTCAGAAATTCTTCGGTAAAGCTCCTTCAAAAGGTGTAAACCCAGATGAAGTAGTAGCTGTAGGTGCTGCAATTCAAGGTGGTGTATTGACAGGTGAAGTGAAAGATGTATTGCTGTTGGATGTTACCCCACTTTCGTTGGGTATCGAAACAATGGGCGGTGTATTCACCAAGTTGATTGAATCAAACACAACCATACCAAGCAAAAAATCAGAAACATTCTCAACTGCAAGCGACAACCAACCTTCAGTAGAAATTCATATCATGCAAGGTGAGCGCCCGATGGCAAAAGACAACCGTCCATTGGGTCGTTTTCACTTAGATGGAATTCCTCCTGCACCGCGCGGTATGCCACAGATTGAAGTAACCTTTGATATTGATGCAAACGGTATTCTGCATGTGTCTGCAAAAGATAAAGCAACCGGAAAATCACAACAGATCAGAATTGAAGCTTCATCAGGTTTGAGCGATGAGGATATCAAAAAGATGAAAGCAGAAGCTGAAGCAAATGCTGAAAGCGACCGCAAAGCAAAAGAAGAAGCAGACAAAATAAACCAGGCTGATGCCTTGATTTTCCAAACGGATAAACAACTGAAAGAGTTTGGTGACAAACTGCCTGCTGATAAAAAAGCTCCGATTGAAACTGCTCTTGCAGAATTGAAAACAGCGCACGAAACACGCAATATTGCAGGAATTGATGCTGCAATGGCAACATTGAACACTGCGTGGACTGCCGCTTCGGAAGAAATGTATAAAGCAACTCAGGGACAGCCGCAAGACAACGCGAATGCAGGAACTGCTGACAATACACAATCTTCAGGTGCAGGAAGTCAGGAAGCAACGGATGTTGATTTTGAGGAAGTAAAAGACGAGAAGAAATAATCAGCTCAAGATAGTTAGTTAAAAAACGCCCCGCAGAAATGCGGGGCGTTTTTGTTTTCGATAAACGACAGCATACAATCGGCAACAGAACGTATTAATTCACCGAAAAACTTTTCTTTCAAAACCCGAAACAGATTTTTATATTTGGCTTCCCCTAAACTTTACGCCTACGGATAAATGAATTTTACACAACGGAAATTAATTCTTGTTTCGTTTTTGTTGTGTTTATTCACACTGTTAAGTTTTAATTCAATTGCGCAGGAAGGCAAATCACGCGAAGAGGAACTGGAGTATTTTAAAAAATATGCCTGCCGCACAATTAAAGAAATTAGTATCCGTGTTATCAATCCGGCAGGTACAAGCCTGAACCCTGCAACATTAGATACACTCCCCCACCGCGAACTGATTGTAAATAAAATTCACAGTCGCAGCGGATGGCGCAATGTAAAAAAGCTATTACTCTTTCGTGAAAAAGATTGGTTGGAGCCTTCTGTGTTGGTTGACTGTCAGCGTAACCTCCGCCAAAACGGAAACTACAACGATGCACTTTTTGTGGTGGAAGAAATTCCGGGAACAGATGATGTAAAAGTTACTGTTATCGTTCAGGATAATCAGTCACTTGCTCTTGCAACCGGCTTGTATGATGGCAGATTTTTTCTTGGTTTTAACCTGAATAATTTCCTCAACCTCGGACATCGCTTTAGTTCATCTGTTACATTTAATTATGATATAAAAAACCCCGTTACATTCAACGCAAGATATTCCATACCTAATCTATTCCGGACACGTTTTAACCTTTCAGGTAAAACTGAAATTGATAAATTCCGGCAGCGTTATGGCTTTGAATTTGAACGCAATTTTGTTTTGCTGGAAGATAAGTGGGCTGCGAGAGTTGAATCATTCTGGAACACCGATTATACTTTTTTCAACAATGACCTTCATCGCGAAAAACTGAGTTTTAATTATCAGGATATTTGGCTGGCAAGATCTTTCAAAGTTGGCTTCATTGAAAAAATGTCAAAATATTCACGCCTGATTACTTCTGTTCGTGCATACCGCAAAGTTTACAACAGCGCACCAACCTCCGATACTTACAGCCCTTTTAAAAACAACGGGTATGTGTTGGCAAGCATTGGAGTCGCCAACCTAGATTATTATCAAACACGTTTTATCTATTACTTTGGAAACAGCGAGTATTTGCCTAAAGGAGTAAATTTCTCCATTATTGGCGGAATGAATTATCAGCAGGTTTACCGCACACATTGCTATCTGGGAATGAACATTAACTATGGAAAATTATTCCGCAAAGGCGGTTACATTTTCGCGCAACTTAACAGCGGTAATTATATTTCTAACTATGGATATAGCAAAGGAGTGATTGATGCAACCATTCGCTACATAACACCGCAAGTAAAATTAGCAGAGGGTTGGGGATTTCGTGAATTTATTAAGATTGACGGAACATTTGGAATTCGTAAACCACAGGCCGAAAACTATAGCTTTAAAGGATTACAGGGTGCAAAATATGATCAACCCGGTCCGCTGGTTGGCGCAAAAGGTTTGAGCATGCGTTTAGAAACCGTTGTTTATGATCCGCTGACAGTTCTTGGCTTTAAATCCAACGCATTTTTCTTTGCCAACTTTGGTGTTGTTGGTCAGCATGACCATATTTCATCACTTTTTAAAAGCCGCGTATTTCAAGGCTACGGCATAGGCCTGCGACTGATGCATAGCAAACTTGCTCTTAACTTTGTGGAGTTATCGTTTGCATGGTATCCAACTGCGCATTTGGCCGGCACAAGTCTTATTGGTTGGAGCGTTGGCAGTGATAATCCGAATGCAATTGAGGCAGACAACTTGTTTTCACCAGATGTAATAAGTGCTGAGTAGAAGTTTTTACTCCACCTCAATAGGAAACGACATCAACAGATTTTTAGCAACTGCTTTCCCATTGATAGTTCCGGGAGCAAATTTCAGTTCTTTTAAAATGCTGATGATACTTTGGTCAATACCATAACCTACTTCGGTTACTACTGAAAAATTATTGAGAGTACTGTCGGCATTTACATCAAAATTAATCAGGGATTCGCCTTTTACTTTTCGGTCAACTGCATCACGCGAATATTCCAGTTTATTAAACACGTATTCATACATCGCCATTTCACCGGCAGGAAAAAACGGGTCGCTGTCAGCTTTAATTTTTACGTTTTTATTGTAATCATAGTTTTGTCCGTCTTGAGCCATTGCTGATGCAGAGAAAAAAAGAATGATTGGCAAGATATATTTCATGGATTTATAATTTTAAGTTTAGCAAACTTAAGCAAAAGCTGCTTCTGCCCTACTCCTTCAAAAAATACGGTAGCTTTTTTATTGGGCAACATTCCTTCTACGTTCAACACTTTTCCGATACCGAATTTCTCATGCTCTACCTGCATTCCCGATTGCAGTTTCATAATTGCTTCAGCATCATCGGCAGTGAAAGACGCTGAAGATGCTTTATTCACATTCACTAAATTCTTTGGAACAACGGGTGGTGTATAAGCAGGTTTTGGTGCAGCGGGCTTTGCTTTATACTGACTGTAACCATTGCTATTTCCGCTACTACCTGGCCTACGAAAACTTTCCCAATCCAGATCATTATACTGATGGTCGTTAGCCTGTTTTGGTGCTTTGCGGTCAAAGCCTTCAAACTCTAAATATTGTGAATCTATTTCTTCCAAAAAACGTGAAGGTTCGCAACTTGTAAGATTTCCCCAACGATAGCGCGAAGTCGAATAAGTGAGAAACGCTTGTTTCTCAGCTCGCGTGAGTGCAACATAAAATAACCTGCGCTCCTCTTCCAAATCGCTGCGCGAGTTAAGTGAAAGCTGCGAAGGAAAAAGATTTTCTTCTAATCCAACAATGTATACAAACGGAAACTCCAATCCTTTTGCACTGTGTATGGTCATAAGCGAAACAGTATCTAAATTCTCTTTATCTTTTTCATCGGCATCGGTGAGCAGCGCAATGTCTTGCGTGAATTCATCCAAGGTTCTTAAACGGGTAATCGCTTCACCATTTTCGTCAGGGGCATCGGTTTCTGAAAATTCACGAATACCATTCATCAACTCCTGAATATTTTCGGTACGGCTCACGCCTTCAGGCGTTTTATCTTCGCTCAGGTCGCGCAGAATGCCGGAAGTCATGGCAATGCGTTCTGCTAATTCGTAAGCACTTTTGGTTTTCAATTCCAGATTGAAACTGCGAATCATGGTAACGAATGAATCAATCTTTGCTGCAGTTCCACCACCCACTACATTATTAACTAACAATGGATTTTCCAAAATTTCCCAAATGCGTTTACCTTGTTCGTTTGCTGCAAGAATTATTTTCTCAACCGTTGTTTGGCCTATGCCACGCATCGGATAATTGATAATACGCTTCAACGCTTCTTCATCATTAGGGTTTATTGCCAAACGGAAATAAGCCAGCAAATCTTTTATTTCTTTGCGTTTGTAAAACGAAAGTCCTCCATAAATGCGGTAAGGAATATTCAACTTGCGCAGCGCTTCCTCCATTGCACGGCTTTGTGCATTGGTGCGATAAAGAATAGCAAACTCCTTATCCCTGCGCTGCTGATTCATTTTAGTAGTGAAAATAGAATTGGCAACCAACGCACCTTCTTCGTTATCGGTAAGTGCGCGCATAACTTTTATTTTTTCGCCTTCTTCGTTATGTGTCCACACGGTTTTATCTAACTGCTCTTTGTTGTTAGAAATTATACTGTTTGCAGCATTCACAATTACTTTGCTGCTACGGTAATTCTGCTCTAATTTGAACGTATGCAGGTCAGGATAATCCTTTTCAAAGTTTAAAATGTTCTGAATATTCGCACCACGAAAAGCGTAGATACTTTGCGCATCATCTCCCACTACACAAATATTTTCAAACAGCGAAGCCAGTTTTCGCACAATCACATACTGCGAAAAATTAGTATCCTGATACTCATCCACCAAAATGTATTTAAACTTATTCTGATACTTATAAAGGACATCAGGAAAATCGCGCAGCAATACATTTGTATTAAACAATAAATCATCAAAATCCATTGCTCCTGAATTAAAACAACGCGTGTTGTATTTTAAATAAATCTCTCCCAGTAATGGCTTTCCGCTGCTGCGGTCATGCGATATTGCTTCCGAATCATTCATGTAAGCCTGTGGCGAAATCAAACTGCTTTTTGCTGCAGAAATTCTGCTTAGCACCATTCCAGGCTTATAAACTTTTTCGTCAAGATTATTTTCCTTGAGAATACTTTTAATCAGGCTTTTCGAATCATCTGTATCATAAATGGTAAAGTTGTTCGGGTATCCGATTTTCTCGGCTTCAAAGCGCAAAATTTTAGCGAACACACTATGAAAGGTACCCATCCATAAATTACGGGCTTCACTGCTTCCTATGATAGCTTCAATACGGTTGCGCATTGCACGTGCAGCCTTGTTGGTAAACGTAAGTGAAAGGATATTAAACGCATCCACACCTTTATTCAGCAGATGCGCAATGCGATAGGTAAGTACACGTGTTTTGCCTGAACCAGCACCGGCAATAATCATCACCGGACCTTCGGTACATTCAACAGCCGCTCGCTGGTTCTCGTTAAGTTCCTGTAAATAGGTGGGATTCTTCACTAAATCAAATATTATAAAACGACATTACTTGAAGAGTAAATTTAACGCTTCAGGATATTGGAAATGTCCGTCAGCAGCAGGATGAAAATCAATTACCCGCTCAACAGCATCAGTATTTAAAGGAGCATAAATGTGAGGATACATTTTTTCTCCTCCCACTAAATTTTCATATACAATGTCGCCTTTAACTTTTTTAGCATTGATGCAAAGCAAAACAAGGTCTGCTTCATCCTTAAAAAATTTATTGGCCGTATCAACCACTTGTTCTGTAGTTGAACAATGAATAAAATCTTCCACATCAAACATCTCGGGCTTATAGCTTCCTTGTTTTAATGCTGCTTCCCACTCGTGGCGGGTAGTAATGTGAAGAATAATTTTATCCATGAGTACAATTTCTGTTGTGTACAAAATTAGACAAAAGAAAAGCGTCACGCCTGAGGCGTGACGCTTTTCTTTCAACAAAATTAAAGTTTAGCTTTCAGGCAGTGCTTCACCCGGACCATAAACAATTTTAGGTATTTTATTTTTCACCGGCTCCAACGATTTCAGGTAGCGGTAAATGGCTTTTAACTCCAAATCATTAATTCTTGAAAATGCGCCCCAGGGCATGGCGGAACCTTTATACACTCTTCCTGCTTTAAATCGGTTTATAAAAGTTTGCTCATCCCAATTATAAATATGACCGGTTTCAGGGTCAGGTGTTAAATTAGGACTTACATAGGTATTTCCGTCTGACATAGCAGGATCCGGAGGTAAGGCAAATCCACCGGCAAAAGGGGCTCCGGTAAATTCCCCTGTTTTCATGTCTCTGTTGGTATGGCATCACAAACAGTTTGCCACAGAGTTTGCAAGATATTTACCATATTCTGCAGTTGAATCAATAACCACAGATTTAGGAGGCGTACCTTTTGTTCCTGTAGGCTTAATAGCTCCAAAAGTCAATAACGCTTTTCCCAGAAATTTCATTTCTGTTCTTTTCACCTCATGCTTTACTGCTGGTTGCGAGCGCAGATAAGAAACAATAGCAGTCAAATCGGCATCGCTCATTTCAGCAAAAGGCATAAAAGGAAAAATACATCTTCCGTCACTGCCTACCATGTAGCGCATTATACGGGCAAGTTCTCCGTCTGTCATTTTGCCAATGCCTGTTTCCATATCAGGAGTGAGGTTGGGTGCATGCATTTCTCCTGGCGGAATATCCAGCTCCCATCCACCGCTAAGCGGAATAAGTTCACCGCCTTCTACATCCATAATTTTGTCCATTGGTACGTGACAAGTGCCACAATGTGCAGGACCATAAGCAAGATATTTTCCTCTTGCAATAACGGCAGAGTCTGTACTTGCTTTAATGTCCGGATAAGGAGCTTCAAATTTTTTGTTCCATGCTACTTGCACGTAAACTACCAGTCCTGCTATCAGCACAACCAGCACTGCTAGAATTCGTAAAATGATTTTCATTGGTTTTGGGTTTTATGGGTTTGTGGGTTCAAATGTAAAATACATTTTTGTCCATACAAACAATTTTCAGCAAAAATCTTCCGAACAAAACCTTTCATCGTCTGTTAATTAGTTTTAACGGATATTATTTTACCAAGTAAAAATTGTTTCTAAATTGCCGCAAAATTAAACTCATATTTTCATCAAAAATACAGCATGAAAAAAAATCTAATTCTCTTTATCACTCTCTTACTCTCTAACATTCTAAGTACTTCTGCACAAGAATATTTTAATTCAGAAGCAGAAAAATATATTCAAGGCGCTGAACATATTCGCTACACGCGATTTTCAGAAATGCCTGATTACGTAAAAATGAAACCCGGAAACGAAATACCGCTTTCGGGTTTTGCTTTATGGACAAGCAAAGTTTTGTTTGAGAAAGACAAATCGGTTGAACTGATTGCCTACCAAACTAACAAAGATGAATTGGGTTATACCCATCAGCGTTATCAGCAACACTATAAAGGCATTCCGGTTGAGGGTGCTGTAATGAATTCGCACAGTATCAACGGCAGAGTTGTTTCTTTTAACGGAAGAATTGCAGGTTTCTCAACTGCTGATTATACTGCATCATTAAGCGAGAAGAGTGCATTGAATCTTGCACTTCAAAATTTAAATGCCAAAACCTATAAATGGGAAATTGCAGAAGAAGAAAAAAGACTAAAAGAAATTGAAGGCGTAGACACCTATTTCCCGAAAGGCGAACTGGTATGGTATGCAACCGATGGAAATTACAAAGCCGGAATGCGTAAAGCATGGAAGTTTGATATTTATGCGCATGAACCTATGTCGCGTAACGATATTTATGTTGATGCCGAAAACGGAAAAATACTTTTTGTTCATAATCATATTCATACTGCAAACTCACCGGGAACAGCAGTTACAGGATACAGCGGCACACAAAACATTATTTCAGATAGTTTTAACGGAAGCTATCGCTTACGCGAAACAACAAGAGGAAATGGTGTGCAAACTTACGACCTTAACAGAGGAACAAATTACGGTGCAGCTGTTGATTTTACAGATGCCAACAACAACTGGAGTAACGTAAATGCCGACCTTGACCAATATGCAACTGATGCACACTGGGGATTGGAAATGACCTACGATTATTTTCTGGCACAACACAGCCGTAATAGTATTGACAATAATGGAATGCTAATGCTGGCGTATGTTCACTATGATGTAAATTACTTCAATGCATTCTGGGATGGAACACGAATGACTTTTGGAGATGGTGATAACAACAACCCATTGGTTTCATTGGATATTGTCGGGCATGAACTTACGCACGGTGTTACAGAAAATACAGCAGGTTTGGTTTATCAGAATGAATCAGGCGCCTTGAATGAATCATTCAGTGATATCTTTGGAGCAGCAATTGAATTTTATACCACACCCGGTCAGGCCGACTGGCTGGTGGGTGAAGATATTGGTGCCACACTTCGTTCCATGAGCAACCCCAATGCATATGGAGATCCTGATACCTACAATGGAACTAACTGGTATACCGGAACAGGGGATAATGGTGGTGTACATATAAACAGCGGAGTGCAAAATCAATGGTTTTACAGGCTCACAACAGGAGGCTCAGGAACTAATGACCTTGGAAATGCCTTCAATGTTACTGCTATAGGAATTACTGATGCATCAAGCATTAGCTACCGTAATTTATCTGTTTACCTTGGCGCAAGTTCTGATTATGCAGATGCACGTTTTTATGCAATCCAATCTGCAATTGATTTATTCGGAGCCTGCACACAACAGGTGATTTCAACTACCAATGCGTGGTATGCGGTTGGTGTGGGAGGTGTATTTAATGCAACGGTTACATCTGATTTTAGTGCTGCACTTACTGCAGGTTGTACTACTCCATTTACAGTTGATTTTAGTAATCAAAGTACCAACGCAGGGACCTTTACCTGGAATTTTGGAGATGGAAACACCAGCACAGCCAGCAATCCATCGCACACTTACACAACATTCGGAACATTCACTGTTACACTTACTGCAAATGGCGGCAGTTGCGGAACCGATACAGAAACAAAAACTGCTTACGTAAGTGTTAATGCTAATAACCCATGCGTGGCTATCCTTCCGGGATCAGGAACAGGAGCAACTCAAACTTCATGTACAGGAATTATGTATGACAATGGCGGCCCAGGAGCCAATTACACGGATCAGGATGATGTGTCCATGACTATTGCTCCACCCGGAGCAACATCCGTTAGTGTTTCATTTACATCCTTCAATTTTGAAACAGGATACGATTACATTTACGTTTATAACGGACCAACAACGGCCAGTCCGCTACTTGGCCAATATGACGGCAACACACTGCCAAACAATGGCAATGCAATTACATCCACAACAGGCTCAATAACTATTCGTCAAACATCAGATGTAAATCTTAATTATTCAGGCTTTGCGCTAAATTGGTCATGCGTTGTTCCTAATTCGCCTCCTGTTGTAAATTTTTCTGCAACACCCACTACCAGTTGTTCGGGAACAATTGTCTTTACAGACAATTCAAGCCCAACACCCGCATCATGGCTATGGGATTTTGGAGATGGTTCTACATCAACATCACAAAACCCGACTCACACTTATACTGCTGACGGAGCTTATACTGTAACACTTACATCTACCAATAATTTCGGTAGTAATACGTTAATAAGAAATGCATTGGTATCAATTGATAAACCTGCTGCACCTTCGGTAACGCCAGGTTTTCGCTGCGATCCGGGAACAGTTTCACTTGCCGCATCAACTTTGGCAGGCGGAACATTAAGCTGGTATGCTGCACCAACAGGCGGAGCAGCATTGACAACAGGAACATCGTACACAACACCATCACTAAACACAACAACAAGTTATTATGTTGAAGAATCTGTTCCCGCAACAAGTCAGTATGTTGGTCCTGTTGATAACACGTTTGGCGGTGGCGGATATTTTAACGGAACGCAATCTCAGGTATTCACAGCTTCACAGCCATTCACGCTTGTTTCTGTTTTGGTGTATGCAACAGGTGCAGCAAACAGAACAATTGAATTGCGCAACAGCGGTGGAACAGTTTTGCAAAGCGCAACTGTAAACATTCCTGATGGCGCAAGCCGAGTAACATTGAACTTTAATGTTCCCGCAGGAAGCAATTTGCAGCTTGGTGTTACTGCCAATGCAAATCTTTACAGAAACAATGCAGGACCAACTTATCCTTACACCATTGCAGGTGTGGTTTCCATAACAGGAAGCACAGCCGGGGCCGGTTACTATTATTCATTTTACAATTGGGAAGTTTTAACAGCTCCTTGTATTTCTGAACGTGCGCAGGTAACAGCCACAATTACTGCTGCGCCAACTGTAGTTAGCTCTTCACGATGCGGAACAGGAAGTGTAACACTAACCGCAAGCGGTAGTGCCAACCTGAATTGGTATGATGCACAAAGCGGAGGAAATCTTGTAAATACAGGTACTACATTCGCCACACCTTCGCTAGGTACTACCACCACTTATTATGTTGGAACTGATGTGATAAATCCTTCGCTGTATGTTGGCCCTGCTGACAATAACTTTGGAACAGGAACAAACTTTACCGGAAACCAGCACCTTAAATTTGATTGCACAAGTAACTTTACATTAGTTTCGGTTAAGGTTTATGCTACAGGGGCAGGTAACAGAACTATTGAACTGCGCAATAATGCCGGCACAGTGTTACAAACCATTACCACCAATATTCCTGACGGAGAAAGCAGGGTAACATTAAACTTTGCAGTCACACCCGGCTCACAGTATCAATTAGGAATAAGCGGAACACCAAATCTTTTCAGAAATAATGCGGGAACGGTTTATCCGTTTACACTGCCAGGTGTAGTATCCATAACAGGAAGCAGCGCAGGAACACCCGGCTATTATTATTTCTTCTATGATTGGGAAGTAACACAACCGGGATGCTCAACGACAAGAGTTCCTGTAACAGCTACTATCAATCCAAGCCCGGCAGTAGTAGTTTCAAACGATCAGAGCATTTGCTCAGGAAGTCCTGTAACACTTTCTGCTACAGGAGTTGTTGGGAGTATAGTATGGACACCCGGAGGAGGAGCAACTTCTTCCATTACCGTAAGTCCAACATCCCAAACTACTTACACAGCAACCGCAACCAACAGCTGCGGAACTGCAACTGATGATGTCACAATTTCCATTACTCAAGAGGCAGCAGTTTCTGCTTCGGCTGACCAGACTGTGTGTAGTGGCGATCCTGTAACATTGGGTACTTCAGGAGTAGTTGGCAGTTTGTTATGGTCACCGGGAGGTGAAACAACAACATCAATTACCGTTAGTCCCACAGTAAATACAACCTACACTGTAACAGCCAGCAACAGTTGCGGAAGTTCAACAGACAATATAGAAGTTACCATCGGCACATCACCTTCCGTTGATGCAGGTTTAGATCAGGAGATTTGCGAAGGCGAAAGCATAACATTAAATGCATCCGGGACAGGAACATTTTCGTGGTCAACAGGAGAAACAACTTCATCTATTGTAGTTACTCCGGCCGGAACAGAAACCTATTCGCTGACAGCAAGCAGCAGCTGCGGCAATGCCTCTGACAATGTGACCGTTATTGTAAATGTTCCTGTTGTGCCAATAATAACTGATAACGGAGGAATACTAAGTTCAACTGCGGGAGCAACCTATCAGTGGTATTTAAATTTCACAGCAATTCCGGGAGCGAATAACCAGGAATATACACCAACTGCTGAAGGCACTTACACTGTTGAAGTTACAGATGCTAATGGTTGCACTGCTTCTTCAGAAGATTACATCTTTATTACTATCGGAGTAACTGACAATACTGTTTTCTTTAAAGTGTATCCTAATCCTAATTCAGGAATATTTACGGTTGCAACAACTGAGAATATTCTGGATGTTGTGATTTATAATTCCCTTGGAGAAGTGGTAAGAAAAGTTGATGGTAATACTGCGAAAGCAAACATATCAGTTGACATCAGCAACGTTGCTGCAGGCATTTACTTTCTAGAAGCAAGAACTGCGGAAAGAAGTTTTGTGGAGCGAGTAACAGTGGGTAGTGGGCAGTAGGAAACTTGCGTATAATACTGAAGCGTAGTCGAAGGGTTTTAACATCAGGCTTCGACTACTTAGGGTGACAATCTGCTGTTGCATTTTTTTTCTTGCTTCCTAAGTTTTTTTTGTCACATTTGCCTTTCGTATAAATTTTCATTCAACATTTAAAAATATAAACATAACCTATGTCTTACCTCTGGAGAAAAAAATCATTAGACAAACTAATTCTTGAAGCCGATGACAACGAAAAAGGATTAAAGCGCACGCTTACAGCGGGTGCATTGATTGCCTTGGGTATCGGTGCTATTATTGGTGCCGGATTATTTGTACGCACAGCTGCTGCTGCTGCTAACAATGCAGGTCCTTCGGTTACGCTTGCCTTTGTTGTTGCCGGTATTGGATGTGCACTGGCAGGTTTGTGTTATGCCGAGTTTGCTTCTATGATACCCATTGCCGGTAGCGCCTATACTTACAGTTATGCTACCATGGGCGAGGCCATCGCCTGGATTATCGGTTGGGATTTAGTATTGGAATATGCCATTGGTGCTGCAACGGTTAGTATTGCCTGGAGCGAATACCTGAACAAGCTTTTAGCCTACATTGATATGCGAATACCGTATGAGTGGAGCCACTCACCTTTTGAAACCGACCCTATTTCGGGTGTTGGCGGAATGATGAATATTCCCGCGTTGTTTATTGTGTTTGTGTTAACGCTGCTGCTTATCCGCGGAATGAAAGAATCTGCTTTTGTAAACGGAATTATTGTTATCACCAAAGTGGCGATTGTGATTATGGTGATTATTCTTGGTTGGGGATATATCAACCCCATTAACCACACACCTTTTATTCCTGAGGCTTCTGTTTTTACCGACAGTCAGGGCGTTGACCATAACTATGGCGGCATCATGGGAATTCTGGGTGCAGCCGGTGTGGTGTTCTTTGCCTTTATTGGTTTTGATGCCGTTTCAACTGCCGCGCAGGAAGCTAAAAATCCTAAGAAAGATATGCCCATTGGTATTCTTGGTTCATTGGTTATCTGCACGGTGTTGTATATTCTGTTTGCCTATGTATTAACGGGAATAGCCAGCGTTGAAGATTTCAGAAGCACCGGAAAAGAAGCTTCGGTTGCCTTTGCCATTCAAACCTACATGACCGGATATGACTGGCTTGCCAAGTTGGTAACCGTTGCTATTCTTGCAGGTTTCTCTTCTGTAATTCTGGTGATGCTGATGGGACAATCGCGTGTATTCTATTCGATGAGCCGTGATGGTTTGGTGCCTAAAGTTTTTTCTGAGGTGCATCCTAAGTTTCACACTCCTTACAAATCAAACTGGATATTCTTCGTTTTCGTTGGAGCCTTTGCAGCCTTTGTTCCGGGTGATATTGTTGGCGATATGACCAGCATCGGAACACTGTTTGCCTTCATGCTTGTTTGCGCAGGTGTTTGGATCATGCGTGTTAAACGTCCTGATTTAAAACGTCAGTTTAAAACACCGTTTGTTCCATTGGTTCCTATTCTTGGTATCATCGTTTGTGGTGCAATGATCTACGGGCTCGGTTGGACAAACTGGGCGAGACTTGGTGTTTGGCTGCTGATTGGATTTGTAATTTATTTCGGCTACAGCGTTAGAAACAGCAAACTGAATAAGGAAGACAAGTAAACTATGTCTGAACTCAAGCGCTCGCTTTCCCTCCTTGATGCCACCATGATTGTGGCAGGTTCCATGATTGGTTCCGGAATATTTATTGTCAGCTCCGATATGGCGCGTGCCGTTGGATCATCAGGATATTTAATTCTGCTGTGGGTTATTACCGGAGTTATTACCGTTATGGCTGCGCTCAGCTATGGTGAGCTGGCGGGCATGATGCCCAAAGCAGGCGGACAGTTTGTTTACATACAACGTGCCTTCGGTGATTTTACTTCCTTCATTTACGGCTGGACGGTTTTCACTGTAATTCAGACCGGAACCATTGCAGCCGTTGCCGTTGCGTTCACCAAATATTTTGCGGTGTTTGTTCCAGAACTCAATAACGAAGTGGTGAATATTTCAGCCGGTTCGTTCATCATTAATTACGGACAACTCTGTGCCATTGTAATTATTTTGCTACTCACCTATATTAATACCCTAGGCATTAACAGCGGCAAAATGATACAGGTTCTTTTTACTTCAGCAAAACTGATTGCGCTTTTTGCATTAATCATAATCGGAATTTATATCGGCATCAATAGCGATACACTTGCAGCGAATTTCAGTAATGCCTGGGAAGCATCAACTACTACTTATAAAGACGGTGTGCTTACTGTTGTTCCCATTGCAGGCTTTGCATTGGTTGGTGCTGCGGGTGCTACCATTATCAATTCTCTATTCTCTGCTGATGCATGGAACAATGTTACCTTCATAGCAGGTGAAATTAAAGACCCGAAGAAAAACATTCCGCGCAGTCTTTTTCTGGGAACACTGATTGTTACCATTGTTTATGTGTTGGCCAATATCGCCTATCTTTCTTTATTGCCTTTACATGGAAGTCCAACTGCTACTGAAGTTTCAGGGTTGGGAATGCAGTTTGCCGTGAAGGATCGCGTAGGTGCTGCAGCAGCTTCCATGATCTTTGGCGACATCGGTCTTTACCTGATGGCAGCACTGATTATGGTTTCTACCTTTGGTTGTAACAACGGATTGATACTGGCAGGTTCACGCGTTTACTATGCCATGGCAAAAGAGAAATTATTCTTTGCTAAAGCCGGTGAACTAAATAAATTTTCTGTTCCTGCTATTGCATTGTGGACACAATGCGCTTGGGCATGTGCACTTTGTTTAACGGGCACTTACAAAGACCTCGTAAGCTATGCCACTTTTGCTTCCATGATTTTTTACATCGTTACCATTGCCGGAATTTTTGTGCTGCGCAAAAAAGAACCCGATGCAGAGCGTCCTTACAAAGCATTCGGTTATCCGTTAATTCCTGCGCTGTATATTCTTGCAGCAATAGCCATTTGCGTTATCCTTATTATTTATGACGGACGCAATACAGGCTTTGCTTTACTGTGGGTAGCGCTGGGTATTCCGGTTTACTTTTTCGCTAAGAGGAACGTTGTAAGCTAAACAACTTACATCAGAATATTATTCTTCGCTTCAACAGGTTTAGGTAAATCAGTTTCATCCAGCATTTCGCGCAAATCAATTTCAATAGTTCTGCTCAACGCAGAAATTGGAACATCATTAGCTCCGGCCTGAAAAGGATTTTCACTTGACTCACCAATTTTATCCATTGTGTGAAATACCCATGCAACCAGAACACTGAAAGGAATAGTAAGCCAGGTAAGATGATGACCCATTTTTTCAAACTCCTGCATCATACCAAATGGCAGCAGAATAACAAACAACCAAACAAAATATAGATTAAGTGTAGCAAACTGTCGCGGGTACGGGAAGTTTTTAATGCGCTCACATTTTCCCTGATGGTCATATAAATCAGCAAGCACACCTTGCAATTCAATATGACGAAAGTCTTCTATCAATCCCTTATTCAGCAATTCTTTCAAATCTTCAGCCTGTTGTGTAATAAGATGAGTTGCGCGATTTTTCTTGCTTAAAATATATTCTTTATCTGCAGCTGATAAAAACGGTGTAAGGTCATCTTCCAGACTTACTTCATGTTCAGGAACGGTGAAAAACTGTTTGTATTCCACATTGTTTTTATTCTCCATTGTTTCCCAAGCCCTAGGTTGGCGCAATTGATGGCGCATAGCTGTTAACCAGCTAATATGTCTATAAATAAGCCGTTGGTGAACAGCTTTTAATTCACTTGCTGTTAAAGATTGTTGCACATGTTTGTTGGTGATGTAAGTTTTCACCATCATTCCCCAGGTGCGACTTGAGTTTACAATGGCTCCGTAAATCATGCGAGCCTCCCACAGACGGTCATAAGTAGCATTGTTTTTAAAACCAATAAGAAAAGCTACTGCTGTGCCAATAAGAGCAATTGGCAACCATGGCAATGCCAGCCACTGGAAATGAAATGCTTCAAAAATTACTGTTGGAACAGTAGCAATGATGACATATTTATAAATATCATGTCGTGTCCAGAGGATGGCTTCTCCCAGCCCAAAATTTTTACCTGAATGCATAAATTAGTTTTTTAAGGATGAACAAAAATAGGTTTATTCAATTACTGTAACAACCTTCTCTCCTTTTACTGTCATTCTTCCT
>CAMBRL010000039.1 GCA_945870105.1 Chitinophaga pinensis
ATTAACATCCGAGGCAATACACAATTGCTAAATTTGCGGGCAACTAAATTTTCCGCAACAAAATGATGTTCAAAAAAACGCTTCTGTTTTTCGCAGTATTATTAGGAATATCAACCGTAACTTTTGCAGACGGTGAAAAAGAAAGCACAGGATACAACCTCCAATTTAAAGTAGTCGGCATACCGGACAAAACCTGCAAACTGGCTTATTACTTTGCCGACAAGCAATACCTCAAAGACACTGTAATTGCACAGAACGGAGCCTTTGTTTTCAGAGGAGATGAAACGTTGCCGGGAGGTATTTATATCGTTATTCTGCCCAACAACCAGTATTTTGAGGTGACGATTGATAAAGACCAGGATTTCCGCATGGAAACGGATACTACCGCTTATGTAGGCAACATGAAGGTTACAGGTTCAGAAGACAATAAACTGTTTTACGATTACCTGAAATTTATTAACCCGAAACAAAAAGATTCAAAGGAGTTGCGGGATAAAATGGATGTGATACGCAAAGAATTAGACTCGCTCAAAAAAGAAAATAAAAAGATTGACTCCACCGAATTCAAATTAATAAAAACCAAACTGGAAGCTATTGACGAAGAAGTAAAAAACTACAAGATAGATTACATGAAAAAATATCCAGAAAATATTTTGGGAAAAGTATTCAGAACATCTAAAGAAGTGGAAATACCCGAAGCGCCAAAGTTGCCCAACGGTAAGAAGGATTCAACCTTTGCTTTCAAATATTACAAATCACATTTCTTTGACGACAGTGATTTCTCGGATGCACGCCTGTTGCGCACTCCGGTGTTCTACAGCAAAATCCGTCAGTACCTTGATAAACTTACTGTTCAGCATCCCGATTCGCTCATTATAGCTTCGGATTTTCTTTCGGAGAAGGCACGCGCCAATGCGGAGGTGTTTAAATTTATTGTGCAAAATATAACAAGCCATTATGAAGTAGAAGCCACTAAAGTGGTTGGACTGGATGCCATATTCGTACACATGGTAAATAAGTATTACAAAACAGGACAAGCTTCATGGGTTGACTCAACCGTGATGGCTAAAATTATGAAGCGCGCCAAAACGCTTGAGCCATTATTGTTGGGCAAAGTAGCACCAAATCTAGTACTGCCGGATATTTACACACAACAACCTTATGCACTGCATGATGTAAAAGCAGATTATACCGTTGCTTATTTCTGGGATCCTACGTGCGGACATTGCAAAAAGGTTACTCCTAAATTATACGAGTGGTGGCTTGAAAACCGTGATAAAAAGAAAGTAGCGGTTTATGGTGTAAACACCACTGTTAACCAACAGGAAATTTTCGATTACCTGAAAGAAAAACCCATGGACTGGATAAAAGTGTGGGATCCTTATAACACCAGTAAGTTCCGTGATTTGTATGATATTTACAAATCACCTGAAATGTATCTGCTGGACAAAGACAAGAAGATTATCTCAAAACACATAGGAGTTGAAGACCTTGACCCACTTATTAAAATGTGGGAAAAACAACAGAGCCAGAAAGCTATTCAAATAAAACCCGAAGAGCCGGAATAATCAACGGTTAACTTCCGCAGGGTTGCCCATTTTACCGGAGTTGTAATCCATAATGCATTGCTGAATTTCAGCTTCGGTATTCATTACAAACGGGCCGTAGGAATAAAGCGGTTCGTTCAAAGGTTGTCCGCCAAGCAGCAACAACTCTGCGCCTTCGGCAGAAAAGAGATTAATCAGACTTTCGCCACGCTCATACAATACAACCTGATTAGCTTTTACCTCACGCGCACCTTCAGTTTCTACCTTGCCTTTAATTACATAAATAAAAGCATTGTGCGTTGCCTCCACCGGAATATCAAGGCGGCAACCGGCATTCAGTTTCAGGTGAACATAAAATGTATTGAACTGCATTTCAATTTTTGATTTTGCGCCCAGCATTTCACCCAACACTACTTTTGCGGTGTAGTCTTTATTGACAAGTGTTGGTGTTTCTTCATCGCTGTGAACATACGTTTCGGGAGCAGTATGTTTCAAGCGTGCAGGTTGGTTCAACCAAATCTGAAAACCGTGATAATCGCCACCGTCATTATATAATTGCTTGCCGGTTTCTTCCATGTGAATAGCACCCTTACCCGAATGAAACATCATAAACTCTCCCACTCCAATCTGGAAATCATAATTCAAACTGTCCTTATGATGACCGCTGCCTGCAATAAAATACGTTGTCGGAATTATTCCCGCATGAGGATGAGCATCAACACGCAGCGGTTTGGTTTGGGGTTTTAAATTTACAGGACCAAACTCGTCAAAAAACACATAAGGTGAAACGTAATCGGTGTGGTCGCCTGCAAAAGCACGCAGCACAGGTAATGTACCAACCATTTGTTTGCTTGCACTCAACACGCGATAAACCTTTCGATAGGTTCTGGAATGAACCATTCCTGAGGCTGTTTTCAGCAGAGGTACACTTGCCAATCCAAGACCGACAATTGCCGAACCTTTTATGAATTGTTTGCGCGTCATTTATTCTCCAAATAAATTTCCCTGCTTATCGATGTAAAGATTTTTGCCAAGCAACTGAACAACTCCCAGACCTTCTTCAAAATCAGTTGAGCTCTCATAAATAGTTGGAATAACTTCTTTACCATTTACATCAACATAGCCCCACAACTCGCCCTTTTTCACAACGGCAAGACCTTCTTTAAATTCGTATATCTGATCATACATTCTGTTTACAACTACACTTCCCTTTCCATTAATAATCATAAAGCCCTTATTAAAAACCAGAGCTAATCCATCGCTGCTGAAATTAAAAGCTTTATCAAAAATGAAATCGGTAATTGCTTTGCCGGTTTTATCAATGTATCCGAAGGCACTGTCTTTTTCAACTACACAAAAACCATTGCTGAAATCACGCGACCAATCATAATCCAAAGCAATAACTTCTTTGCCTGTTTTATCAATAAAACCGAATTTGTATTCTTTACTCACACTTGCCAGTCCGTCTGAAAATTGTCCAACATAATCATAAACAGCAGGAATTACCAGAGTGCCTTTTTTATCAACAAATCCCCACTTATCTTCATCTGTTTTTACAGCAGCAAGTCCTTCTGAAAAAGCAAAACCGTCATCAAACTTTTTGTCAAACAGTTTTTTGCCGTCCGTTCCGAAATAACTGATTTTACCTTCATCATCCATCGCTGCAGTTGCACCGTCTTTAAACTCGGTAACCGTTGAATAAACGGGTTTAATAACTTCTTCACCTTTTGCATTAATAAAACCAAATTTAACTCCCGACTGAACCGGGGCAAGACCATCACTAAACTTGTAAATCATCTCATACTTCAATGCCGTAAGTTCTTTTCCTGTTTTGTCAACAGCAGTCCACTTTCCGGCAACCTGCACCTGACCAAAACCGTTTGAAAAGTTTCCGCAGGCATCGTATTTTGCAGGAATTACAAATGTTCCCTTGGTATCAATGTAGCCCATTTTATCGCCTGACTTCACGGCAGCAAGCCCATCGTAGAATAAATATGCCGCATCAAATTTAGGCTCTATAACAACCTTGCGATTTTTATCAGCAAAACCGTATTTCCCTTCTTTTACATAAGGAATAAGTTCATGGTTTATCTGCCCAAAGCAATAAACAGTAAACAGTAAATAAGAGACAACAGACAACGTAATTTTTTTCATCGTTTTACAAATTTTTGTGATTGGTTAGTTCCGTTTTCGGAGGTAAAATTAATGAAATACAAACCTGATGAAAGTGAAGAAATGTTAATGACCGCTTGTGGGTTTATTATTGAAGTTTGAAGCAGCAGTTTTCCGGCAACATCATAAATTTTCACATCTGATTTTCCTTTTCCATTTGTTCGGCTTACCTGAATTACATCACCCGCAGGAACCGGGAATAACTTAATTTCTTCGCTCTGATAATTAATAATACCTGTTGTATTATAATTATAGGGAGCAGACATCACAGGGCAATAGGTAATATAGTTTACCTCAACGGTATAGTTACCTTCCAGATCGGGCTGATGTAATTGTCCGTTTGCTCCGATAATAATACTGCCTTCATAATACCATTGATAGTATGTTCCGGCAGGTGTAGCTTCCAGATACATTCCGTTCATACCTATGGAAGGTGCGGGCTGTGTGCAGCTTTGCTGTGAAGTAATACGTGGCGAAACAGCTAACGAATCCTGTAAGTCTTCCCAAGCCTGGCAACTGCCTTTCAGCCAATGATCAAACCAAAGAGTAAACATATCAGCAGTTGCATCCTGTTGGTCAGCGCGGTCAATATCCGGAACAGGATTGCAGGTGCCTTCACCAAAGTTGCAATTGAAATTATTCTGCGCAAAAAAACAATGGCTTCCATTATTAATACTGATATATGTTTTGCAGGCAGATGCAAGTGCATTATGCATTTGCAAAGCATTGGTGGCAGGAGCAGCAACACAATCATCCTGACCGGCAATAGTTAATGCGGGAATGGTAATATTTGCAGCAGCTGATGTTGAAGAAGGATTAGTTTCTGCAGCAGCCAGCGTTACCATTGTTGTTATAGACGAATTGTTTTCAGCTCCAAGAAATGAGCTTCCTCCACCCATGCTGTGACCCATAACACCTGATTTATCGGTTACGTGCTGGTAAAAAGGGGAAGAATTGCTTGCTCCTTCGCTCTGCATTTTAGCTGCAAGAAAAGCAATATCACCACCAAAGTTGGCATGAACAGGAGAGAAACCGCTTTCCGTTGTTGGCAATACAACAATGTATCCCTTTGGAACCAATGCGTTCCAGATATTGCTGTAAACATCATATCCCATTACAAAACCGTGTCCGAAAACAACTACAGGAAAAGAACCTGTTGCCACTGTCTGGTTTTGTCCGGCTGCTACTCCCGGATAATAAATCCAACAAGTAACATCGCGGCTGCGAACTGGATCATTATAGGTTGTATAAACATAGCCCACAGGGTACGTTTGTGAAAATGATGAATGACAAACAGCAAATGAGAAAAGGAAAAGTGTAATCAGTTTTTTCATAAAGTATTTTGATTTAGGGCTTAAATATAGTTGAAAAAGTATATCTGAAATTTGTAAACACCTCATGTATAGATTTGTTTACTGACTGATTAAACAAAAAATCTTTCACAACTTTGCCACCATGAAACAATACCCAACAACCAAAACCGAATCATCTAAATCCCGCAAAGTGCGATGGGGAATGAATATCTGGCCCTGCATCTGGTGCACGGGCGGAAAAGTAGAATTTATAGCAGGTGATTTCAAAGAACTGCATGTATCCATCAAACGCAATATCCGCACATGGAACCGCGTTGGAACTGTTTATGGCGGCAGCATCTACAGTTCGGTTGATCCCTATTTCATGTTGATGCTCTTGGAAATACTTGGCAAAGACTATGTAGTTTGGGACAAAGGTGCTTCCATGAAATTTGTGCGCCCTATTATTAAAAAAGTAAAATGTCGTTTTCTGATTGATGACGAAACGATAGCAACTATCAAACAAAAAGTTAGTGAACAAGGTGAATACACTTTTGAACTTCCGCTAAAATATGAAGACGACAAAGGAACGGTATATGCCGTTTTTCATAAAACCGTTTACGCTGCCAGCAAAGAGTTTTATAAAAATAAACTGGCGGCACGCAAAGCAGCATAGGGCATTAACGTCATGCTGAACTTGTTTCAGCATCTCACAAAAAAGACCCTGAAACAAGTTCAGTGTGACGAACGACTTCTATCTTTGCAGCTATATTTTTTCTCAATGAGGTATTTTTTCTTTCTTGGTTCTTGGCTCTTGGTTCATGGCTCTTCATTTGCCCAGCAGACAGAATTGACCCGCATTGCCTTTGGCAGCTGCGCCATGCAAAGCGGAGAGCAACTTATCTGGAATGAAATTACAAAAAACAATCCGCAACTGTGGATCTGGTTAGGTGATAATATTTATGCCGAAACCGAAGATATGGAGAAGATGAAACGCGATTATGAAAAGCTGAAAACCAATCCCAACTACCAACTACTGTTAAAACAATGCCCTGTTATCGGCACCTGGGACGACCACGACTACGGCATGAATGATGTAGGAAAAGAATACACCAAGAAAAAAGAAAGCCAGCAACAACATCTTGATTTTTTTGATGTTCCCAAAGACAGCCCGCGCAGAAAGCAGGAAGGTGTTTACAATTCATACGTTTATGGTGAAGGCGAACGCATGGTTAAAATAATTATGCTTGACACCCGCTACTTCCGTGATGCTCCCGGAGAAAACTCCGATATACTTGGTGAAGCACAATGGCAATGGCTTGAAAAAGAACTGCGCGAAAGCAAAGCAAAAATCAACATCATTGGCTCGAGCATTCAGTTTGTTCCCAACGACCACAACTTTGAAAAATGGGGACACTTCCCGAAATCACGTGAACGCTTGCTGAAGCTGATTGGCAGCAGCAATGCCCAAGGTGTGTTTTTTCTTAGTGGCGACAGACATATTGCCGAACTAAGCCGCTACATCGGCTACGAGGTGAAATACCCTATCTACGATTTAACCTCCAGCGGCTTGACACACGACAGAGCGATGTATCCTTTTGAATACAACAGTCTGCGGGTTGGAGGGGTATATTTTAAACGCAACTTCGGGATGATACTGATTGACTGGGAAAACAAACGCATCACTTTTCAGGCGCAAAGCCTCAGAGGCGATATTAAAGTCAACCACCTTATCGAGTTTAAGGAGATAGGAATACAATAAAATTCTAACCATGGCAAACTTTCAATTAACCTACACGGGCGATTTGCGCTGCAAAGCAGTTCACCTTAAATCAGGAACAGAGATAATTACCGATGCGCCTGTTGACAATCTGGGCAAAGGCGAAGCATTTTCGCCTACGGATTTAACCGCTACTTCGCTGGGAGTTTGTATGCTTACCACTGTTGGTATTTCGGCTCAAAAAAATAATTACAGTATTGATGGCGCTCGGGCAGAAGTTACCAAGGTTATGGCTGCCAACCCACGCAGAATTGCGGAAATAGTGGTGGATTTATATTTCCCGGCTAATAATTATAATGACGAGCAAAAGAAGATGATTGAAACAGCCGCTCTGCATTGCCCGGTGGCTAAAAGCTTGCATCCTGATTTGGTGCAAACAGTAAAGTTTGTCTGGTGATATAAAACAAAGAAAGTCACGCTATGAGCGTGACTTGTAGAAAGCAATTTAAAGCGATGACGCCTTACCCTTTCACTTCCTGTTTCTCAATGCTACCGTATGCAGGGCAACTTTCGTGAGTTTTGCAGGATGCGAAAATCATTGCTGAGCTAACTAATACAACGAGAATGATTGCAACTTTTTTCAAGGGTGAGGTGTTTTGTGTGTGAGTATTCATGTAATTATAACGGGTGCAAAAGTAAATTTATTGTATGTTCATACGCATTTAATGAACTAAAGGTTATTAACATTTTTTCAAAAAAAACAATTTCTTAACATGAGTAGCGTTAATCCTTCAATTGACGAAAGCTGGAAAACACAACTTTCCAGTGAATTCAATGCTGATTATTTTACAAAACTTAAAGATTTTTTAATACTGGAAAAGCAAACACAGAAGGTATTCCCACCCGGTGACAAGATTTTTTCGGCTTTTAACCATACGCCTTTTGATAAGGTGAAGGTGGTAATATTGGGGCAAGACCCTTATCATGGCGATGGACAGGCTCACGGATTAAGTTTTTCTGTACCCGAAGGAATTGCCAAACCACCATCACTGGTTAATATCTTTAAAGAAATAAATACTGATTTAGGTTTACCCATTCCGCAAACAGGAAATCTGGAGAAGTGGGCCGACCAAGGTGTCTTACTGCTTAACGCAACGCTTACGGTTCGTGCCAATACTCCCGGATCGCATCAGAAACAGGGTTGGGAGAATTTCACAGATGCCGCCATCAAAAAGCTTTCGGACAAGAGAGAAAACCTTGTGTTTATTCTCTGGGGCAGATTTGCGCAGAATAAAGAAGTGCTGATTGATGCTAACAAGCACCTAATCCTGAAAGCGGCACACCCCTCCCCTTTTTCGGCTTACAATGGTTTTTTCGGGTGCAGGCATTTTTCAAAAACGAATGAATACCTTCGCAGTAAGGGAATTGGGGAGATTGATTGGAGAGTTTGATTTAGGTTACACAGAGAAACACAGAGGATGCACAGAGTTACACTGAGTTTTATTGTTTTAATTAGTTCGTTTTGCTTGCTGAGCCTTAATTCCTCTGCCCAATACCGCTTCTTTGAACTGGAGTTGGTGCGCAACGACAGCATTCTTCCGCAAAAGCAATTCCGCAAGATTACAGGCTTTAAAAACGAGTTTGTAAACGACAGCGCACAGAAACGCGAACTGCAAAACATCATTCTGCGCCTGAACGATAACGGCTACCTGAGTGCTAAAGTTGACAGTTCCGTGAAGATTGATTCCCTGCATTTAAAAGCTTGGATTACTTCAGGTGAGTTATATCGCTGGGCTACCATCAAAGCGGGTAATGTAACAGAGGATATTCTGAGCCGCTCTAACTTCAGGGAGAAAGTGTTTTTTGGTGAGCCTATCTATTTCCGCAGTGTTACCCGATTACAAAAGCGAATTATTGCATGGTGCGAAAACAATGGTTATCCCTTTGCCTCGGTTAAGTTAGACAGTCTGAAGATTACGGACGGCAAGCTGCAGGCTTCGCTGAACCTAAAAAAGAACGGACTGTTTCTTATCGACAGCGTGGTAATAAAAGGCAACGCCAAGGTTCGCCCCGTTTACCTCTTCAACTATTTCGGGATAAAGCCGGGCGACCTGTATGACGAGAGCCAGGTGCGCAAAATTTCTATTCGCAGCAAAGAGCTGGCTTTTGTGCGCGAAACCCAAAGCCCGCAGGCGGTATTCAGCAAAGACAAGGCTAAGCTGTTTGTGTATCTTGATAGAAAAGGTGCCAGTCAGTTTGACGGTATCATTGGCGTTATGCCCAACAATGCCGAAACGGGTAAGGTTTTGCTTACGGGGGATTTGAAACTGAACCTCCTCAACTCATTCGGCAGGGGAGAAACGGTGAGCATTAACTGGAGAAAACTTCAAGCCCAAACACAGGATTTACGAACGCAGATTGTGTATCCTTTTCTGTTCAATACGCCTTTTGGAGTTGACCTTAAATTTGACCTTTACAAGCGCGATACCACCTTCATCAATATCAATATGGCGGGGGGCCTACAGTACCTTTTCAGCGGGGGAAACTACCTTAAAGTGTTTATCGACAGCCGCACATCTAACTTACTGAGCACTTACGGATTGGAGAATATAACTACCCTGCCACAGTATGCCGATGTCAAGACCTTGCTCTACGGTATCGGAGGCAAGTTTGAGAAGCTGGACTACCGCTTTAATCCCCGCAAGGGTGTGCGCCTGAATGCCAACATCAGGGCAGGTAATAAAACCATACGACAGAACGCCAAAATCAATCCCGAGGCCTACGCCAATATCAAGCTGAAAACCTTGCAAATCAGTGCCGACCTGATTGCCGAATACTACATACCTATCGGCAACCGCAGCACGGTAAAAACGGGTTTGCAGGCGGCTACACTCATTAACCAAAACCTTTTTCAGAATGAGTTGCCCCGCATTGGCGGACTGAAAACCCTGCGCGGCTTTGATGAGGAAAGTATTTTTGCCTCGGTCTACAGCATTGCCACGGTGGAATACCGTTTTCTGCTGGAACAAAACTCTTACCTCTTCACGTTTTTTGACGGGGCGTATTACGAGAATACCAGCCGCGGTAAACGCATCTTCGACCGCCCCTTTGGCTTTGGCGCGGGTATTACGTTTGAAACCAAAATCGGCATCTTCTCACTCACCTATGCCTTGGGTAAGCAGTTTGATAATCCTATTGAATTTCGCTCGGGGAAGATACATTTTGGGATAGTGAGCAGGTTTTAAGAAATAACCAAACTACCCTATTCAACGTTTACCCTACCTTTACCCCACTAAAAAACCACCTATGACCAACGAAGAAGAACGCGAAGAAAAAATACGCTCAGCCTTTGGCGAAAAAGACTGGAACGAAATAAAAGGCAACGACAGCTGGATGATATTTAAAGTAATGGCTGAGTTGGTTGACGGGTTTGAGAAACTTGCCCGCATAGGACCCTGCGTATCCATATTTGGTTCGGCACGCACCAAACCTGATAACAACCACTACCTGTTGGCTGAAGAAATAGCCTTTAAACTTACCAAATCGGGCTTTGGAGTTATTACAGGAGGCGGCCCCGGAATTATGGAAGCCGCCAACAAAGGTGCCAAACGCGGAGGCGGTAAATCAGTAGGACTGAACATTGAACTGGAGTTTGAGCAACACGGCAACCCCTATATAGACTCCGACAAAATGATGCAGTTCGATTACTTTTTTGTGCGCAAAGTCATGTTCATGAAATATTCGCAGGGCTTTATTGTGCTGCCCGGTGGCTTCGGCACGCTTGACGAACTCTTTGAAGCCATGACCCTGATACAAACCAATAAGGTGGGACAATTTCCCATCGTACTGGTAGGCAAAAAGTTTTGGTCGGGATTGCTAGAATGGATAAAAACCACCATGCTGGAAGAAGAGCACAACATCAACCCCGAAGACCTGAACCTCTTCCGCGTTGTTGATACCCCCGAAGAAGCAGTGGAGCACATCAATAATTTCTACGCTAAATACAGGATTAAACCAAATTTTTAAGAAAGCCACATAGCCAAGTAGCCAATTAGGCAAATAGTGCTAAGTGGCTATTTGCCTAATTGGCTACTTGGCTAAAATGCATAAAAACAATGAAAAGAATAGACCTTGTAGTCACCCCCGAAATAGCCGCCTCTGATGAAGCACTCGTAAAAGCCATAGCCGAAAAATCAGGAGTTCATGTAAATGAAATTGGATTTTCAAGATTAATACGCAGATCGTTTGATGGTCGGTCCAAACAGGTAAAAGTCAACCTTAGTTTTGAAGTGTTTGCTAAAGGCGAAAAAGTAGTGGAAGATGATTTTATTCAGCGCAAGGTTTATCCTGATGTAACGAACAAAAAGCCCATAATCATTGTAGGTGCAGGTCCTGCCGGATTATTTGCTGCACTTAGATTAATTGAAAAAGGAAGAAAACCCATCATCATTGAGCGCGGCAAAAATGTCCGCGACCGCAGGCGCGATTTAGCAGCCATCCACAAAGAACACATCGTAAACCCCGACAGCAATTACTGCTTTGGCGAAGGCGGTGCAGGCACCTATTCCGATGGCAAGCTCTACACCCGCAGCAACAAGCGGGGCGATATTCGCAGCATACTCTCCGTATTTGTGCAACACGGTGCCACCGAAGAAATATTGATTGATGCACATCCCCACATCGGCACTAACAAGCTGCCCGGCATTATTGAAGCCATCCGCGAAACCATACTAAATGCAGGCGGTGAAATACATTTCGAAAAACGGGTGACCGATATTCTGATAAAAGACAACACAGTAAAAGGTGTTACCCTCCACAATGGTGATAAAATAGAAGCCGATTCCATCATCCTTGCCACCGGTCACTCGGCACGTGACATTTATGAGTTGCTTCACAGCAAGGGGATTCTTCTGGAAGCAAAACCCTTTGCCATGGGAGTTCGAGTAGAACATCCGCAACAACTGATTGACAAAATACAATACCACTGCGATGTGCGGCATCCGTATTTGCCTGCCGCACCTTACAATGTAGTTCAACAAGTGCAGGGGCGTGGCGTTTACTCGTTCTGTATGTGTCCGGGCGGAATTATTGCACCTTGCGCCACAGCACCTGGCGAGGTGGTAACCAACGGCTGGTCGCCCTCTAAGCGCAATAACCCCTTTGCAAATTCAGGCATTGTGGTTTCCGTTGAACCTGAAGATTACAAAGCATTTGAAAAATATGGTCCGCTTGCCGGAATGAAATACCAGCAGGCATTGGAGCAGGCAATTTGCGCCTCGGCAGGTGGAACACAGACCGCACCCGCACAGCGTTTAGTTGACTTCACAAAAAATATACTCTCTCCTGCCCTACCCGAAACCTCATACCAACCGGGAGTAAAGTCAGTGATGATAAAAGATGTTTTGCCGGCAGCAATCTCAGACCGCTTGCGGGAAGGTTTTATTGAATTCGGCAAAAAGATGCGTGGCTATTTAACCAATGAAGCGGTAATAGTAGCCATCGAATCCAGAACATCATCACCTGTGCGCATTCCAAGAGATAATCAGACGTTACAACACCCTCAAATCAAAGGTTTATATCCATGCGGTGAAGGTGGTGGTTATGCCGGAGGAATTGTGTCGGCCGCTATGGATGGCGAGCGCTGCGCGGAAAAAGTAAGTGAATAATGAATATTGAATATTGAACAAGGAACACTGAATTTAGAACGTTAGGTGTACTTCGTAATTCTAAATTCCTTGTTCGATATTCGATATTTTAAAGTGCTCCGGCTTCCATCTTAACCAGATTAGCAAGGTTGCCAATAACGCGGCTGTGTTTCTTCACAAACGGATTATCAAGATCCCACACATAACCCGCAAGCACCGAGCAAATCTGCTTTTTAATATTCAAATCCACTTTAGGCGAGAAGAAAATATCCTGCAAGGTGCCGTCATACCAGCCCGTCACATAAGAGCGGAAAGTATCAACACCCTGTTTCATGTGTTGGGTAAAGTCTTTTTCCCAATCCACTATTTCTCCTTTAATCTGGCGGCAGGCAAGTTTTGCAGCTACTGCTCCTGATTCGGTAGCAAATGTTACACCTGATGAAAATACGGGGTCAAGAAACTCACTGCTGTTTCCGGTCAAGGCATAACCATCGCCATAAAACTGTTTTACCGAAATACTCCAGCCCTCAATGGTGCGGGGCTCAAATACTAACTCAATATCACGAAAACGCTCATTGATATGCGGAACTTCTTCCACCATTTCCCTGAATTGCTTTTCAGGGCTTCCCGAAAAATTTTCAAAATACCAGTTGTTGCCAACAAAACCCAGTGAAGTATTTCCGTTTGAAAATGGAATTACCCAGATCCAAACATCGGTATGATGCGCAATGATGGTGATACGGTTTCCGTCAATATTATTTGGACGCCTTACATCTTTTACATGCGCAAACAATGTTTTGCGCGCAGGAAAATTCGATGGCTTATTCAAATCAAACAGATTAGGCAACACGCGTCCGTAACCACTTGAGTCAATAATAAATTTTGCTTCAATCTGTCTTTTGTTTCCGTTAGCATCTTCAACTGTGGTAAGCGATTCGCTTCCGTTCATCTGCACATCCACAACACCTGTTTCGTAATAAACCGGAACTCCTTTTTTCTCTGTTTCATCAGCCAGCGCTTTATCAAACTGAGCACGCGGCACCTGCCAGGTCCATTTCCAACCTTCTGTAAACTGTTCCGAAAAGTTAAAATCGCACATTTTATCACCTTTCAAAAACTTCGCGCCAAACTTTTCCTGAAATCCCTGCGCTTTAACAGCATCCAGCAAACCCGCATCTTCAAGATGAACCATGCAGCGGGGCAGTAAACTTTCACCTATAACAAAGCGGGGGAATTTCTGTTTCTCAACTATAATCGCATTCAGTCCGTTTTTCTTTACTAAAGAGGCGGCTACAGTTCCCGAAGGACCTGCACCAATCACCAAAACATCCGTCTTTTCTATTTGCATTCCATTAAATTTTGGACAAAATTAAATTTTAACAACCACAAACAGACTAATTGATTAAAATCATTTTCCTTGTAATTGTTAATTTACGATTACAAACAAAGGAACAATTCATTAAACTTGCATCCTTTTTCGAAAAAACAGGATGGTAGTAATAGGTAACAGGTATTTAAATCTCGGAAACTTTAAAACGATTTTATTTGATGGTGACAAAATCGCCCTCGATAAGTCTGCATTGAAAAATGTGGAAGAAAACCACAAGTTCCTTGATGATTTTTCACATAATAAATTGATTTACGGAATCAACACCAGCTTCGGACCGATGGCGCAATACCGCATCAGTGAGAAGGATAAACTGGCATTGCAATACAATTTAATCCGCAGCCATTGCTCAGGACTTGGAAACCCATTGCCTGAAGAATATGCAAAGGCAGTAATGCTGGCGCGTTTAAACACCTTGATGCTTGGGCTTTCCGGCATTCACAAAAGCCTTGCTGAAACCATTGTAGCTTTTATCAATAACGATATTTACCCTTACATACCTGAACACGGAAGCGTGGGAGCCAGTGGTGATTTGGTGCAGCTTGCTCAGTTTGCGCTTAACCTGATTGGTGAAGGTGATGTGTTTTACAAAGGTAAAAAAGTAAAAGCATCTGTTGCGTTGAAAGCAGCGAAAATTAAACCACTGCAAATCCATATCCGCGAAGGAATTGCGCTGATGAACGGAACAGCAGCAATGACCGGAATTGGATTAATCAACATTCTGAAATCACAAAACCTGTTGTCGTGGAGCATTATTGCCTCTTCCATGATTAACGAGATTGTTGAAGCCTTTGACGACCATTTTTCGGAAGGACTGAACAATGCTAAAATCCATAGCGGACAGAAGAAAATAGCTGAAACCATGCGCCATGCTTTAAAGGGAAGCAAACTCATTCGTCACCGTCCAGATCACCTGTACAGCAAAAAGGTGGAAGTTGAAGTATTGAAAGATAAAGTTCAGGAATATTACTCGCTGCGCTGCGTTCCGCAAATACTTGGCCCTGTTTACGACACAATTTTAAATGCAGAAAACGTATTGCTGAATGAAGTAAACTCAGCCAACGACAACCCGATCATTGACCACAAAAACGAAAACGTTTATCATGGCGGTAACTTCCATGGTGATTATGTTTCGTTTGAAATGGATAAGCTGAAAATTGCCGTTGCTAAAATGAGTATGATGTGCGAACGTCAGCTGAATTATCTGCTCAATGACAAGCTGAACGGAAAACTTCCTCCTTTTGTAAACCTTGGCAAACTCGGTCTGAACTTCGGAATGCAGGGAATTCAGTTTACGGCAACTTCAACCACTGCAGAAAATCAAACGCTTGCTTATCCAATGTATTTGCATAGTATCCCTAATAATAACGACAATCAGGATATTGTAAGCATGGGAACAAACGCTGCACTGATTACAAAAAAAGTGGTGGATAATACGGCAGAAATTCTGGCAATTGAATTCATGACCATCTTGCAGGCAGTGGATTATCTTGGTTTTGAAACCAATCTTTCGCCTGCAACACAAAAGATTTTCAAAAACCTGAGAAAAATTGCGCCTAAGTTTACAGACGATAAGCCCCGCAACGAAGAATTAACCAAATTAAAAAACCTAATTCTTAATGAAAACCCACTCAAAAATGTTTTCTCGTAAGCTAAGTGCTGTTGTGCTTTTCTTTTTCATTACAATTGCTGCGCAGGCACAGGATTACATCTATATGAAAGATGGTTCAGAATATCGCGCCAAGGTTGAAGAAATCACTCCGGAAATTATCAAATTTAAGAAGTTTGACCAGCCGGAAGGACCTGTACGCACAGTAAAAGTTGAGGATGTTATTTCCATAAGATACCAGGACGGAACAGAAGAAGCCTTTACCAAAGTTCAGGAGCAAACACCGGAAAAAACAACGGAAGAAGATCAATACGTTTATTCATTTGAGGGAGATAAAAAAGAGGAAGAACAACCTGAAAAACCAAAGTCAAAGTTTCAACTAAATGGTCACGATAAATATGTAAGTCTTGGCGCTGGTTTTGGAAATAGTTATGGTGGAGCGGGAACCCGTTTTCAGTTTCGTGTTGGCGGCATAGTAGGTTTTGGCTTACATACTGGGTTAGGACTTTATCCAAGACCTTTTTTTTATGAAGGAACAGGTTCATTTCAAAACAGAATACAATTTGATTTTGGTGTTAAATTGTTTGTCTATAAATGGATTTACGTTGACTTTCAAATGGGCATGGTTGGCAGAGATGATGATTACTACCTTTATGAAACAGGTGACAGAGGACAGTTCAGTGATGTTCTGTTTGGTCCTGCTGTGCTTGCAGGTGCTGATTATATTTTCGGGAAACATTTAGGCGTTAATTTAGGCGCAGGTGTTTCTTTTCCTATAACTGATGTATCAGGTGGTGGTGGCGGTGGCCCTCTTCCACAAACAGAAACCAATGTTTATCCGGCAATTGATGCAGGCGTTTTTTATAAGTTCTAAATTATGAAATGTGCATTGGTAACAGGTGGTTCGCGTGGTATTGGCAAAGCCATTTGCCTGAAACTTGCTGAACAGGGGTATCACATTATCATTAATTTCCAGAGTAACGAAGAAGCGGCAAAACAAACCTTACAAGCTGTTACAGAAAAAGGAACTACAGGTGAGCTTTTGAAATTTGATGTTTCAAAGCGAGAAGAAATTGAAGCTGTTCTTGGTAAATGGGTGGACGAGAACAAAGACAAAGTTGTTGAAGTTCTGATTAACAATGCCGGCATCCGCAAAGACCAACTGCTTCCTTTTATGAAAGATGAAGAATGGGACAGCGTTATAAAAACAAACCTAGACAGCTTCTTTTTTGTAACCCGAACCGTAATTAAAGGCATGGTTGCAAAACGCTATGGGCGCATTGTAAATGTGGTTTCACTTTCAGGTGTAAAAGGTTTGCCCGGACAAACAAATTACTCGGCAGCAAAAGCAGGTGTTATTGGGGCAACCAAAGCACTGGCACAGGAATTAGGAAGAAGAAACATCACCGTAAACGCAGTTGCTCCCGGCTTTATTAAAACCGACATGACCGAAGGGTTTGATGAAAAAGATTACAAACAAATTATTCCTGCGCAACGCTTCGGAACACCTGAAGAGGTAGCTGATGCAGTAGCTTTCCTGGCTTCACCAAAAGCATCATATATTACAGGTGAAGTGTTGCATGTAAACGGAGGACTTTATACATAGATGAACAGAGTAGTAATTACAGGAATCGGAGTTTACAGTTGCATCGGACAGAATGTGGAAGAGGTGCGCGATTCGCTTTTTAAGGGAAAATCAGGAATTGGATTTGAGGCTATCCGTAAGGAAATGGGTTTCCGTTCTGCATTAACAGGAATTCTGCCTGTTCCAAATCTGAAAGACAAACTGCACAGACGCTTCCGCAACTCCATGCCCGAAGAAGCAGAGTATGCTTTTCTTGCAACAGACGAAGCATTGAAAATGGCAAAGATTGACGATGCATTTCTGGACAATAACATTGTAGGAATTCTTTACGGAAACGACAGTACAGCAAGAGCTGTAATAGAAGGCGTTGATGTGATGCGCCAGAAAAAAGATACAACATTGATGGGCTCAGGCTCTATTTTTCAGAGCATGAATTCTACCATCACCATGAACCTTTCTACCATTTTCAGATTGAAAGGAATCAACTTTACGGTGAGTGGTGCTTGTGCAAGCGGCTCGCACTCTATTGGCATGGGTTATTTTTTAATCAAGCACGGAATGCAGGAAACTGTTATCTGTGGAGGCGGTCAGGAAGTAAACCCATACAGCATGGGCGCATTTGACGGCATCAGCGCATTTTCTGTTCGTGAAAATGAGCCGACAAAAGCTTCACGCCCATTTGATAAAAATCGTGACGGTCTTGTTCCTAGCGGTGGCGCAGCAACTGTTATTTTAGAAAGTTATGAAAACGCCATAAAACGCGGAGCAACCATTCTTGGTGAAGTTATCGGCTACGGCTTTTCCAGCAATGGCGGACATATTTCTCAACCAAGTGTTGAAGGCTCTGCACGCTCATTAAAAATGTCGCTGAAAGATGCAGGTATTTCTGTAAAAGATGTGGATTACATCAATGCACATGCTACCTCCACTCCTATCGGTGATATGTTTGAAGCACGCGCCATTCACGAAGTTTTTGGTGATGCAAAATGTCCCGTTACATCAACAAAATCAATGACAGGGCATGAGTGCTGGATGGCAGGAGCAAGTGAAATTGTGTATTCATTGCTGATGATGCAAAATTCATTTGTAGCACCCAACATCAATTTTGAAACACCGGACGAAGATTCAGCAAAACTGAATATTGTTTCTAAAACAATTGAAAAGAATATTGATGTATTTTTGTCGAACTCTTTTGGGTTTGGCGGAACAAACTCATCACTGATAGTTAAGAAAGTAAAGTAAAAAGAAGATATGAGCAACGAGGAAATCATTGAAAAAATAAACGGTTTTTTAGTAGATGAATTTGAAGCAGACATTAATTTAATAACTCCTGAAGCGAGCCTGAAAGAAACACTGGATTTAGACAGTCTTGACTTTGTTGATTTAGTAGTGGTGATTGAAAATAACTTTGGTTTTAAAGCCAAAGGCGAGGATTTTGTAAACATCAAAACCTTTCAGGATTTCTACGACTACATTATTGAAAAGGTAAACCAGCCTGCTTAAGTACAATGGCTTGGGACGGTAAAACCCGCGGCAACGTTCTCGGCTACAGCATTTTTATTTTTCTTCTTAAAAATTTTGGTGTAACTCCTGCTTATTCGCTGCTACGTTTTGTAGCGCTTTACTTTGTTTTCTTCACACCAAAAGCAACTCCTTATATTTATAAGTATTTCCGCAAACTGGGATATAGTCCTGTAAAATCAGGATTGAATATTTACCGTAACTACTATATTTTCGGGCAAACCATTATTGATAAGGTTTGTGTGATGGCCGGTTTCAGCAATAAATTTACTTACGAGTTTAATGGCGAAGAAAACATTGTTGAAATGGGTAAAGGAGGCAAAGGAGGTATTCTTATCAGTTCACATATTGGTAACTGGGAAGTGGCGGGTTATCTTTTCAAGCGACTGAGCATGCCCATTAACATTGTGATGTTTGATGAGGAACACGAAAAAATAAAAAAGACACTGGAAAGTGTAACCGGCAAACGAAGCGTAAATATTATTGTGATAAAGCCCAACGACCTGAGCCATATTTTTGAAATCAAAAAGCGCCTGAGCGATAATGAATTGATATGCCTGCATGGCGACAGATTTGTAAAAGGCAGTAAAACTGTTACAGCCAATTTTCTGGGTGAAGATGCTTTGTTTCCCTACGGACCTTTTCATCTTGCAGCATATTTCAAAGTGCCATACTCCTTTGTTTACGCCTTTAAAGCAAGCAAAAGACATTATGCTTTATCTGCAACAAAACCAAGTGTGTGTAAAAATGGTTATGAAGATTTACTGAAAGAATATGTATCTTCGATGGATAAGTTGGTGCGGAAATATCCGCTGCAGTGGTTTAACTATTATGATTTTTGGGAGAAAGCTTCATGAAAAAAATTCTTGTCATTCACTATTCGCAAACCGGTCAGCTGACAAGGGTTTTAGATTCAATACTCACTCCACTAAAATCAGACGCATCGGTTTCTATTACCTACGAAGAACTAAAACCGCTAAAGCCTTTCCCATTTCCGTGGACAAGCAAAGAGTTTTTTGATGCCTTCCCTGAATCGGTGTTGGAAAAGCCGATTGAGATGCAGCCAATGAAAGTAAATACTTCCGAGCATTTTGATTTAATTATTCTGGGTTGTCAGGTTTGGTTTCTGTCGCCTTCGCAGCCGCTTACAGGTTTTTTAAAAAGCAAAGAAGCTGCTCAATTGCTGAACGGCAAAAATGTAATTACCGTAAGTGCATCGCGCAACATGTGGCTCAACGCACAGGAAAGTGTGAAGCTGATGTTGAAGAATGCAGGCGCAAACCTGATGGGCAACATTGCGCTGATAGATCGCGCACCCAACTTAGTAAGCGTGGCTACTATTGTCGGCTGGCTGTTCTACAACAAAAAAGAAAACTACTTCGGCATTTTACCGCCAACGGGAATTTCGGAAAAAGATATAACCGAAGCATCACGTTTTGGCGACACCATTTTGGAAGTACTGAACAAAAATGAGTTTCAGCGTTTACAAGAAAAACTAGTGGCGCAGGGCGGAGTATCGATGGTTAAGACCTTAGTAAATCTTGAACTGCGTGCCAAGTTTATTTTCCGCAAGTGGGCACAATTTATCTCGGCCAAAGGAGGCCCGGGCGACCCCAAACGAAGAGTGAGAACCAAATTATTTGCGTGGTACCTGCCCATTGGTTTGTTGGTGCTCTCCCCTATTGCCTTCACGCTCTCTAACCTGATTATGCTGCTGATGCCCGGAAAAACTAAGAAGCAAAGGGAGTATTTTGAGGGGGTGGAGAGTAAGGGTTAAATAGTCATCAACAAGTCTGTTAAGTCGTTCAATAACTATATCAAGTTAATGAACAAGTATGTCCATTAACTTAACAAGTCTTCTTGGTCATCAAAGAAGTCTATTCAGTGATTAAATAAGTATCTTCAGATAGTGAAGTGCTTATTAATTCATTCAATAAGTCTTTTAAGACATCAAAGAAGACTGTTCTATAATTCAACAAGATTTTTGAAGTGATTTACTTCCGCAATTGTATTAATTTCGGACAGTTGGAAAATGAGCTAAATGTTACGGAAATCGGAGTATATAGATTTAACTACCCATCGATTACGCTCATCATGACAAACCCTCTGTGCAACTCTGTGCCTCCTCAGGCTTTACTCTGTGTAACAAAAAACACTCAAAACTCTTCTTATTTTTGCAGCAATGAAATCCACTGCGCTGCTTCTGCTGTTTATTTTTGCAAGCCTTCAACTCAGCGCACAGGAGTTGGTACAATATATGGCGGGCTTTGAATTTCGTGAAGGCGTTTACCTAAACTTTGACCAGTTCAAGAACAATAACCCTGTTCCTAAAAATTCTATCATCAGTAAATTTGATAAATCCGATACTGAGTTTTTGCCAAGTATTCTTGACGAAAAAACATTCAGTTATAAAGACGCAAACGATTCAGTGCAAACACTGAGTACAGAAAATGTGTGGGGCTTTTCGCGCAACGGTAATATCCTTATTAGCATTGATGGTGATTACAACCGCATAGCAGTGCTGGGCAGCCTTTCGCATTTTGTGGCCACCATAACGGTTTACTACAACGGCATGAACAGTCCGTTTATGAATCCCTATTACGGCCCGGGCAGCATGCCCACTACCACACAGGAGATGCGGCAGATGATGATGGATTTTAAGACGGGAAAAACAATGGATTTTACTCAGGAAAACCTTGAAAATATTTTGCAACGCGACCAGCGTCTGTTTGAAGAATTTAACTCGCTTAAGAAATCACAGAAAAAAGATATGCTCTTTCTTTACCTGCGTAAATACAACGAAAAACATCCGGTATTTTTCCCTGCGGAGTGAAGCCTATTTTACGATATTTGCACGCTCATTTTAATTAGCTGATTTGACTATTAGCTAATTAGCTGATGAACATTCAAACTTTCAAAACATTTATACTTTCTCAACAATAAAGAAGCATGGCAGCAGACGATAAAAAAATAATTTTCTCGATGGTGAAAGTCAGCAAGACTTTTCCACCACAAAAACAAGTACTGAAAGACATTTACATCTCTTTCTATTATGGAGCTAAGATTGGTATCATTGGTCTTAACGGTTCGGGTAAATCAACCCTGCTTAAAATTATTGCAGGCGTTGAGAAATCATTTGACGGTGAAGTAGCTTTTTCACCCGGTTACAAAGTAGGTTACCTGGAACAGGAACCAAAATTAGACGACAGCAAAACAGGAAAAGAAATTGTGATGGAAGGTGTGAAAGAACTGGCCGACATCCTGAAAGAATACGAAGAGGTGAATAACAAATTTGCCGAACCCATGAGCGATGAGGCGATGGATAAACTTATTACCCGTCAGGGACAACTGAATGACTTGATTGACCAACACAACCTGTGGGAATTAGACAGCAAAATTGAACGTGCCATGGATGCGTTGCGTTGTCCTGAAGGCGACCAATTAGTTGGCACGATGTCGGGCGGTGAAAGAAGAAGAATTGCACTTTGCCGTTTGTTGTTGCAGGAACCTGAAATTCTGTTGCTCGATGAGCCAACCAACCACTTGGATGCCGAATCAATTGACTGGCTGGAGCAACATTTGAAACAATATAAAGGCACTGTTATCGCCATCACCCACGATAGGTATTTCCTTGACAATGTTGCAGGCTGGATATTAGAGCTTGACCGCGGTGAAGGTATTCCGTGGAAAGGAAACTACACCGAATGGCTGGAACAAAAAGGCAAACGTTTGGCGCAGGAAGAAAAGACCGAAAGCAAACGTCAGAAAACATTGGCGCGTGAGTTGGACTGGGTGCGCATGGGCCCTAAAGGAAGACAGGCAAAGCAGAAAGCAAGGCTGGGTGCATACGACCGCATGTTGAATCAAGATGTAAAAGCAACAGAGGAAAAGCTGGAGATCTATATCCCTAACGGTCCGCGTTTGGGTAACGAAGTTATAGAAGCCATCAATGTTTCAAAAGCATACGGTGATAAATTGTTATACGAGAACCTGAATTTCAAATTACCGCCTGCGGGAATTGTGGGAATCATTGGTCCGAATGGTGCGGGTAAAACAACTTTGTTCCGCCTTATTATGGGACAGGAAAAAGTTGACAAAGGAGAATTTAAAGTGGGCGAAACCGTAAAGGTTGCTTATGTTGACCAGGCACATGCGGGCATTGATGTTGAGAAAACGGTGTGGGAAGTTATTTCCGGAGGCAATGAAATTATTGAAATGGGCAACCGTAGCCTTAACTCACGTGCGTATGTATCACGTTTTAACTTCAACGGGCAAGACCAGGGCAAGAAAGTAAAAGTGCTTTCGGGCGGAGAGCGTAACCGCCTGCACCTTGCTATGACCTTAAAACAGGAAGCCAACGTATTGCTGCTGGATGAGCCTACCAACGATATTGACGTAAACACATTGCGTGCCTTAGAGGAAGGTTTGGAAAGTTTTGCAGGCTGTGCAGTTATCATCTCACACGACCGTTGGTTCTTAGACAGAGTTTGCACACACATTCTTGCCTTTGAAGGAAACTCACAGGTATATTATTTTGAAGGCGGTTACACCGAATACGAAGAAAACCGCAAGAAACGTATGGGTGATGCAATACCACACAGATTACGTTATAAAAAATTAGTGGTGTAAATTAAAACGTCACACTGAACTTGTTTCAGGGTCTTGCAATAAGATGCTGAAACAAGTTCAGCATGACGAGGAGAAAAATATGATTGACTACCTAAAAAACAACCCCTTCTTTACCGGTCTGCTGCTGGTGATAATTGTTTTTGTGGGAGTTAAGATTCCGTTCCTCTCCCTCCCCTATTACTGGGACGAAGCCTGGGTGTATGGCCCTGCTATCCGCACGATGGAAGCAACCAAGCTGGGAATATTGCCTGATGCACTTCCTCCCGAACTTTCACGCGGACATCCTTTACTGTTTCATTTTTTAGGTGCAGCATGGATGACAGCATTCGGAACATCAACTACAGTTGGTCATATCTTTCCTTTGTTCCTTTCGGTGTTGTTGTTTGTTGCCGTTTACCTGTTCGGTAAAAAGATTTTTCTGAATGATAAAGTTGGATTTACTGCTGCATTTGTATTGGCGTTGCAACCGATATTTTTAGCACAAAGCGGTTTATTGCTGCCAGAAGTTATGCTGGCGTTGTTCTCGCTTATTACCTTTTATTTTTACTTAGACAACAAACGGATACTCTATGTTTTGGCTGGTATCTTAACACTGTTCACAAAAGAATCAGGATTAACCGTTATTGCCACGCTCCTGCTCTGGACCTTACTCGAAGCGATGTTTTCAAGCGATGGTAAAAAGTGGAAAAAGTTTTTTGTCAACTCCCTTGTTATTGCCTTGCCGCTGATTCCTTTTATTGCTTATTTCGTTTATCAGAATATGATTCAGGGATGGTTCTTTTTTCCGGAACATATTGGTTTAATTGCAAGTACTCCTGAAAAAATCTTAAATCAATTAGAGCGTTATGCAGCCTATGTTTTTATTTATCAGGGAAGAAACCTGCTCACGTTCTCTACCATTATTGCCTTACTAGTAGTGCCTTTCAGCGGAAAAACGCTGGAACAGAATGAGAGCAAAGCAGTGTTGGTTTTATTGCTTTACATTTTTGTTTACCTCCTTTTCAGTTGCCTCAATTTTTATTCCGACCGTTATACGATGTCAGTAATTCCTGTTATAGCATTGTTATTTGCATTCAGTATTAACAAAGCGTTTGATTTCAACTGGGTGCCTTGGGTGGCGTTGGTTGTAGTAGCAGGTTTGCAATGGCAGGAAATAAACAAACGCACCAATTCAGATCACAATCTTGGATATGCCGATGCTATTGAAACACATGAGAAAGCGATTGCTTACTGTCAGGAAAAAGAACTGAAAGACAAAAATTTTTACGGCTATTTTCTGATGGAACGTTACATGGAAAATCCTTATTCGGGTTATGTTGCAGAAGACAATAAATTCAGCAACGTAGATGGAAAATTTACAGACAAAACCGAATATGCTGTTTTCTCGAATGTAGAAGACAAAGAGAACTACGAGTTTTTAAAAACCACCAAACGCCTGAAACTGCTGGAGCGCTTTGAAAAGCGCAATGCGTGGACAGAGGTTTACAAAGTGGAGAAATAATCTACCGTCATGCTGAACTTGTTTCAGCATCTCCAATAACAGACCCTGAAACAAGTTCAGGGTGACGTTCAAACAAGTTCTACTTCTGACTATATTTGCCCACAAACCAAAGACATTGAAACCCTCTATCCCAAAAGGCACACGCGATTTTTCACCGGCAGAAATGGTGAAACGCAATTATATTTTTGACAACATACGCTCGGTTTACCAACGCTACGGCTATTTGCCCATTGAAACACCCTCTATGGAAAATACCGAAACGCTGATGGGGAAATATGGCGAGGAAGGAGATAGATTGATTTTTAAAATTCTTGATTCGGGAGATTTCTTTTCTGAAATAAAAAAAGAAGTTATTGATAAAGGATTTGAAGAGTATTTATCAATTAAGCCAAATGATTTACAGCAAAAAACACCTATTGAAGTATTAAAGTATGCTTTTGCAATGGCTCAAAGAAATGCCGTTATCAATGCAACGGAATCATTTGTTATCGCTAATGGAATTTCAGGCAAAGCATTGCGTTATGATTTAACCGTTCCTTTTGCCCGTTATGTTGTGATGCACCGTAACGAAATTACGTTCCCATTTAAACGCTACCAGATACAACCGGTGTGGCGCGCAGACCGCCCGCAGAAAGGACGCTACCGCGAGTTTTATCAATGTGATGCCGATGTAATTGGCAGCAATTCACTACTGAATGAGTTAGAGTTAATTCAAATTATTGATGAAGTTTATTCTAAACTCGGATTAAGTGTTACTATTAAAATTAACAACAGAAAAATATTACAAGGAGTTGCAGACTATTGTGGTTGCTCAGATAGATTAACAGATATTACAGTTGCTATTGACAAATTTGACAAGATTGGAAAGGATGCTGTAATTCAAGAGTTAAAAAGCAAAGGAATTAGTGAAGATAAATTAGAAATCATTTTTGATTGTATTTTCCCAACTGAAGAAGATTATATTTTTTACACCAAAGAACAACTAATCAATTTCGGTTATAGATCCGAAGATGCCGACATTGAAATCAGAAACCAAGAACACATCTATAGAAAAGATTTAGGTATCATAAATTGTTTAGATGATAATTTTAGAGATTCTGACAATATCAATATAGGTTTAAAAGGTGTTGAGGAGACTAAATATCTATTTGATACTATTAGTTTATTTCAATTAAAAAGCGCAAAACTTGAATTCGACCCAACCCTTGCCCGAGGACTTAATTACTATACCGGAGCAATCATAGAAGTAAAAGTAAATGAACCCAAAAGCACCTTTACCGGCAGCATTTGTGGTGGCGGAAGATATGATGACTTAACAGGCATTTTCGGTTTGCCGGATGTTTCAGGTGTAGGCATTTCATTTGGTGCCGACAGGATTTATGATGTGCTGGAAGAACTGAAAATGTTTCCGGATTCAGCTTCTGCATCAACAAAAGTATTGGTTGTTAATTTTGGTGAAGAAGAAGAAAACTATGCTTTACAAATTACAAGAAAACTACGTGAAGCAGGCATCAATACCGAGCTATACCCGGATATTGCAAAACTAAAGAAACAGTTTTCTTATGCAGACGCAAAGAGAATTCCGTTTGTAATTACAGCAGGCAAAGATGAAATAGCTAAGGGGATTGTTGCTCTGAAAAACATGAGCAGTGGTGAGCAATATGCGCTGTCACTTGCTGAGGCAATAGAAAAACTAAGCTGATTTGTCAACTACAAATCAGTTACCAAAATGATTTCAAGAATAAACATACTGCTGGTGATTGCAGCAGCAAGTTTTTTTTCTGCCTGTAATCCGCTGAATAAATTTCAGTCAGCCGCGCCTGACGAAATGAAAGCAGTGCTTTCTTCCTACCTTCCTTTAAATCCTGTTACCCCTGATGACCCCGCATTTTTTGACGATAGTATAAATACCAACACGAACTACTGTCCAAAATTAAGTGAACCATATTGGTTAATTCCTTCTCTTGATTTACCAAAAGAGGTAAAGCCGCAGAAATCAAATAACAATGTTTCTATCAGCATTTTCAACAACCGATTGTATGTGGCTTTCCGGACAGGACCAACGCATTTTGCTTCAAAGAAAACAGGTATGTATATTATCTCAACTGCGGATGGAGCAAACTGGAAAAAAGAAATGGAGTTTTTTGTGGGAAGAGATTTCAGAGAACCTTTCTTAATTCCGATTGATGGCAAACTACATTTCTATTGTTTTGGCGCAGGAACAAAAATGACTGCCTTTGAACCTGAATTTATAAGTCACTACACTTC
>CAMBRL010000040.1 GCA_945870105.1 Chitinophaga pinensis
ATTACAAAAACGATTGGGACGGAGAAGATTTTGCAGAGGGAACATACATGTATATTCTTTCTGTGCCGGATCCTGAACAAGGCACAAAGAAAGGATTTTTAACAATTTTTAGAAATTAATTTAACACTACAATGACTACTAATAAAACCATTGCTGCTCTTATAATCTTTACGGTTTTTGCAAATGTTGTTTTTGCACAGAAAAAGGTAAAAGACACTTATCTGCACAAAAAAAATTACTTAATTGAAGTTACCATGAAGGGAGGAAAAAAGACTAAAATTTTTTCTGATGAATTGGGTTTTTCTTCCGGAAAAATAAAAACAAAACACATGATGATGGCTGATAACGGTGGTTTTGTACAGGGCGATTATGAAGTTACTAAAGCAGACACTACCGGTGAAGCCCGCACATTTGATTTCAAGGGTTCAATCAAAAACAGTAAAGAAGAATACCTTCTTATCACCGGAACTGTATTTGGCGATATGATTGACGGAACTATGACATGGGAAACATCCAAACACAAGGTGAAGACCGAAATGACTTTTACCGGTAATTCAAAAGAAAAAGGTCAAAAGTATGTGCCGGCAGAAAAAACAGTTTCAAATCCTTCATCAAATACTAAAACATCATCAGGCAAATCTAACGACTCAAAATCACCTGAAAAGAAAACCAAAGAAGATAAGTCTTTGGACGATGAGATTCTGAATGACGATTTAGAATAAGTTTCCTATCCCCGATTTCCAGAAAGCCGTCTAAGTTTTTTCTAAGAGCACTAACCAGAGCTCGCTACCCTTCTGATTTTTCCTAAGAGCATTAACGAGAGCTCGGAAACCTATCCCTGCACACTATACATGGTCAAATAAATTCTGACCCCACCCCTAAAATTACCTCATTTAGGGTATTGCATGAACCTGATGTCAGGCATACTTTTGTCCTTGTTATTTAAAATCATTCTAAACAAAAGATATATACCCTGATGAAAAGACTATTCTCACTTACACAGTTTGCTTTACTTGCCTGCTGTCTTGTTCTTGTTCAATCCTGTAAACCCGATGAAGATGAACCGCAGTATGATGTGCCTACTACTTACAATTTTACCAACGTATCTTATGCAGGTCAAACCACACGTTTAGACATGATGGAGGAACTGTTGACCTATATTAAATCGGCTAATCCCGGGGGCGTAACACTGGATGCTCAAAAAATGAAAGACATGTTTGCCAATGAAAACAATCAATTCACAGGTGCCGGCCTTAATACTTCAGGGAAACAATTAAAGGACAAATGTTTTGCCCCGGATGTTGATATGTATGAAGACTACTTTGAAGCAGCGGCTCTTGCCAGCCAAAGCGGTGCACCGGGTTCTAACGGTGTAGCGGGAATAGTAACCAGCTCAACGGATGCAACAAAAAAATATTTGCAAAGTGAAAATGGTGTTGAATATGCTCAGGTTATTGAAAAAGGGTTGATGGGAGCTATCCTCTATTATCAGGCAGTAGGCCATTACCTTACCGAAGGCGAGGTTGGTGATGCCGTTGATAACACTACTGTAACTGTAGGTGAAGGCACAGCGATGGAACACCATTGGGATGAAGCATTCGGCTATTTTGGTGTACCTGTTGATTTTCCTGTAACTACTACCGGCAGCCGCTACTGGGGTAAATACAGCACCGAAATGGATGCAGTACTTGGTACCAATACCATTATTATGAATGCCTTTTTAAAAGGCAGAGCTGCTATTTCAAATAAAGACATGGAAACCAAAAACGAACAGCTTACCATTATCACAGAAAATTGGGAGCGAATTGCGGCAGGAACTGCTATTCACTACTTGAACGAAGCAAAAGAAGCAATAGGAAATGATGCTGTGCGTAATCATACATTGAGCGAGTTTCTTGGATTTTTAAGAGCCTTGCAATACAACCCTACTAAAAAAATTACCAATACAGAACTGGATCAAGTTCTAGCTCATGTTGGTGATAATTTTTATGAAGTAACACTTACCGATCTGGATAATGCCCGCAACCTTTTGAGCACCATTTACGGAATGGATGATATAAAAGACACCCTTTAATGAAACTAAAACAGATTTTAACTAACACCATGCAATTCTGCCTTGTGGCGGGATTGCTCGTTTTTTCATCCTGTAATCCCGAAGGAAATAATCAGGTAAATTTTGACCATACTGCACTGCTTGAAAATATTGGCAGCAACATTATTATCCCAAATTATACCGATTTGTCGGATAAGATGAATTTACTGCAACAGGCTGCAAACGATTTTACAACAGCACCAGATAATTTAAAGCTGACAACACTTCAAACAACATTTAAGAATGCTTATTTATCATGGCAAAAATGTTCTGCATTTGAATTTGGTCCGGCTATGCAGGTTTCGTTACGCATGAGTGTAAATACTTTTCCAACCGATTCGGTGCAGATACAAAGCAACATCACTTCAGGTTCTTATAATCTGGAAGCAGCCAATAACATTGATGCGCGTGGTTTTCCTGCTCTTGATTATCTGTTGCATAAGCGCAATGATAACAATCTCGAGGTGTTGGAACGTTTTACAACAAACCCCGAAGCGCAGGCATGGAAAGATTATTTAACTGCCTTGGTAAACGACACCAAAAACCTTGTTGATGCCGTGAAAAATAACTGGCAACCTTCATCAGGAAACTACCTTGCAACCTTTATCAGCAATGACGGAACTGATGTCGGGAGTTCGCTTGGCGAATTGGTAAACCAACTGAATTTAGATTATGAACAATTGAAAAATGCACGCATTGGAATTCCTGCCGGCAAACAAACTTTAGGTGTTGCACTTCCCGAAAAATGTGAAGCTTATTATGCAGGATACTCAGTTGAATTGGCATTGGAACACATAAATGGAATAAAAAATTTATACCTCGGAGCAGGTGATGCAGATGGAGTAGGACTGGACGAGTATTTAATTGCCCTAGATGCAAAACACGGTAGCGGACAACTTTCAGATGCAATTAAAACTCAGTTAGACTTTGCCATTACTACGTTGCAGAATGTTCCCGACCCTTTATCTGAAACAGTTGTAAGTAATCAGACTATTGTAAACACTGCTTACACCGAAATTCAGAAGGGTGTGGTTTTGCTGAAAACTGATATGCCTTCTGCACTCAGCGTTTTAATTACTTACCAGGACGGTGACGGAGACTAAGCAAACTTTTACCGCAAAGACGCAAAGGCGCGAAGGAGAGATAGCAAAAATCAACTTTGCGTCTTTGCGTCTTTGCGGTGAAAAATATTTTCGTTCCACCACACACATCGCCCCCTTGGCAGTGTTTCGTGTTGTTTTTGGGGCAATGATGTTTGCATCAGTTATTCGTTTTTGGCTTAACGGCTGGATTGAAACACAATACATTTTACCAAAACTGTTTTTCCCATTTTATGGTTTTGAATGGATAAAGCCGTTGGACGCAACAGGCATGTATCTGGTTTTTGCACTAATGGCAATTGCTGCGATGTTTGTTATGTTGGGCTTGTTTTACAGGTTTTCTGCAATCGCTTTTTTCCTTTTGTTTACCTACATTGAGTTGATCGACAAAAGCAATTACCTCAACCACTATTATTTTGTAAGTATTGTTTCGTTGTTGCTTATTCTGGTTCCCGCCAATCGCTATTTTTCATTGGATGTTTTGCGTAAGCCATCTCTGTTGGTAACGCAAATTCCAAGTTGGATGGTGGACATTTTTAAACTGCAATTAGGCATTGTTTATTTTTTTGCAGGCATTGCAAAGCTTAACTACGATTGGCTTTTCCGCGCCATGCCGCTTGCCATCTGGCTGCCTGCAAAATCTAATCTTCCGTTGATTGGCGAACTGCTAACTTACAAATTGACAGCATTTATTTTCAGTTGGTTTGGTGCGCTCTATGATATTTTGATTCCATTCTTTCTTTTCAATAGACGTACACGCGATGTTGCTTATTTTTTTGTAATTGTATTCCATGCTGCAACTGCAATCATTTTGCCTGTTATTGGCATGTTTCCTTACATTATGATTTTGGCGACACTGATTTTTTTCTCTGCTGAATTTCACAGAAAACTCATTCAACGTTTAGTTGAATTATTTTCTTTCGGCAAACGAAATCTTCTAAATCACCGCGAAGACATTGCCTTTTCATTTTCACGACCGCTTGTCGGAAAAGTTCTGATAGGTGTATTGTGTTTGCATTTTACATTTCAGATTTTAATTCCATTTCGTTATTTGCTTTATCCCGGAAATCTTTTCTGGACAGAACAGGGTTACCGTTTTTCATGGCGTGTAATGCTTATGGAAAAAGGTGGCACTGCTTTTTTCTATGTGAAAGATTCCGCAACAGGAAAAGAAAGTGAAGTGGATAATTCCGCCTACCTGACCTATCAGCAACAGAAAATGATGACCACTCAACCCGACATGATTTTGCAGTTTGCACATTTTCTTGCTGAAGATTATGAGAAGAAGGGTTATGTAAATCCGAAAGTTAGAGTTGAAAGTTTCGTAACGCTGAATGGTAGCGGCAGCATGCCCTTTATTAATAGTTCAGTTGATTTAACACAAGAGCAGGAAAATTTTGCTTCAAAAAACTGGGTGCTTACTTTTCAAGAAACGAAGTTGACTTTCGCAGAGAGATGAAGTTCGGCAGATTTCTTTTTTTAATCATTCTACATTCTGCATTCTGCATTCTGCATGTGTTTGCCCAGCCGGCACCTTTGCCTGATAACGAACTTGATGCAGCAGGCTCGGTTTACGGTATTATAACTGACAAACAAACTGGCGAGCCTGTATTCCTGGCTGAGGTCTTATTGGATAATTCTTCCCGCTCAGTTCGCACTGACGAAAATGGAAAATACCATCTGCGGCATTTAAGTTACGGTAATCACAAGTTGATTTATTTTGCTTATGGTTACGAAAAGGTGGAACGTTTTATTGATATTAAAGATGAGAAACTAGAGATCAATATAGAATTAGAACCATTGGTGCGTGAGCTAAAAGATGTTGTTGTGAAAAATGAAAAGGACAACGACTTTGGTATTACGCGTTTGAAGCCCGTTGACGGAATAGCTATTTATGCCGGAAAAAAATCAGAAGTTGTTCTGCTGGATGATGTGGCTGCAAACCTTGCCACCAATAACAGTCGCCAGGTTTTTGCAAAAGTTGCCGGGTTAAATATTTGGGAAAGCGATGGAGCAGGTTTGCAAATTGGAATTGGCGGGCGAGGATTGAGTCCTAATCGTACATCTAATTTTAATACCCGACAAAACGGATATGATATTAGTGCAGATGCCTTGGGATATCCTGAAAGTTATTACTCACCACCAACGGAAGCCTTGGAAAAAATTGAAGTAGTGCGCGGTGCAGCATCATTGCAATACGGAACACAGTTTGGCGGATTTATCAATTTTGTTTTTAAGAAACCAAATCCTACAAAAGCGTTTGAAGCAGTGTTGCGTCAAACTACTGGTTCTTTTGGTTTGTTTAATTCGTTCAACAGCATTAGCGGAACAAAGGGAAAGGTTGCTTATTATGCCTACTATCAATTCAAACGTGGTGATGGATGGCGACCAAATTCCGGGTTTAATAATCATGCTGCGCACGCTTCTGTAGTTTTTCAGGCAAATAAAAAATTATTACTTACGCTGGAGCATACTTATATGCACTATCTGGCTCAGCAACCGGGAGGACTTACCGATGCTGCATTTGCACAAGACCCCCGTCAATCCATTCGTGAGCGCAATTGGTTTCGTGTAAACTGGAATCTTACGGCTTTGATGGTAGATTATAAATTCAACGACAGATTAAAACTAAACAGCCGTTTCTTTGGGTTGATTGCCGACCGTGCTGCGCTTGGTTTTCTCGGACTTATTAGCCGTGCCGACCCGATGGAAGAACGTGATTTGCTTTGGGATAATTACAAAAATCTTGGCAATGAAACCCGTATTATGTATGGCTATAACCTGTTGGGAAGCCACAGCACCTTTCTTGCCGGAGTGCGCTATTATCAGGGCCACACCGACCGCAAACAAGGACTTGCAAATAACGGCAGCGAGGCTGATTTCTATTATCTGAATCCTGATAAGTTAGAACACTCAGCCTATACTTTTCCCAGCAGAAATGTTTCTGTTTTCGCTGAAAATATTTTTGCAGTTACTTCTGAATTCAGCGTTACACCCGGTGTGCGTTATGAATACATCAGCACTTCATCTGATGGATTTTATAACACAGAATACAAAGATCTTGCAGGCAACATCATTTTCAGTGAACATACCATTGACAAACGCAGCAACAGCCGTAGTTTTGTTTTGCTCGGAGCAGGAGTATGTTACAAACCTGCAAGCAGTCTTGAGTTTTACGGAAATTTTTCACAAAACTACCGTGCCATTACATTCAGTGATATGCGTATTGTAAATCCCAATTTTCGTGTTGACCCTAATTTGCAGGACGAGAAAGGATACAGCACCGACCTTGGTGTGCGCGGAAACATAAACAGGATAGTCAACTTTGATGTAAGTGTATTTATGATCTCCTACAAAAACAGAATTGGTGCTGATTTGCGTTTGGATAGCAACACCTATGTTGTTTACCGCTATCGAACCAACATTGCCGACTCGCGCAACATGGGCGTTGAGGTTTTTGCCGAACTGGATGTGTTGAAATTTTTCTCAGGCGCACAATCAAAATCTATGCTGTCGGTGTTTACCAATTGCTCGTTTATAAATGCACATTATTTTAATAGCAGCGAGGCTGCTTTCAATGATAAAAAGGTAGAACTGGTACCAACCTTTACCAACAAATCAGGTATTACTTTCAAGCGGAAAAACTTTCAGGCTACTTATCAGTTTTCTTATACAGGTAAACAATTCAGTGATGCCACCAATGCAGAGTTTAGCGCAAACGGAGTTTATGGAATTATTCCTGCTTATTACGTGATGGATTTCTCACTGAACTATTCATGGAAACTCCTCAGTTTTTCAGGTGGTTTAAATAATATCGCCAACACTAAATATTTTACACGCAGGGCAGAAAGTTACCCCGGTCCCGGAATTATTCCTTCGGATGGAAGGAGTTTTTATATCACAGTTGGTGTGAAACTGTAACAAAGGTTGCGTTTACAAATTTATCTTTGCGCACTTATTCTAAAATTATGATACCTCCATTTAAACATCGTGCAGCCATTCAAATCCGTTTTTGTGATACCGATTCACTCGGACACGTAAATAATTCCAACTACCTTTCTTACATGGAACTTGCTCGCATCAGCTACATTGATGAAGTGTTTGGCAATTCAATCAATTGGGCTTCTGATGGGGTTATTCTTGCAAAAGCGGTGGTTGATTTCAAACTTCCTGTAATGCTGAATGACAAACTTTTTGTCTACATCCGCACATCGCGATTGGGCACAAAAAGTTTTGATATAGAATACCTTTTCGTGCGCGAAGTAAATGGCGAAAACCAAGTTGTTTCTTCTGGTTCAACTGTAATGGTTGCTTACAATTATGCAAGCAATAAAACTATTGAGATATTGCCGGAGTGGAGAAAGCGAATTGAGGACTACGAGAAATAATCAGTAGCGGATTCCAAACGTAAGCATAAAACTCCCTGCAACATTATTTACTTCCGCAGAAACTGTTTTTATTTCATCATTTAATGCTCTATAAGAATAGAGATTATATAAATTTTGTTTAGAAATATTCATTAGGTAGGTCGCATCCATAAAAAAACCTTTTGTGCGTAAACCTAGGCCAAATGAAATGGTCGAGTTATCAATCTTAAATGTTTTTGAATAGGGGCTTCCAAAAATGGCGTAACCTGCACGTGCGCTGAAAACTTTATATCTCCATTCTGTTCCTATGCGGATATTTGCTGTGGCGTTATATTTGATTTTTACTGAATCGTTTTCCGCAGAAAAATTAAAAGATGAAGAGTTGAGTTTTGCAGTGGAATAATTCACGTATTCATAATCAGCACTTATTAGTCCGGCTTTGCCTGCAATAAATCCTACACTTGCTATTGCTTTCAAAGGCGTGGTAAGTGTGTACTGAAAATTGCCTGCCGGAGATTCTGCTGTAAAATCCTGATTATAAATTTTTGAACTCATGCCGGATATCCAGTTGTCGGTAAGCCTGAAGTAGGTTGGAGTATGGAACGCTCCACCAACGCGCACCCAATCAGTTATTCTATAAATAATACCTAATTTCAGGTTAAAACCGTTACCAGAAGTTTTTAGTGTTTCAGTATATTTTAGTGAGGTAAATTGTGGTATCGTGTCTAAATCATCAGATTCTTCATAAACTTTTTCTTGCGTGTATTTTACGTTTGGAATTCCTATTGTTGCTCCAAGGTAAAGTTTGTTACTGTAGTTGCCTCCGAATGCAATTACTGTTTCACCCATTGAGCCCCGGGTAGTGGCTTGTAATTTTTGCAGTTGACCGTAATTTCCCATTGGAGTATTGTAAATACTGGTTTCTCCTGAAGCTGTATCAATAACATATGTTTGCCATGCAAGGTTTGCATCAAAAGGATTTGAATTTGCCAAATCACTGTAAGTTGTTCCGTAAGCCTGACTCGTGAAGGCATCAGCAATAGAGTGATCAAAATTTCTGCCTTCAATGCTAACTCTGTTTTGAAAACTGTTGAGGCGATTGTAACCAATACCAAAATTGAAATTCAACCAACCATAAGTGCTGCCCTCTTTATTTCTAACGCGGGTAAATACCGCTCCTAAATTTCCGAAATTGAAATTCAGTTTATTGTCTTTGGTTCTGGTTCCACGGTAATCAGCTGTTGATGTTGAGTTGTAAAGCGAAGGAGTTAATGATAACTCGCTGCTTCGGTAAAGAGCAATACCTGCCGGATTGAAACTCAGTGTTGTGAAATCGCTTCCCAGTGCTCCGAAAGCTCCACCCAATGCTGCAAAACGTGCTGTTCCTGTTGGTGAAATTTGCGAGTAACGCAACGCATCTGTTTCATTTTGTGCTGTTGCTGAAAGTACAATTGCAACAAATATTCCGCTTAAAATCTTTGTTTTCATTTTTCGTTTTCTGAAATAAAGCACTCAAAAATTATCTTGGACCTTTTCCGCTCCCGTTGCCACTTCCGCTTTTGCTGTTTGAACCACCCGAGTTGAAATTTCCACCGCCTTTGTTGCCGCTCCCATTGTCAGAACCTCTGTTGTTGTTATTGTTCTGATTGAAGTTCTGACGCTCATTCTGTTGAGGTTTATAATCATTGCCGCGGTTGTTGTTATTCGGCTTCTGTTGCTGCTCATACTGTGGTTTGTTGCCGTTATTCTGACGCTGGTTATTATACTGGTTGTAGTCATAATTCCTTTGCGGTTGTTGATTTTGCTGGTAACCATTGTTTCTGTTATACTGGTTTTGTTGGTTACCATTGTTGTTATTCTCACGCTGGTAATAATCCTGCTGAGGTTTTATTCTTTCCGGAGTAATATATTGTTCCGGTCTTGCCTGTTGTGTTTGGTTAGGCACTATACGGCTTGATTCAGGGCGGGTATAAACTCCTTGTTGTTGCTGAGTTGTTGTCTGAGGTCTGCTGTATTTATCAGCATTGTTTTCAGGTTTTGTATACTCAGTTTGTTTAGGCAGTTCTTTGCTTTGTTGTGTTGCACCGTTTACATTATTTTCTTTTGTAAAGCGGTCCGCACCGTTTTGCTGAACACCAGGATTTTTCTCCAGTTCTTTTGTCCCCTGTGTCTGTTGTTCCTTGCCAACAGTAGTGTTTCCGGGTTTAATCTCTTTTGTGTTCGGATTGTAAACCGGGTCTTTAACCTTGGTAGCATTCTCTTTGCCGATATTGAAACCATCAATGTTTGGTTTGTTGGTTTCTTTTGAATAGTTAGCAACATTCAATTTGCTTCCGGTAACAGTTCCCTGAGTAACAGAAGACATGTATTGTTCTTTAAAAGAAGTTTTACCTGCATAACCACTTCCTGCCTGATTTACGCTTCTGTGTCCGTAATAGAAGTTGCTGCTGTTATCGTAAGTGTTATAATAATTATTGTAATAACCGTTATTATAACCATTGTAGTAACCGTTATTATAGCCGTTCCAGTAACCGTTGTTGTAGCCATTCCAGTAGCCATTGTTATAACCCCAACCATTGTTGTAAGGGTTTCCATACCAGTTATTGTAGCAGTTGAATCCGTTGTAACCGTAATAAGGTGAACCCCAACCACCGTAACCATATGGGTAGCATCCCCAGCCATAGTTAAAAGTTATTGATGGTCCCCAAAAGTTATAGCTTGAATAAATGCTGGTTCCATAAAAATACGGATCGTAGTTATAGTAGTAAGAATTAGTGTAATAATTATTATAGTAGCCGAAACCATAAGAAGGATTTTGGAATCTTCTTATGCGGGCAGCATAGGAGTAATCGTAATAATCGTCATACACAAACTGGTCGTCATAATAGTTGTTATTGGTAACGTAGGTATTACCTGTTGTGCTGTCGGTATATTGTTGCGTGTTTGAATTGTTACTATATCCGTTCGGGTCATAATAATCATCTTGTTGTTGATTATTGCGCTGATTATTTTGAGCAGGTGTATAGTTATCAGGGTTGGTCTGATAAGCCTGACTTGCCGGTGTATAAACATCATCATCGCTGTATGCACCTGAATAGTAACTTGATTTACAACCTGCAATCGTTAGCAGTGTTGCTGCAAATAGTATTGATAGATTTTTCATGGTTTTTGCTCCTTGAAATTTTGTTGTAGTAGATGTGTTCATGACAGCGATTTTTAATTTTAACTTTGCCGGGCATCAAAATTAAGCCCGCTACAAATTTACAAAGACCATACCAAGATTTATGAGCAAAGATTTTTCAACCCGAGAAGAAAATTATTCCAAGTGGTACAACGATATAGTAACAAAAGCTGATTTAGCTGAAAACTCAGCTGTGCGTGGCTGCATGGTGATAAAACCTTATGGCTACAGCATCTGGGAAAAGATGCAGGCAACGCTGGATAAAATGTTTAAAGACACAGGGCATGAGAACGCTTATTTTCCCTTGTTTATTCCTAAGTCTTTTTTCTCAAAAGAAGCCAGTCACGTTGAAGGTTTTGCCAAAGAATGTGCTGTGGTAACGCACTATCGCCTTAAAACCGCTCCCGATGGTAAAATTGTAGTAGATGAAGATGCAAAACTGGAAGAAGAACTGATTGTTCGCCCTACTTCTGAAACCATTATCTGGGATACCTATCGCAGTTGGATTCAATCGTATCGTGACTTGCCTTTGCTGATTAACCAATGGGCTAACGTTGTGCGTTGGGAAATGCGGACACGATTGTTTTTAAGAACTGCTGAATTCCTTTGGCAAGAAGGACATACTGCACATGCTACCCAACAGGAAGCTCTTGAAGAAGCAGAAAAAATGTTAGGCGTATATGCTGATTTTGCAGAAAATTTTCTGGCACTTCCGGTTTTAAAAGGCGTGAAATCAGAGAACGAACGTTTTGCAGGAGCTATTGAAACGTATTGCATTGAAGCACTGATGCAGGACGGGAAAGCTTTGCAGGCAGGAACTTCACATTTTTTAGGACAAAATTTCGCCAAAGCTTTTGATGTAAAATTCACAGGAAAAGACGGCAAACAGGAATACGTTTGGGCTACTTCTTGGGGTGTTTCCACACGATTGATGGGTGCTTTGATTATGGCGCATTCAGATGATAATGGTTTGGTTTTGCCTCCAAAATTGGCACCTAATCAGGTTGTAATTGTTCCTATTTATAAATCAGATGAAGAATTGGCAAGGTTGAACGAGAAAGCGTCTGAAATTAAAAGATCATTGGAAGCGCTTGGTATTCGTGTGAAATACGATAACCGCGATACACATAAGCCTGGTTGGAAATTTGCCGAATATGAATTTAAAGGTGTTCCATTGAGGATTGCCATTGGTCCCCGTGATTTGGAAAACGGAACAGTAGAGTTAGCTCGCAGAGACACAAAGGAAAAGGCAACGTACCAACAGACTGATTTAGCACATAAAATTGAACATCTTCTTGGACAAATTCAAAGTAATCTTTACCAGAAAGCGCTTTCGTTCCGCGAGCAAAATACCACCAATGTAGATACATGGGAGGAGTTTGTAAACCAGATTGAAGGTAAAGGGGGCTTTGTATACGCACATTGGGACGGCACAAAAGAAACAGAAGAAACGATAAAGGAGAAAACAAAAGCTACGATTCGTTGCATTCCACTTGATAATAAGAAAGAAGAGGGTAAATGCGTTCTTACCGGAAAGCCATCAACACAGCGCGTAGTGTTTGCAAGGGCTTACTAATAAGCTAAGTACTGAAGGTGAACGCTGTTTTTTAAATAATTTTTGCAGAAAACCTTTTTACTGTTACATTTGCGCTCCCATTTCGGGAAAAAGAGAAGTTCTTTATCGTATTTGGCCCGTTCGTCTAGGGGTTAGGACGTCAGGTTTTCATCCTGGTAACAGGGGTTCGATTCCCCTACGGGCTACGTTAATAACTTTAAATCCGCTGTAAGTCAATGTCTTGCAGCGGATTTTTTGCTTACAGGTGGATATTTTGGTGGATTTTTGTATACTTTTAAGGTGTAAAACACAAATTATAACAACGTGAAAGCATCCCTTGAATTATCCACCAAGCCCAACAGAAACGGTTTATTTGAGATTTATGTCCGCATCCAAGACAAGGACGGAAAAAAGAAAAGGACCAAAGCCGGTGTGTCGGTGGATAAACGACAGTTTCGTTCCAAAAATCATAATATGAAATGGGTGATTAATCACCCCAATCATCATAAAATAAACGCGGATCTCCGCGCCATCATTGATCAGTATGAAGATATACTCTTTGCCGGTTTGGTTCAGCACAAGGTATTAACTCCGGAAACCCTACTTGATGAATTCGGCAGAGGCACTTTTTCCTCCTCCCTTACAACTTACTGGGAACAGAAGATGGCCCTGATGCTGAATTACAATCAGCGCAAAGGATATAAGTCAGTTCTTGAAAACTGGAAGGAATTTACAAAATTACAGAAACTGGGAGACCTTGAATTTAAACAGATCACGGTTCATATTCTTAAGCGGTTTGAGAATTTTCTGTACGGAAAGGAACTGAAATCATCGACCGTATACTCCAACCTCAAACGCATCCGCGCATTTTTCAACAGCGCCATCAAGGAAGGGATTCTGCAGCCCGGTGATTATATTTTCAAGGCTTACACGATGCCCCGTCCCAATAAAGCGAAGAAGGAACGGCTGAACCTGGAGGAGCTTAAAAATTTTGCTGAGGGAGATTATCCTCACGGAAGCCTGATGAAAACATCGCAGCAGGTTTTTCTGCTGGCTTTTAACCTTGCCGGAGTGAGGATTGAGGATCTGTTAACGCTGAAATGGACTGATGTTGCGAGCGACCGCATTGAATATGAGATGGTCAAGACAGGTGCCTGGAATTCGTTTAAACTCACCCCGCAGCTGGTTGTAATTCTTAACTACTTCAAGTCCATAAAAGTGGATTCAAAATATATCGTACCTCTTGTGGATGACAGTATTGATATAAAAAAGGAAAACGAGAAATTTAAAAAGGAGATCAACAGCAAAACAGCATTGGTCAACAAGTATCTGAAAAAAATTGCCACGGAGAGAACAATCACCAAAAATATAACAACACATATCTCAAGACATACTTTCGCAGATCTGGCCAGTAAGAGAACCAACGGTAACGTGAAGTTCGTTCAGAATGCGCTGAAGCACTCCTCACTTTCCATTACTGAGGCTTACCTGACGGACCTTGACAGCGATTCTTTGGATGAGAAGATGGGGGAGGTGACCAGCCTGTAAATCTACCTTCGGTATTTTTTGATGTTGCGGCTGGAAATATATCGTTCAACACTTTCCTTGGAAAACCAGTACGCTTTTCCGGCTTGTGAATATTCCAGCTCCGTTAAATAGGGTTGTCTGCGGTCCAGAATAGTGCCGGGCTTTATCTGCAGCAGCTCGGCAGTTTCCTTAAGAGTAAAATACTTCCAGCCGAAAAGCTTTGCCTGTCTGTCGGTCATTGCATTTTCGACAGCACCTTCCACTACTTCTTTTAAATCGGGTAAATCAACTGTTATTTTCATGGTCTGATTTTTTATCGGTTATGTTTTCGGAATTCTGAGTTGCATCTTCTTCAGGTGGTTTTGAAAAAGCAGTTTTTCCTTTGCTTGAAACCAGGATAAGAGTAATTACTGGCAGCAGGATGAGGGCAATAGTTCCCCAGTCTGGCCCACTGTTCGGAAATCGGGTTTGTTTTATCAGCATGTTTTTGGGTTATTTAATTCGTAAGAGTGTATCATTGCGGTAAGCAGGTCTTTGGATGTAGTATAGGTGATGGGAAAGGTTCTGCCGTCTGAAGTTTCAACAGTATCTGTTTTTCCTTTTACCCCCTCAAATATTTTCTGAAGACGAGGTTCTTTGTAGATGTCCAGGTAAGGCACTACACTGTTAATCCATTCATTGATTCTTTGTTTTTCTGCATTTGAGTTTTCAAGCTGCTGCAAAGATTGATTAAGTTCAATGGAATAATTATTTTGTGAAACCGCCACGTATGTTTTGAGTTCCATTACCTCCTGTTTTAAGGTTTCCACCTCTGCCATAATGTTATCTTTAGTAGCGAGAATAATTTCAATCAGCTCGGAAAGTGATATTCCCATGGACTGTGCTTCCTGCAGTAATTTGTTTTTCAGGTCGGGAGAAATTTTGGCGGAGATTGCTACTTTCCTGTTTCCCTTACTTTTGATTGTCTGTTCATTGTTTTCTTTTTTCATTTTTTTCATTTTTTAATTGTTTATACAACTGATAGATACTGCCTGACAGATTACTTTCAGTTGCGGGGACAAGTGTATGTAAATGGTAACCGGAAAGCTCCGGAATAAATTCCGGAGCTTTCCGGATTGCTTATCTGGGAAGGGATTATGACAGATTCAGGCTGTCAAAAATGTCTTTAATAGTTAGAAGGTCCCGTGACAGTTTTTTTTCATTTTCATATCTTAAAACGTCACTGAGAGCGCTGCATAAATTTTTACTGTCGAAGTTCTTTTCTTTGTTCCTTTTAAATAAAATGTATGCAATAGTATGTATAGGAATACTTCTGTAAGTCTTCTTTTTTTTATAAATTAAATGAAAAAGATACATCAGCTCAGTCATTGAAGTTTTCCATACTGTGGGAATTTTTACAATATCCTCTTTTGAATTGAATGACTTAACGAATGAATCATTGCGTTCAATTTTTCTTTCTAATTGAAGTTCGATGTATAATTCAATTAATTTCTCCAAGGTATAAGGCCAGTAAATAAATTCAGGTTCTGAATAGTTTCCGTTTCCTTCTTGCCGCGGTTTTCTGGCGAGCACTTCATTGTCCCCGACCTGATAATCAAAAACGCGGTTTTTATTAACCCAGTTCATTATTTTTTCCAGACGGATACTGTTGTCAAATGGGCTATATGATTTTACGCGGGCATAAACCCTGTACTCTAGCAGGGATGCAAATAGTTCTTCTCCTTTCCATCTTGCATTCTGAAAGGATAGCATGGCCTCAATTCTGTTGGGATCATATGTCGTGAGAGTTCTAGCCAGGAATTCCTCAAATTCAGGAATTTCGCTGGGAACAATAACAGGGTAGGAGAGCCGCATGATTTTTTTATAGGGAAGATTTTTTTCCACGCAATACTTTTTTATGGAATTGCGCCATGCTTCTAAATATTCCTCGACATATGGAGATTTCTGAAATCCCGGGACACTAATTAAATCTTTCAGATTGCGATATGCAGCTGTAATATTTATATCATATTCATCCGAGATAATAGCGGCAAGTGGTTCAGATCTTAATTTGATGAGCTGTGCAGAAATTCTTTCCTTCTTCTTTTTCTCCGCGCTGCTGTTTTTTCTTTTACTGTAAGCAGCATGGTATTTCAGGAAGTTATCTTCCGTTGCCAAAGAAGGGTATGATTCAAGTTTCCACTTTCTCGAATACTCTTTTTTGAGCCATGCAATGAATTCCCTTTCATGAAATATTGCATCCGTTATTTCTGCAACTTCATCAAAAGGTTCTTCACTGGCTTTTGAGCACAGATGCTTTTCATAAAAAGGATTAAACCATTGGCTGATATATTCTTTCATTGCATTGAATGTTTTTACAGATACAGGTAAAGATAATTAAAGCTTTTCAAAATTTAATACTGAGTCTGGTAAACTCGGGTATTCCATGGTTTACCCGGGTTTTTCATGGTATACCATGGAATACTATGGTATACCGGGGTTAGGCCGGTGATGGTGTCTGTGGTGGCAGGTTAAGATAAATTGCAATTGGATTATTGGAGTATTCATTTATGCCATCAGGGACTGTTAAGGGTGTACAATTTGCACTGGTTGAAAAAGGATAGAGCCGCACTCCGTTTACTCTTATACAACGGACTGTATTTAGCGGAGTTCCTGATTATCGGGCAACAGATTGTAAAATTATAAGTGCATCCTACACCTTCAATAAACTTGCGGTTTAAAAAAGAAGAAGTATCAAAATGATAAATGCGGTGTGGGATATTTTGGCTGTCAAAGGGTGTATCAATTAAAGTAACGGTAATAATGCTTGTGTACTATACTGCTAGTCTAATATATTTTATAAGTCATTTTGTGTTCAGTTATTCGTTAAAATTTCCTCAAAACTTTTTTTTAGGTAAACCCCAATCATCTCATGCCTGTATTTACGTGTGAATACATCATTATCCACAATTCTTGCTTTTTTTAGGGCTTGTTTAATAAAGTCCTCTTTGTTATTATTTAGCATGCCTTCCACAACAACCGGTTTTGGGTCAACACCTCCCAGAACAATTTTTACTGCCCCATTTTTGCTGACAGTAACCACAGTTGTAAGCGAGCTGAATTCTAAACTCTCTCGCTGTCTCAGTTTTTTGAATACTGATTTATAGCCTTCGTTCTGTGGCAAATTAATTGCTTTAATAATGGATGTTTTTTCAAACCTCCGTGGATTTACGCCATCTCCCGTATAAATATCTTCGAGCTTTACAGTTGCAATACCGTTACTGCCGGCCACATCAATCGTGGCATTTAAACTAATGAGCGCAACCGCCATATCAGAAACAAATTTCGAGAAACAATTTTTCTTGCCTCCTGTTGCAATGCATATCTCGCCATCGCATTTCAGACAATAGCCAACCGCTTCGCGCCACCAGTCGCTCTGGTTATAAAAAGAACAACGGTTTTCGCACAATAAATTTCCACCCAGCGTTGCTGTTTTCCGTATCATGGGCGATGCCACCGATTTTGCTGCTTCGGCCAGCACCTTATATTCAGCGCAAATAGCAGGGTGCTGGTGCAACTGGTGCAACGTTACCAGTGAGCCTATTTTCAATTGATTTTCTTCTTTCGAAATACTTCTCATTTCTGCTATCTCCGAAAGATCTATTAAACAATCAACGGTTTCGTTTCCCTGGAATTTATTTACAAGAACATCAGTTCCTCCGGCAATAAATTTGAAATTTTCTTTTTGCTCAAGAGCAAGTTTCAAAGCATTTTCAACTGAGTTTGCTTTCAGATATTTTTTTTCACTTACCATGTTACAAACTGATTTTATTTTGTAAAACTTGATTTGCTTTAATCCCTTTCAGCACATCTTCGGCACTAATCGGGAGCTTTGTTATCCGCACACCCACCGCGTTATAAACTGCGTTTGCTATTGCCGGTATAACCGGATGAATAGCACCCTCGCCACATTCTTTTGCCCCAAATGGTCCTTCAGGATCAATGGTTTCAATAATGTTGGTGTGGATATCGGGGGTGTCAAGCGTAGTGGGAATTTTATAATCAAGGAAATTATTATTCACCAGCAACCCGTTAAAATATTTCATCTGCTCAGTCATTGCCTGTCCCATTCCCATGTGCCACGAACCCTCAAGTTGACCCTCCACAGCAAGCGGGTTTATTGCCTTTCCGCAGTCATGTGCCCCCCATATATTTTTCACTTTAACGTATCCTGTTTCAACATCAACATCTACTTCGGCAATGCAGGCGCCAAAACTGTAAGAAGGACTTAATCCTGCACCGGCACCTTTAAAATCACCGCCAAGTTTTGGTGAAATATATTTGCCGCTTACACTCACAGCGCCACGTTTTGCAGTCAACAACTCAATTGCTTCGTCCCATGACAGGTCTACCGTTTTATCATTGCTGAAAACGCTGCACTCCGCAAAATTCAGTTCGTCAGCAGAACATTTTTTTGCCACTGTAACAGCATTAATTATTTCTTGCTTCAATTTCTCTGCCGCATCTTTTGCAGCATTGCCTGCCATAAAAGTTACCCTGCTAGAATAGCTGCCCATATCAACAGGTGTTAAAAGTGTATCGGCTGCGAGCACAAAAATTCTGTTCATATCAATTCCCAGGACTTCGCCAACAATAATGGCAAGCATGGTGTCGCTTCCCTGTCCTATATCACTTGCTCCACTTGAAATAACAACGCGTCCGTCAAAATCAACTTTTAAGTGAACAACACTTTGCGGCAACTCATTCCATATTATCGGTAGCGCACTTCCGCTGATAAAAAAACCACAGCCAACACCCAATCCTTTCCCGAATTCTATTTTGCCGATTCTTTTTTTCCAGTCCGATTGTTCCATCACCTTCTTCAATGATTCGCGACTTCCGTTTGAAGTAATGCGGTATTGCCCAACTGTAAGCGTATGCGAAACCAGAAAATTTTTCATGCGTAATTCGCAAGGATCCATATTAATTTTCTGAGCAAGTTCATCAATCAAACACTCAACTGCAAACCGTGAGTTTACAGCACCATGCCCGCGCATGGCACCACATTGCGGCTTGTTGGTATAAACCCTGTAAGTGCAAAATCCGAAATTATTCAGTCTATACGGAGCCTGCAATAGCACACCATTATAATAAGAAGTTACCACACCAAAACTTCCATAAGCGCCACCATCAATTGCAATATCTGCATCCAGCGCTTTTAGTAAACCGTCTTTTGAAACACCCATCTCTACAGTCATTTTTGAAGGATGCCTGCCATGATTGGTTATAAAAACTTCCTCTCGTGACAATCTCACACGAACAGGTCTTCCCGTCTTTCGTGCAATATGAGAAACGATAATTTCATGTGGAAAAGGATCGCTTTTTCCACCAAAACCGCCACCAACATAGGGTTTAATAACCCGCACCCGATTTAACGGAACTTGCATTACTTTAGCCAATGCCCGGTGCAGGTAGTGAGGAACCTGAGTAGCAGTAATAATGGTTAACCCATTTTCATCCCAATAAGCAGTTGCAGCGTGGGGCTCTGTAAAGCCGTGACTGATGCCTTTAAATTCAAACGACAATTTTGAGGTAACATCAGCTTCTTTCAATGCTTCTTGCTGATTGCCAAACCTTAGTTCTGCTTTTTTGTGAATGTTGTTATTGAATTTTCCATATGAATGGATTTTCTCATGTTCTCCTATATCGTTCAGTGATTCATCAATCTCAAGGAATGCTTTAATTGGTTTGTATTTTACTTTTATAAGTTTACAGGCACTTGCCGCAATTTCTTCTGTATCGGCCGCTACTGCCGCTACTATTTCACCACTATATCTTACTTTTTCCACTGCCATAGATGTTTCGTCCTGCGAAATAGGAAGCACTCCAAACTTAATCGGCAACTCTTTTCCAGTAGCTATGTAATGGACACCATATAATTTCAGTGCTTCTGAAGTGTCTATATTTTCAATAAGCGCATGTGGATATATACTGCGTAAAAATTTACAGTGCAGCGAATTTTTAATAGTAATGTCGTCAGCATATTCAGCAGAGCCGGTTACTTTTTCCCCTGCCTCAATATAAGGTCTTGAAGTGCCGACTGATGCTGAATTGTTTTTTTCTTTCTTCTCACCGGTTTGCTCTTTTGTATATTCCGCAACTGCCTCAATTATTTTTTTGTAGCCGGTGCATCTGCATAAATTTCCTGAAAGTGCCTCTTTAATTTCACCTACCGTGGGATTTGGATTTTGCTGAACAAAATCGAGTGCCGTCATCACCATTCCGGGAGTGCAGAAACCGCATTGAGTGGCACCCTTTTCCACAAACTTTTCCTGCAATTGGTGTAATTCTCCGTTTACAGAAAGGGATTCGATGGTAGTTATTTCAGCATTCTCATAACGAAGTGCAGGCGAAATACAACTTAAAACCGGAGTGCCGTTTGCAAGCACGGTGCACGCTCCGCAGCTGCCTTGCTCACAACCGATTTTAGTTCCTGTAAGTCCGGCTTTCTCGCGAATAACGCTGGATAGCATCTCATGTTCATTTACAAGAACTGTATGTTTCTTTCCATTAATAATAATTGAAAGTTGCTTCATTCTATTTGAGATTTCCTATTACGTTTTTCAGCTTCATTTGAACTTCAACAGCTATTCCGCCAAGTTGATTATTCTTTACTCCCATCATGGATGCAACAGGGTCAACAGCGCTCACTTCAATTTTGTTTTCTCCCAATTCCTGCACAATCACATTACACGGAAGCATGGTTCCTATATGTGGCTCTGCAGAAAGTGCTTTGTGTGCAAACACGGGATTGCATGCACCAAGTATTTTATACCTGCGGAAATCAACGTTAATTTTTTTCTTCAGCGTTTCTTTTACATCAATTTCGGTAAGAACTCCAAAACCTTCTTTTTTTAGTTCCTCTGTAACTTTTGAAATAGTTGAATCAAAATCTCCAGGCAGAATTTTAGTGAAATAGTAGCTCATAATTGTATTTATTTTTTCAATAGTTTTAGATTCCGGCACCTATACTTTTCCCTCCATCAACATAAATGGTTTGTCCGGTAATAAATTGTGTGTTTTCAGAGGCAAGAAAAGAAACCACATTGGCAATATCTTCCGGTTTTCCCATTGTTTTGGTTGGTTGAGCTTCAATCAAGCTTTGCAAAACAGTTTCCTCTAACTTCCGGGTAAGTGGTGTATCAATCAATCCGGGTGCTACAGCGTTTACCAACACATTGTATTTTCCCAGTTCAAGTGCAAGCACTCTTGTTAAAGCAACCACTCCTGCTTTTGATGCGGCATAATTACTTTGCCCGCGATTGCCCAGCCATGCACGTGAAGCAATATTTATTATGCGCCCCGATTTTTGTTCCTTCATAATTTTTGCTGCCTCCCGGCACATCAGCCATACACCTTTCAGGTTTATTTGTAATACAGCATCAAAATCATCAGCAGGCATTTTCCATATCATATTATCACGGATAATTCCTGCATTATTTACAACCACATCAAGCTGTCCGAATTTTTTTACAATTTTTTCAAAAAGAAACTTTACAGTTTTCTCGTTGCTGATGTCTGCTTTGGCAAATTGAATTTTCTCATTCCCGTATTGAATAATTAACTTTTTCCCATTTCGCACATCAACATCAATAGCAAGCACCAGATAATTTTCAGAAATCAGTTTATCCGTTATTGCTTTGCCAATTCCTTTAGCAGCACCGGTTACAAGTGCAATTCTTTTTCCCATACTATTACTTTGTTTTTTACAGCAATTAATTTTGCGAGAATACTGAGAGCAATTTCTTCCGGACCTTCAGCTCCTATTTTTACCCCCATCGGCATGTCAATTTTTTCCAATTCTGAATACGTAATATTCAATCCTTCCGCAAACATTTTTTTTGTCATTTCTACTTTTCTTATACTGCCAATCATACCTAAATATGCAAACGATTTTTTTACACAAAAAGCAAGGATATCTCTGTCTATAGGATGACTGTAGGTCATTATACAGACATAGGTTTGTTCATCAAAAGGCAGTAGTTTCAAAGCCTGTTGATAGGGCAAATACATCTTGTTCACCTCAGCAATTGTGCAGTTGCTGAGGTATTCCTTTCTGTCGTCAATCAATACTGTTTCAAAATCATAATCGGCAGAAATCTTGGCAAGTGCCTGCCCGGTATGTCCTGCTCCAAAGATGTAGAGTTTATTTTTTTTGATGATGGGCTCTATAAACATATCAACGGTTCCACCGCAACACATACCATGCTGGTGTAATAAATCATGCCTGAATAGTTTGGGCTCATTGGTTGAAATCACTTCAGCAGCATTTTTAATTACAGACTTTTCCAATTCACCTCCACCGATTGTCTCGTAAATACTGCCGTCTTCATACACTATCATTTTAGATCCGGCTTTGCGCGGTGTGCTACCTTTCGTATTTACAATAGAGCACAATGCTGCATTTGCCGCCCCTCTTCTAATCTCCTGTATCTTATCGTAAACAGATTTCATGTGTTAACGGCAAAATATTTTTGATAATCTTCCTGTGTATTTATGTTCGCAAGAACTCTGTTATCTTCCGTTTCTAAATCAGTTTTCGGAAAATCTTCCAATATAGTTCTCAGGTTATAGTCATTGTCATGAATGTTATTTATTGTGTTTATTATCCGTTTAGAAATTAATATCGGATGTCCTTTATGTCCTTGATGAAAAAGCTGGGTATAGCCGAGAGCAAGTCTGTGACGCTTCAAACTGGTTATTATTCTATTATTTACAAATGGGTTGTCGGCATTTTGAATAAAAAGAAAATCGGCATACAACAGGTTTTTTATTCCAAGTTTTATAGAATGAAACCTTCCCTCTTCTGGGTCTGTCTTTTCTATTGTTTTAACATAAGGTACAACTTGTTCAAAATGCTTCTTCCATTCACCTTCACAAAAATTCCGGTTGATAACAAGACAAATATCTTTTACCCTTGAATAGTAATATTCTTCAACTATTTTTTGCAGAAAGTTTTTACCGTTATCTGTCAGAAAAGGCTTGGGATAATTCATCCTTTCAGATTTTCCTCCTGCTAAAATAATTGCACCGTAATTGCTTCTCATCTCTGATAAATTTCACCACGAAACTATCTGATGTATAGTTAAAATACTATGATGGGTGTCATAGTTTTTATTATGTAGCCTATGTTACTTTGCTCAAAACAATTCTGAACATGAAGTCGCTTGAAACAATATTGAATGAGTGTGAGCACCTTGCCTTTGACCTGAATTTCACACGGGCAAAAGAATGGAAGGCAGGAGATAAAAACAGAATTTTGGTGGGCTATTTACCAATCTATGTTCCCCGCGAAATTATACATGCTGCAAAAGGATTACCTGTGGGAATAATGGGAGCAGGCGACCGAAAACAAATTATTAAAGGTGATGCCTATTATCAATCATATATCTGCCACCTGCCGCGCGGAATAATAGAAATGGCGCTTGATATAAACCTGAATGATTTTGACGGATTCATGTTTCCGGCAATTTGTGATTGTGTTCGAAATCTTTCCGGAATGTTTAAATTATCGAAGAAAGGAAAGTTTCAACGGTATTTTGATTACCCTCAAAATTTCGACCCGTTTATAGGTGGTGTTTTTTATGAGCAGGAAATGGAAAAGGTGATGGATGATATGTATGCCATAAACAAAGTAAAAGTTACTGACGATGCTTTATATCAAGCCATCGAACTTTATAATGTAAACAGAAATTTAATAGAAGAAATTTATGATATACGTCAACAATACCCTTGGCGTTTGTCTGCAGTTGAAACCTATCATATCCTTCGTGCCGGAATTACTATTCCTGTGGAGGAGCATAATGAATTACTTAAACAGGTGGTTGAACATATCAGCAAAGAGCGGGGCGAACCCATGGATAATATTAGGGTGGTGGTTTCCGGTTCATTCTGTGAGCAGCCTCCCATTGGCTTGATTAAATCAATTGAAATGGCAGGCTGCTATATTGTGGATGATGATTTTATGCTAGGCTCGCGTTGGATTCAGGGAGATATTAATAGAAATATAACTCCACTTAAAGCATTGACTGATGCATATATTAACCAAAGCACTTTTTCATCTGCATTTTATGATGTAGGAAATCCGAAAGGAAAGCGTTTGGTTAATCTTGCGAAAAAACGCTATGCTGATGGCGTTATTTTTTCAGCTGCAAGTTTCTGCGACCCTGCGTTATTAGACCGACCTCAAATGCAAAAGGAGTGTGACGAAGCTCAAATTCCGCACATCAATTTCCAATTTCACGAAAACACAGGACAATTTAAAGTTATTAAAGAACAGGCAGGAACTTTTTCCGACTCAATAAAATTATGGGCTTAGATAAAAAACACACAAAAGGACAGAATAATTTTTTTAGATTCGACAATCGCTCGGTGTTAAGATCAATTGAGTATGCACAGCAAATTGCTTTTGCTCCTTTTGTTTTTCAGGCATCGAGAACACTGAGGAATTCAGGGCTTCTTTCAGAAGTTGAGCAAAGCGGAAATGAAGGAATAAGCATTGAAACAACCGCAAAAAAAACAGGAGTATCCGTTTACGGAGTTCGAGTTTTATTTGAAGCAGGACTTACAATTGGTTTGCTGACATTAAACAACGAGTTATTCAAAATCACAAAAACAGGATCTTACATTTTACATGATAAAATGACCATTGTAAATATGGATTTTGTTCATGATGTGTGTTACCGTGGAATGTTTGAACTGGATAAATCCATTGAAACAGGAGAACCGGAAGGTTTGAAAATTTTTGGAGAGTGGAAGACTGTTTACCAAGCACTTTCTTCATTACCAAAACAGGTTCAGAAAAGCTGGTTTGCTTTTGACCACTATTACTCCGACACATCTTTTGATGAAGCGCTACCTCATGTTTTTGAGAATAAACCTAAAAAAATTCTTGACATAGGAGGTAATACAGGCAAATGGGCAATCAGTTGTTTTGGTTATTCTGATACAATTGAGATGGGAATTGTTGACCTGCCGGGACAATTGAAAATGGCAGAAGAAAACATAAATAAAAGCGGTTTCAGCGGACGGGTAAAATATTACGAAGTGAATCTATTAGATAAAAATTCGAAACTACCCGAAGGCTATGATGTTATCTGGATGAGCCACTTTTTAGATTGTTTTTCACAAAGTGAAATTGTTTCTATCCTGCAAAAATGCCGCAAAGCATTGGCTGAAAACGGACATGTATTTATCATGGAGCCCTTGTGGGACAAACAGAATTTTGAAGTTTCATCGTTTTGCCTGATGATGACTTCTCTTTATTTTACCAACATAGCCAATGGGAATAGCAAAATGTATGACTCCAGACAATTTACTTCACTGCTTAAAAAATCGGGCTTTGAAATTGCCGGGCAGTTCGACAGCATAGGAATTTGCCACTCACTTATAAAATCAAAAAAAGAAATAGCGCATCAACCTATTACAAAAGGAAATGTAACAACCGGAGAAATTGAGATTGAATTATAAACCATTAAATAAATTCAAACATGGCAGACCCAAAAGAAGCAATAAAAGAAAAGAGCATGATAATCCAGAAGGAAATGCTCGCAAAGCAATTCAGCGATTTAAGCAAAGCAAAAGAGTTGGGCAAAAAAGTAGTTTACACATTTGTTCCCGGAAATCTTACGGAATTAATTCTTGCATTTGACATGCTGCCTGTTTACCCCGAGATTAATGCGCTGCAAAGTGGCATGCGAAAAAAATCTGGCGGATATATTAAAGACGCTGAGAAAATGGGTTACTCGGAAGATGTATGCACCTATGTGAAGTGCGACATTGGAATGATGCTGAACGGAAATATTGGTCCCACGGGAGAAAAACTTCCTTCACCAGATTTGCTCTTACTCAGTTATACCGGCTGTTTTACATTTTTGAAATGGTTTGAGAACTTAGAACGCCTCTATCCCGGTGTTCCGGTTGCCATGCTGC
>CAMBRL010000041.1 GCA_945870105.1 Chitinophaga pinensis
TAATTGCGAGAAGGAAATAACTGATGATAATTATTATTGCTACAAAGCATCATCTTTTGCCACAGCAAAGGCTATTGCAGAAAGATTAAATATTCCAAAAGAAAAATATACTGTCTCCTTCCAATCACGTTTAGATGAGAAATGGCTGGAACCATTTTCAGATAAAGTAGTGGAACAAAAAGCCAAAGAAGGAATAAAAAAGTTGCTTGTTTTTTCACCAGCTTTTGTTGCTGATTGTCTTGAAACCACTATTGAAATTGGTCATGAGTATTCGGAGATATTCAAAAGCAACGGAGGCGAAAAATTACAGTTAGTGGAAAGCCTGAATACTCATCCTGTCTGGGTAAAGACCGTTTCTGAAATGGTAAAGGCATAAAGTAAAAAACCTCCCCCAAAACGGAGAGGTTTTTTTTTACTCAATCTTCTTAATTGATTAGTGCAACATAACTCTTCTTCCGAAGGATTTGAATTCGTTTTTCAGGTTTACCATGTAGATGCCTCTTGCAAGGTCGCCCACAGCAATGTTGATTTGGTTTTTGCCTGAATATGCTTTACCTGTAGTTTCAGTAATTTGTTTTCCGATTATGTCATACAATGTAACAGTGTAAAGTTCATTGTCTCCTGCATTGAAAACAATTGCCATGGTTCCGTTACCTTGGTCATAAGCATTAACTAGATTGAAATCTGTAGCAGCATTTCCGCAACTTACAGCCACTACATCAGAATATTTTGATGCCCCGTCAAAATCAGTTTGTTTCAAACGATAGTATGACGTTCCGCCATAAGGATTGTAATCAACTGCACTGTAATTAATGATACTACTGCTGTTTCCTGCACCGTCAACAATTACTACATCTTCAAAAGTAACACCGTCAATACTTCTTTGAACAGTAAAGAAATCATTGTTTGTTTCTGATGCAGTTGTCCAGGTAACTTCAACTTGACCATCAGCACAATTACCTGCAAAGCGAATTAACTCAATAGGAAGCGGGTTGCTTTCGTCAACAAGAGTCCAAATAGGTAAATAGTCACCACCCATCCATGTTGTGCCGCCATAATCATTAGCTATAGATATTTGTAAAGTATTTGCAACTATATTACCATGTGGACTAAACTGCCAATCACCCCAACCTCCGTTTGGTGTTAAATATTGATTAAATCTTTGAGCTATTAATTGAGCTTCATTGTCAATGCCAACGTTATTTATGAGTGGATTTGCACCCATATTTAAGTCAGCATCATCATATTTGAAAGTGTATTTGCTTTGAGGTAAATTACCAGTGCCAGTTGTATAACCTACGTGTTCAATATTCCAAAACCTGTCAACAGCATACAAATGGCTTGGCTGATTGTATGCATTAGCCAACCCTGTTACGTTAGTTGCCCACGGGGTATTATCAACTGCTGTATGGTAAGTAGAGAATTTCATTTTGCCTGCTGCACCTACTCCAGCAGAAGTTTTTTCATAAAGGAATTTTATGTCATTACCTGCTGCATTGGCAAAAGGTACTGTGTAAATAGAACTACTTCCTGAAGTGCCAATATCCCAAACTACTTTTCCATATCCAGGACCTGCAGGTCCGTTCAATGTAACTAATGGAGTAGTTTCGCTTCTAATTTTTCCGGTACTACCAGCAACTATGGCACTATTTAAAGGATTAGTAATCTCAACTTCTTTAGCATTTAAATCAAGCGTATGCCCAGTTCCACTTGTCTCTAAAGTTAAAACTCCTGCTGGTGAACCATATCCACCGCCTACAAGAGTGTTTATCCCTAGTGTTTTTACAGAACTGCTAGCACCTGCAAGTGTAAGATTATTGAATTTTGTTGTGTTGGTGCCACTGATTGTTTGAGCCCCACCATCTAAAATTACCCCACCATTGTCACTGTCAAAAACACCTCCCGCATCATTATTAGTCCAGTCGGCAGAAACTTCAATAGTTCCATTGTTTTTAATAATGCCATTTGTTTGGTTCTCAAAAGTTCCGTCAACATTAAGATAGGAACCTGAGGCAACATTTAATTTTGCCCCGCTGTTATTCATGAAAACCTGAGCATTTGATGACAATGAAACAAGCATACCGCTCATTACTATCATACTTCCTGCAACAACTTGGGCAGTCAGAGATTTGGTGTAGAATTTCATCATTTTGTGAGAAATTTAATTTGTAATTTTTAGATACTAAACTCGTTTATTTACAATGCTTCGATTTAAAGTGATGTAAAAATAGTGTATTTAATTCTTTATTACTTAACCAATTTTTTCAAATAATTAAGTTTCCAAATTTATTATTTTAGCTATTAATATCCAATTTTTAAAGCCTGATAAGTTAAAATGTATAGTTCCCAAATAGAAAATAGCCTATTATTAATACCGATAAACATCCTCTTTTTTTATCAAATGTATCAATTATTGCCTTTATGACCAAAATAATGTTGAAAGTCTACATTTGTCGCATCATAAATATATAAATGAGAACAACTATTAAGTTTTTACCCGAAAATAAATACACTTTTCTGAAAAACTTAATTCTTTGGGCAGAAAATAATACTGATTGTTTTTGTTTTTTAGGCAACAATGAAAATCAAGTTCAGTTTGCCGGCTATCCAGGATTTAAAAACAGTGTAGGTATCGGAAAAATTTCTGAAATAAAAATTGATTTAACCAAGGAAAATGGATTTGATCTTCTGCAGAATTATGCACATGCTAAGAATGATTTTTTGTTTGGATTTTTAAGCTACGATTTGAAAAATCAAATAGAAAAACTAAGTTCTAAGAACCCTGATAAAATTGAAATGCCGTTGATTCATTTTTTTCAGCCCGAACTGACTTTCAACCTTTGTGACACAGATGAAATTGAAATTGGGTATTTCCCTGACAGAAAAAGCGAATCGGAAATTATTGAGTTATACAAAAGCATTAACCGTATTGTTTTAGAACATGAAAATGCGAAGAATACTGAAACAATTCCTAATTGTCGTGTTTTAAAAGATGAATACATTGATAATGTCAGGAAAATTAAGGAACATATTCAGTTAGGTGATGTTTATGAACTCAATTATTGCATTGAGTTTTTCGCAGAAAATATTGAAATAAATCCTGCTAAGGTTTATCAAAATTTGAACAAAATTTCTACTGCACCATTCTCTTGTTTTTACAAGGTTGACAATAAATACCTTATTTGTGCAAGCCCCGAGAGGTTTTTAAAAAAAGAAGGAGTGGAAATTATTGCCCAGCCTATGAAAGGAACTGCAAAGAGAAGTACGCGATCCGGAGAAGATAAATTGATAAAGGAAGAACTCTTTGCAAATGAAAAAGAACGTGCTGAAAATGTAATGATAGTTGATTTAGTCAGAAATGATTTATCAAAAACTGCAAAACCTAAAAGTGTGAAAGTAGATGAGTTATTTGGAGTTTATACTTTTCCGCAGGTTCACCAGATGATTTCAACAATAAGTTCTGAAATGCGCGATGAGTTTGATATTATTGATGTTATTAAATCAGCATTTCCTATGGGTTCAATGACTGGTGCACCCAAAGTTAAGGCAATGGAGCTGATTGAAGAATTTGAAATTACTAAACGTGGACTTTTTTCAGGTGCTGTTGGCTATGTAACAAAGGAAAAGGATTTCGATTTTAATGTGGTTATCCGCAGCATACAATATAATGCTGAAAAAAAATACCTTTCCTTTATGGTTGGAAGTGCAATTACCATTAACTCTGACCCTGAAAAAGAATATGAAGAATGTTTGCTCAAAGCACAAGCTTTAATTGATGCACTAAAATAAATGTTAGAAGAGTTTAAAAAGTTTGTGGCTAAAAATGCTCTTTTGAAAAAAGGAGATACAACATTGATTACAGTCAGTGGTGGTCGTGATTCAGTTGTTTTGTGCGAACTTTTTCAGAAAGCTGAATTCCCGTTTGCAATTGCTCACTGTAATTTTCAATTGCGCGGGAAAGAAGCGAATGATGATGAGGCTTTTGTAAAGAAACTAGCTTCGAAATACAAGATTAATTTTTTCTCAAAGCGTTTTAAGACTGAAGTTTTTGCTAAAAAAAACAAGCTGTCTATTCAACAAGCAGCCCGGGTTTTGCGTTATGAATGGTTTGAAGAAATCCGCAACCAAAACAGTTTTAATTTTATTGCAACAGCGCATCATAAAGATGATGAATTAGAAACATTTTTTATCAACCTGATCCGTGGAACAGGGATTGCAGGATTGCATGGAATTTTAACAAAGAGAGATAAAATAATTCGTCCTTTATTGTTTGCAACCAGAGTAGAAATTGACAAATTTGTGAAGAAGAATAAACTGCAATTTCGAGAGGATAGCAGTAATGCATCCAGCAAATATCTGCGCAATAAAATTCGTCATAAAATCCTCCCAATTTTTGAGAAAATAAATCCTTCGTTCAGAAATACGCTGAGCCAAGAAATAAAGAGGTTAAGTGAGGTAGAGAAAGTATACAATCATTTTGTTGGATTAACTATAAAGCAGATTTTGAAAAATAATACAATCTCAATTTCTGATCTTAAAAAATCACAATTTGCTGAGGTTATATTGTATGAGGTTTTGAAAAAGTATCAGTTTAATACTGATGTTGTGGAAGAGGTGCTTTCTTCCTTTAATTCAGAGCCCGGAAAGCAATTTTTTTCTGCAACTCACAGATTGGTGAAGGATAGAGAAAAGCTCATTATTACTGAGCGCAATACAATTAATGCAGATGAGGTGTGCTCTGTTTCTCAAAAGATCATTCTGCTCCTTAAGCCTGTAAAGATTGAGTTTTTAACAGTGAAAAATTCTAAAAAATTTAAAATTCCATCAGATAGCAACATTGCTTGTTTAGATTTTGAAAAACTGAAATTTCCGTTAGAAATAAGGAAGTGGAAAAATGGAGACTTTTTTTATCCGCTGGGAATGAATAAAAAGAAGAAACTCAGCGATTTTTTTACAGACATTAAGCTTTCTATTCCGGAAAAAGAAAACACATGGTTGCTATGCTCTGACGAGAAAATTGTCTATGTAATAGGAAAAAGAATAGACGAACGCTATAAAGTTGGAAAAGAAACAAAATCAATATATCTTGTGCGGTGTATTGATAAGAATGTTTAACCCTTAAACCCAAATTTATGGAAACAATTTTGCAAAAAGCCGAGTTAGTTGAAAAGGAAAAAATAGGAGAACTTCATTTCCCGAAAACTGAAGTTGTTGCTGATGAAGCAGGCCAAAAGCTCAGGCTTAAAGATTTGTCTGATGCAACAATTTTGGGCAACATTGAACATAATAAAGTAAAGATTATTTTTGAAGATGATAAAGGTGTGAAATACACCGAAACAACTATTTGGGCTGTAGGCGATAAAAACATTGTATTGAAAAGTGGAATAACTATACCTTTGCACCGCATTCATCGCATAATTATTTAACCAAACTTAAAACTAACAATGAACAACCGATTTCTTATTATTCCTTTATTATTTATTGCATCGCTTAGTTTAAGCAGTTGCGGATACAACAGCATGGTTGAAAAACAAGAAGCTGTAACCTCTAAATGGTCTGAAGTTGAAAATCAATATCAGCGCAGATCTGACCTAATTCCCAATCTGGTGGAAACTGTTAAAGGTTATGCCGCTCATGAGTCGGGAACTTTTACCGCTGTTATTGAAGCGCGTGCAAAAGCTACCAGCGTAACTGTTGATCCCTCAAAATTAGATGCAGAGTCAATTCAAAAGTTTCAGGAAGCTCAGGCAGGACTTTCCTCAGCTTTGTCAAAACTGATGGTTGTGGTAGAGAATTATCCTGATTTAAAAGCTAACCAGAATTTCATGGAATTGCAGGCTCAATTGGAAGGCACTGAAAACCGCATTACTGTTGCCCGTAAGAATTTCAATGAATCTGTTCAGGACTTCAATACCTACATCCGGAAATTTCCTCAATTGATGTTTTCCGGAATGTTTGGTTTTGAAAAGAAAGGATATTTTGAAGCCAAAGAAGGCACTGAAAATGCGCCAGCTGTGAAGTTTTAGCAGAATGAAAGCTGCTGATTTCTTCACGCCCGAAATTCAGGCAGAGATTGTAAAAGCTATTAAGCAAGCCGAAGCACAAACTTCCGGTGAAATACGTTTGTTTGTGGAAGACCACTGCAAAGATGATGTGCTTGACCGCGCTGCTTTCATGTTCGAAAAATTGGAAATGCATCAAACAGAACTTCGAAATGGAGTGCTGTTTTACCTTGCTTATCTCGATCACAAATTTGGCATTATTGGTGATATTGGAATCAATGCAAAAGTGGGTAACGACTTCTGGAGCCATATTAAGGATTCGATGAAAGAAAAGTTTTCACAAGGACATTTTCAGGAAGGACTAGCTGAAGCAATAATCCAATCAGGCGAGGCGCTCCAGAAATATTTTCCTGGGCAACACGATGATAAAAACGAGTTATCTGACCATGTGGAGTTGGGTTAAAAATACTTTTTTGCTGTTGTTTTCAGTACTGCCTGTTTTGCTTGCTGCGCAGAATTATCCTGAGCGCTCATCAACACTTGTAACCGACTATACCGCTACTCTTTCTTCTTCTGAAATTAATGCGCTCGAAAATAAACTGGTGGCATTTGATGATTCTACTTCATCGCAAATAGCAGTTGTATTAATTAAAACGCTGGACGGCTATGAAGTAGCTGAATATGCTGTTGGTCTTGCCGAAAAATGGGGAGTTGGTCGCGATGGGAAAGACAATGGAATTATGGTGCTTGTGGCAATGGACGATCGTAAAATGACCATTCAAACAGGTTACGGAATGGAAGGAGCATTGCCCGATGCAATAGCAAAGCGTATTATTGAGAATGACATGAAACCTGCTTTCAAAAGCGGTAATTATTACGAAGGCTTGGATAAAGCTACTGACAATATAATAGCATATACCAAGGGCGAATATAAAGGCGAAGGTCGAAAAGGGAAAGGAAAGCCTTTCCCTATTTTTATAGTATTTATTATTCTTGGAATTTTCGCGCTTATATTTCTTTACCGTGTAAGAGAAGCCCGCCAATATTCTCGTGTAAACCACATCGGTTTTTGGGCTGCATGGGCTTTGTTAAATGCATTGCAAAATAAACCCGGTGGCAAGTGGAGCGATTTTTCATCAGGCAGAGGAAGCTTTGGCGGATGGAGTGGGGGAGGTGGAAGCAGCGGAGGTGGTTTTGGTGGCTTTGGTGGCGGAAGCTTTGGCGGTGGCGGTGCAAGCGGAAGCTGGTAACTGTAACCAAATAAAGTTAATTGTAGTTAATGTTACACAACTTTGTTTCCTTATTGGTTACTTTTGCGCTCTGTATAAATAATTATGATTAAACGACTTCCTCTTTTAGTTATCCTTTTAGTTTCTTTTTTCGCGCAGGCGCAGGTTTTAAAACCTGTGAAATGGATTTTTTCCGTCAAAGAAATCTCGGAAACTGAAGCGGAACTTATTCTTAAAGCCACTGTTGAAAAGGGATGGCATCTGTATGCGCAGGATATTCCGCCTGACGGACCCATTCCAACATCTTTCAAATTCAATAAAAGTGCAGATTACGAACTGAGCGGAAAAGTTGTTGAACCAAAACCCATTGAGGAGTTTGACAATATGTTTGGGATGACCATCAAATATTTTGCGTCTGATGTTGGGTTCAAGCAGAAAATAAAAATCAGAAATAAAGCAGAGTTCATAACCACTGGAGAAGTGGAGTTTATGGTTTGTGACGACCAAAAATGCCTGCCGCCAGAAGTAGTTGAATTCAGTTTTGTAATCAATAAAGGAAAAACAGAGAATAACTCTAAACCTGAGATAACCAAAGATAATATTGGAACTGGCAGCGTTATTCCGCAGATGGATACACTTAACAAAGTTGACTCGGCTGCCATCACAGTAGTTCAAACTCCCGATGACGGAAAGTGTCACTTAAAAACATTTAACGGAGCATCTGCCGAAACTAAAGGCGAATTTTCTTACTGGGGTTTTATGCTGCTTGCATTTCTGGCAGGATTAGCGGCTTTGCTTACACCCTGTGTGTTTCCGATGATACCGATGACTGTAACTTTTTTTTTGAAAACTGCTGAAACCCGCAGTGTTGCCATTCGCAACGGTGTGCTTTACGGACTTTCCATCATTGCTATTTACACCCTTGCCGGAACGCTGGTTTCGGTGCTCATAGGTCCTGAGTTTGCCAACTGGCTTTCTACGCATTGGTTTCCTAATATTCTGTTTTTCCTAATATTTATGGTGTTTGCCGCATCGTTTCTCGGTATGTTTGAAATTACCTTGCCAAGCAGCTGGGTAAATGCAATAGATAAAAAAGCCGACAAAGGAGGAATTGCAGGTTTGATTTTCATGGCTTTTACCTTGGTGTTGGTTTCGTTTTCGTGCACAGGACCCATTGTTGGTGGTATTTTAGTTGAATCGGCCCGTGGCGAATTTTTCAAACCCATGCTGGGAATGTTCGCCTTTTCATTGGCCTTTGCTTTGCCGTTTTCGCTGTTTGCTATTTTCCCGAATTGGCTCAGCAACCTTCCTAAATCAGGCGGTTGGCTTAATTCTGTAAAAGTAACGTTGGGTTTTTTGGAGCTTGCTTTGGGCTTAAAATTTTTGAGCATTGCCGACCAGACTTATCATTGGGGCATTCTTGACCGCGAAATAAATATTGCTTTGTGGATTGTAATATTCTCACTTCTTGGGTTATATTTTCTTGGAAAAATAAAAACTCCGCACGATAGTCCGGTTCATCATATCAGCGTTCCGCGCATGATGCTGGCGCTGGTTACTTTTTCGTTTGTTGTATATCTAATTCCGGGTATGTTTGGCGCCCCGTTGAAAGCTCTTTCAGGGTATCTGCCTCCGCAGGCAACACATGATTTTGACCTTGTGCATAAGCTTGAAGTTGCAACAGGAACTGAAACAAAAACCTGCGGAGAACCCATTTATGGCAACATTCTGCACCTGCCCCACAATCTGAACGGCTACTTTGATTACGAGCAGGGAATGGCCTGCGCCAAAGAATTAGGCAAGCCCGTCTTCATTGATTTTACAGGGCATGGCTGCGTAAACTGCCGCGAAATGGAAGCCAACGTATGGAGCGACCCAGCAGTGTTGAAAATCCTCCGCGAAGATTTTGTAGTGATTGCCTTATATGTTGACGATAAAACCGAACTTCCCGAAAACGACTGGTACACCTCAAAATACGATGGCAAGAAAAAGAAAACCATTGGCGCGCAAAATGCTGATTTCCAGATTTGCTCGTTTGATAACAACGCACAACCTTACTATATAACACTCGACCACCAAGGCGAATTATTACACATTCCCACTGCTTACAATCTTGAAGTAAGCGACTTTCTTAAATTTCTGAATGACGCGAAAGCGGAGTTTTTGAAAACTACTCAGAAATAGGATGATAGCGTAAGATATTTATGTCTTAGTCTAGTATAAATCGCCACCCCATTTTGCTATATATTCAGTCGTTTATCGTAATTTTGTAACAATAAAACCAATATCAGGTAATACCCTGCCCTAATAAAACCCGAAAAATTATGCTAACGGTAGCACCCACATCCAATACTCCCGCCATAGAGTTTGACAGCGTAAGCGGTGTGCTCACTATTTCGGGCAAGTCAATAGCAGAAGACTCACAGGAATTTTATCGCCCCCTGATTGAAGCCCTCACAGAATATAAAAAGCAACCCCGCCTGCAAACCACAGTAAATCTAAAATTGGTTTACTTAAATACCAGCTCTTCAAAATCAATACTTGATGTCTTACGCCTCATCGAATCGCTGAAAGAAAACAGCGAGGTAATCATCAACTGGTTCTATGAAAAAGAAGACGAAGATATGCTTGAGGTAGGCGAAGATTACTGCGAAATTGTAAACCTGCCCTTCCGCATGGTTGAAGTGGATAGCCTGTAAATTTTCTTCTCCATTTTTTTCTTTACGTCTCTTCGCCTTTGCGGTAAAAAACTACTTTTGCCCTATACCAAATTCTTACTCTATGCCAACCACTGTTGAAATTCTGAAAACCCTTAAAGCCTCAGGCGCAAAAAAAGTAAAACTTGCCGTAACCGATATTGACGGTGTATTGCGTGGTAAAGTTGTAAGCATCGAAAAATTCCTGGGCATTGCTGAAAAAGGTTTTGGATTTTGTGATGTGGTCTTTGGTTGGGACAGCGGTGATGTGGCCTATGATAATGCCACCTATACAGGCTGGCACACCGGTTACCCCGATGTGCAGGCGGTGGTTGATTTCAACACCTTCCGCAACATTCCCTGGGAAAATAACCTGCCGTTTTTTCTTGCAGATTTCCGTAAAAACGATGGCAGTGAACTTGAAATTTCTCCCCGCAATCTTTTGAAGAAAATAATTGGCCAAAGCGAAAAGCAAGGCTATCATTCCATTTTCGCTCAGGAGTTTGAGTGGTTCAACTTTGCCGAAGATGCAGACACCCTGCACGCTAATGGTTTCTATAAACCACAACATCTTACTCCAGGAATGTTTGGTTATTCCGTTTTGCGTGCTTCGCAGAACAGTGAATTTTTTAATGATTTGTTTGACGAACTCGCTAAATTTAAAGTGCCTATTGAAGGTTTGCACACGGAAACCGGTCCGGGTGTTTATGAGGCAGCTATATTATATGGCGATACACTGGAAGCAGCTGACCGCGCGGTGTTATTCAAAACGGGTGTGAAGGAAATTGCGCACCGTCATGGAATTATGGCAACCTTCATGGCAAAGTTCAATGAAAATCTTCCCGGCTGCAGCGGCCACGTCCACCAAAGCTTGTGGGATAAATCAAAAAAGAAAAACCTTTTCCACGATGCTAAATCCAAAACAGGAATGAGCAGCCTGATGGAAAGCTATATCGCGGGACAACTGCATTGCCTTCCTTACGTTCTACCTATGTATGCGCCAACCATAAACAGCTACAAGCGATTGGTAGTGGGAGCTTGGGCACCAACTACATTAACATGGGCAGTAGACAACCGCACTACTGCTTTGCGAGCATTACCAACAGGAGAAAAATCTTGTCGCCTGGAAACACGCGTAGTGGGCAGTGATAGCAACCCATACCTCGCTATGGCAGCTTGTCTTGCATCAGGATTGTATGGCGTAAAGAATAAACTGAAACTGAAAACACCACAAACAATTGGAAGCGGATATGCAGATGTTAAAAATGGAACACTTCCGCGCAATCTTGCAGAAGCTACCGAAGCGATGAAAACTTCTAAACTTGCCGAAGAATTATTCGGAAAAGAATTTGTTCAGCACTTTGTGCAAACAAGAGAGTGGGAGTGGAGACAATTTTCAAAAGTAGTTACCGACTGGGAGTTGAAGAGGTATTTCGAAATAATCTAAAATCTAAGCCCCCTCTAACTCCCCCGAAGGGTGAGGATTTCAACGCACAAGCCAACCATTTAGCCATCTAAATGATAGTACGTTAGTAAAGCCCTCTCCTTTGGAGAGGGTTGGGTGAGGCTTTTACAACGCCTCTAAATAAATCTTCTTAAAATCTTCTCTGCTCACCGGCTTAGGATTATTCGGGTGGCAGAAATCAGCAAAAGCTAAGTCTGCTAGTTTTTCAATATGCTCGGGCTTTACACCAATGCCGCTCAACTTTAGAGGCAATCCTAATTTTTGATTCAGTTCAAACAAAGCATTCACCACACCTTCACCGCTTTCATCTTTCAGTTCCATGGTGCGTGCAATGGTGCGGAATTTATCCTCAAAACCGGGATAGTTGAAACGCATACCGTAAGGCAAATTTACAGCGTTGGCAAGTCCGTGGTGCGTATCCAATAATTGCGAAAGCGGGTGAGCTAACGAATGCACAACACCCAATCCCTTTTGAAAAGCAACAGCACCCATCAGCGATGCCAGCATCATTTTGCTACGTGACTCTAAATCGGGTTTGTTCACCGCTCTGTCAATCGATTCATTAATCAAAGCTATACCCTGCAAGGCAATTCCTTCGCACATCGGGTGAAACATTTTGGCGATGTAGGCTTCCATGTTATGCGTCAACGCATCCATACCCGTTGCAGCCGTTACAAAAGCAGGTAATTCAAACGTTAAAGTAGGGTCAGCAAAAACACGTTTAGCAAGAAGTTTTGGGGAGAACAGAATTTTTTTCTGATGCGTTTCATCGTCTGCAATAATCGCGCTGCGCCCCACTTCACTGCCTGTTCCGCTTGTTGTAGGAACAGTTACGAAATACGGAACTTCTTCCGTTACATAAATATCTCCGCCAATTAAATCATCATAATCAAACAAATCACGTGTGTGATTTACACGCAAAACAATTGCACGTGCAACATCCAATGCAGCACCGCCACCAACACCTACAATGCAATCGCGTTTGGTCTGGTGAAAAGCATCGCCACCATTCAGTACATCTGATTTTACAGGGTTTTTGTGAATGTTGCTGAAAACTTCAGGTTTCAATCCTGCTTTTTCCAAATCAGCAATTATTTTTTTGAAGAAATCTAATTGCGCCACCACAGGGTCGGTAACCACTAAAGGCGAAGTAAGTTTTTGTTCTTTCAGATGCCCGCCCAATTCATTGATAGCACCTGCCCCAAAGCGGATTACCGTTGGGAAATTGTATTGTAATACTTGATTAAAATTCATGTTTTTTATTTTTACGGGCGCAAAGATGACAAAATCTTAACAAAAGATTGATGTAAATCATTTTGGTTTGTATTGTAATACTTATACATTTGACATATCTAATCTTAAAACCAAATCACATGAAAAAAATCATTTTAACCTTGTTGCCCTTTGCAGGTGCGGCTTTGGTAAATGGTCAATCCATCTCACCGCAGGTTATTGCGAGTGCAGGAACTCATTATAGTGCAGGTAATGCACAATTGAGTTGGACAATTGGAGAGCCCGTTATCACTACCGTATCCAACGGAAGCAACACCATCACCCAGGGTTTTCATCAGACCCTTCTTACTACTACAGCTGTTGAAGAACAGACTGTGGCAGGAGTAAATGTTTCGGTGTTTCCAAACCCTACTTCCGATGTATTGAATATCAATCTCACCAACAATCTGAAAGATTTACAACTGGATTTATTTGACATGAACGGAAAATTATTGCAGGCCCGCGAAATTGGCGCTGCCGAAGGAAACGTACAAATCAGTATGACTGAATATGCTCGCGCAAATTATTTGCTTCGCGTTTACTCTGCCGATGGAAGTGTGAACTACACATATAAAGTGCAGAAAATGAATGCACACTAATTTCGAGTATAGAAATTAAAGTAAAAAGCCCTGCGAATTTCGCGGGGCTTTTTACTTTAGAACAGTTTGCTGTCGGCACTGTATTTGCCGGGGCCGGTAAATAGCAATGCAAATAATAGGATGCCTAATTCAACCGCATGAGAACCTTCCATGATTTTTCCTTTCAAGGCTTCTCCAGCTTCGGCTGCATCAATCCAATGCACATGTGCCGCAACTGCCATAGTAATAACCATTAATAAACACGCAGGGCGAAATAACAAACCCAACACCAATAATATTCCACCACCAAACTCGGCAAATGCAGCCATAAAACCCCAGAATGTTGGCAGAAACGTGATGCCTAAATCTTCCATTGCACCGCCAAGTTTCAGCCATTTTTCGGGGCCGCCAAACATTTTGCCTTCTCCGTGAAGAATAAACATAATGCCTATTCCTATTCTTATTATAAGTAAGCCGAAGTTTACAGCTTGTGTATTTGGGCTGAGCAGTTTTTTCATATTATAATTTAGGGTTTGAGTTAATTGAATTTTATTTTGGTGCCCGAGCAATAAGCCAAAGGCTTAAAATTCCGTAAAGAATATTGGGTGTCCACACTGCCAGCATTACGGGCACATTACCTGAAGTGGCAAAGGTATTAGCTACCTGCATAAACATGATATATGAAAAACTTAAGCCCACACCAATTCCGATATTAATTCCTATTCCGCCACGCACCTTTCGGCTTGACAGGCTTACACCTATCAGTGTTAAAATGAATGTTGCAAAGGGTAATGAAATCCGACTGTATTTTGCTACCAGATAAACATTAATTACATCTGAACCTTTCATTTTTTCTTGTTCAATAAACTCATTCAGTTCAAAGTAATTCATAGTTTCTATCAGGTTTACCTTCCGTTTAAAATCTTTTGGATAAAGATTTAGTACGGTATCTTTTTTCTCCCCTGTTCTGAGTGTTTCTTCAATGCCGTTTATTTCGCGGCTCATCCAGTTGTTAATTACCCAGTGATTACCTGTCGAATCCCAATTGATGTGGTCGGCATTGAGTTTGTAAACTAATTTCCCTTCTTTAAATTGTTCAAGTGAAAATTTGTAGCCGATATTTCGCTCACTGTTATAGCTTTCAAAATACACATAATTTCCAGGATGAATTTGCCGGTGAATATTTCTGCCGCTAAAACTGAGCGTCTTATAAACGTATGCCTGTTCAAATTCAACACGATGCCTGTTTGCCGGAGGCATAATGAAATTGTTTACTGCTAAAGAAAGCATAACAAGAAGTGTAGCTGCAACAAAATAAGGAACCAGAAAACGGTAAAAACTTACTCCACTATTCAGAATGGCAATAATCTCCGTATCATTTGCCATTTTTGAAGTGAAAAAAATAACGGCAATGAATATAAAAAGCGGGGCAAACAGATTCGCAAAATAGGGGATAAAATAAATGTAGTAATCCAGTAAAATGGTCTTTATACTTAAATTATGCTCAATAAAATCATCTACCTTTTCTGATATATCAAATACCACAGCAATTGCTATAATCAGCGCTAAGGTGAAGAAAAAAGTTCCGAGAAACTTTTTGATGATATAGAGGTCGATGATTTTCATTACAACCGTGTTTCCACTTGTTTTACCATTTTAGTTTTCCATTCTGCAAAATCACCGGCAATAATATGTTTACGTGCTTCTTTCACCAGCCATAGATAAAATCCAAGGTTATGAATGCTTGCCAGTTGCAAACCCAAAATTTCTTTTGCCACAAAAAGGTGGCGCAAATAGGCCTTTGAAAAATTACGGTCGGCAAAAGTTGTTCCTTCCGGGTCAATAGGACTAAGATCGTTTTGCCACTTTTTATTTTTGATATTGATGAAGCCTTGCGAAGTAAATAGCATTCCGTTGCGGGCATTACGGGTTGGCATCACGCAGTCAAACATATCTATACCTAACGCAATACTTTCCAGAATATTGCCCGGAGTTCCAACTCCCATAAGATAGCGTGGTTTTTCGGGTGGAAGAATACTGCAAACCACTTCGGTCATGGCATACATTTCCTCTGCAGGTTCGCCTACCGAAAGACCGCCAATAGCATTGCCTTCCAGGTTTTGTTCGGCAATGAAGGTTGCAGATTTTTCACGTAAATCTTTGTAAACGCTGCCCTGCACAATAGGAAAGAGCGTCTGATCGTATCCGTATTTTCCTTCGGTTTCGTTAAACCGTGTTACACATCGCTTCAACCAGCGGTGGGTCATCTCCATTGACTTTTGAGCATACTTATATTCGCATGGATAAGGTGTGCATTCATCAAAGGCCATCATAATATCAGCGCCAATGGTGCGTTGCGTGTCCATCACATTTTCAGGTGTAAAGAATAGTTTTGAGCCATCAATATGGGAAGCAAATTTTACGCCTTCCTCTTTTATTTTTCGGTTGCCACTGAGCGAATAAACCTGGTAACCTCCACTGTCGGTAAGAATTGGTTTGTTCCAGTTGATGAATTTATGCAGGCCACCTGCTTTCTCAATAATTTCAAGTCCGGGACGAAGAAAAAGGTGATACGTATTACCAAGAATTATCTGTGCTCCAATCTCATTTTCCAACTCGTGCTGATGCACCGCTTTTACAGTTCCCGCTGTACCCACCGGCATAAAAATGGGTGTTTCTATGGTGCCGTGTGCTGTCAATAACTCCCCTGCTCTTGCTTTGGAATGCCCGTCAACGCTGCAAATCTTAAACTTCATCTCGCTGTGTATAAATTCCGCCAAAGATAAAGATTTGCGCCACCCGCGAATCTTAGTTTTGTTTTGCTCTAAATGTCCATCAATGAACCTTCCTGATTTCACCGCTGACACTAACGGATTAATTGTGTTTTCCGTTTTTGCAGCAGTGCTTCTGGTACAGTTTTTTTATTACCTGTTTTTTTATTCACGACTTGCGTTTTATAAACCTAAATCAGTAAATACAGGAAAAGAACCTGTTTCGGTAATTATTTGTGCCCGGAATGAAGAAGATAACCTTCGCGAAAATCTTCCTTTAATTCTTGCACAAGATTTTCCAGACTTTGAAGTAATAGTTGTTAATGACCGCTCTTACGATGGTTCTTACGATTTGTTGAAAGACATGGCTGAGGTAAATCCCAAACTGAAAGTTGTAAACATTGACGAAGAAGTAATTGTTTCAGGAAGCAAGAAATTTGCATTGACTCTGGGAATAAAAAAAGCAGCCAACGACATACTGCTTCTTACAGATGCCGATTGCAAACCCTCTTCGCCACAATGGATTTCACAGATGCAAGGACGCTTTTCAGAAAAAACTGATATAGTACTGGGCGTTGGTATTTATCAGAAAAAGGATTACAGTTTGTTAAATCAACTCATCCGTTTTGACACTTTTTTTACGGCTCTACAATACTTGAGCTATTCGCTCGCAGGTTTGACTTATATGGGTGTTGGCAGAAATCTTGCCTATCGCAAGCATCTGTTTTTTGACAACAAAGGTTTTGGTTCGCATAACCACATTCGTTCGGGTGATGATGATCTTTTTATCAATGAAGTGGCACACAAAGCAAAAGTGAATGTATCCGTTTCAGCCGACAGCCAAACCCTTTCCGTTCCTAAAACAAGTTGGAGTGAGTGGTTTCATCAAAAGCGCAGACATCTGACAACAGGTCCGCTCTATAAAACAAAACATCAGTTTTTACTTGGATTGTTTATGTTCAGTCAATTATTGTTTTATCCTTTGTTGATTGTGTTGTTTGTGATGCAATACAATTTTCCGGTAATTATTTCATTGTTTGCTTTGCGTTTCCTCATTCAAATTATAGTATTTGCCAAAGTGACGAAAACACTTAATCAACGTGATTTATTACTAATTTCGCCCATAATTGATTTGGTATTACCGTTCATTACACTAACATTATCAGTTTCAAATTTGCTCGTTAAACCCCAAACATGGAAGTAAAAATGTCAGAAAGTCAAGAACCATCAGCAGAAAATAAAGCCCCAGAAACAGCAAGCACTGAAGCGGGAACAAACCTTTCGGAGAAAGCGGTACATGACTACAAACTTGTTTTGCAGGCGCGAGATCACGGTAATCAGAATGCCTATGCCGAATTGATGGAACGCTACCGCGATTCTATTTATTTCATGCTGCTGAAAATGGTGAACAACAAAGACGATGCTGATGATTTGACTATTGAAGCATTCGGAAAAGCATTCAATAAACTCCATCAGTACACACCCAATTACGCATTCAGTACCTGGTTGTTCAAGATTGCTTCCAATAATTGCATCGACTTTATCCGCAAAAAGAAAAAGCAAACCTACTCACTTGATAAAGGCTTTGAAGGCAGCGATGGCAGTGAAATGATGATTGAGGTGAGAGCCAATGTGCTTGACCCTGAGGAAACCTATATCAAAAAACAGAAAACCCGCCTCATGCGCGAGGTGGTGGAGAAATTAAAGCCACGCTATCGTACCTTGGTGGAGTTGCGTTATTTCAAAGAATACTCTTACGAAGAAATTTCAGTAGAACTTGATCTTCCTCTGGGAACAGTAAAAGCACAGCTCTTCCGTGCCCGTGAGTTTCTTTACAACATCATGAAAAATTCGGAAGGGAAGATTTAATTTTTTTGCGCATTTGAGTGCAAATTCCATTTCTGCTGATGCAAATAATTCAGGAATATTTCCCCAATCTTTCCGATAAACAAAAAAAGCAATTCGCTCAATTGCTTCCGCTTTACCAAGACTGGAACAGCAAAATCAATGTGATTTCGCGTAAAGACATGGAGCAGTTTTATGAGCATCATGTTTTGCATTCGCTGGGCATAGCCAAAGTCATTCAGTTTAAACCGAGAACTAAGGTCTTGGATGTTGGAACAGGAGGAGGTTTTCCGGGAATTCCGCTGGCTATCTTATTTCCTGAAACTGATTTCTTTCTTGTTGACTCGATTGGTAAAAAAATAAAAGTGGTGAATGCAGTTGCTGAAGCAATTGATTTGAAAAATGTGCGTGCACAACAAATTCGTGCAGAAGAACTAAAAGAACAATTTGATTTTGTGGTAAGCCGGGCGGTAACTGAATTGCCCGTATTTCATGGTTGGATAAAAAACAAATTCCGCAAGCAGAATTTTAATGATTTACCCAACGGAACATTCTATTTAAAAGGCGGAGATTTAACCGAAGAATTAAGTGAGTTCAAAAAGAAGGTGCAACTCTTTGAATTAAAAAACTACTTTCGGGAAGAGTTTTTTGAAACCAAGAAAGTAGTTTATCTTGCTGCTTAAAGCGTAGCCGCTTCAAACTGAAGTTTACTCAAACTGCGGTAAAGACCATTTTCAGCAGCAATGAGTTGTTCATGTGTTCCGCTTTCAATTACAACGCCTTTATCGATTACCACAATTTTATCCGCTTTACGTATAGTGGCGAGGCGGTGAGCAATCACAAATGAAGTTCTGCCCACCATCAGTTTATCCAATGCTTCCTGCACTAAACGTTCTGATTCAGAATCCAAAGAACTTGTAGCCTCATCCAGAATAAGAATAGCGGGATTTTTTAAAACAGCTCGTGCAATAGCAACGCGTTGGCGTTGTCCACCTGAAAGTTTAATGCCACGCTCGCCAACAAGTGTATCGTATTTTTCGGGGAAACTATCTATGAAGTTATGCGCATTGGCTTGTTTAGCTGCCTCAATAATTTCTTCCAAAGTAGCTCCCGGTTTTCCGTAGGCGATGTTTTCTCTGATAGAACCACCAAACAATAATACATCCTGCGGAACCATAGCCATCTGATTGCGCAAATCTGTTAAACCGTATTCTTTAGAATCTTTTTCATCAATCAAAATTCTTCCGCTATCCGGCTCATAAAATTTCAGCAACAACGAAACAATGGTGGATTTTCCGGCACCACTCGGGCCAACAATAGCAATAGTTTCGCCTTTTGCTGCTTTGAAAGAAAAGCCTTTTAAAATCTGCAATTCTTTGCGTGATGGATAGGTGAAAGCTACATTTTCGAAACTTACTTTTCCTTCAATTTTTTTGGTGATAGTAGTTGTTCCCGACAAGTCAACCATTTCAGTTTGTTCATCCAATATTTCAACCAAACGTTCGGTAGCTCCAATTGCTTTTTGAATTTGGGTATAAAGTTCGGCAAAGCCGCCAATAGAAGCACCTACGAAAACGGTGTAAAAAACAAATGAAATTAGCTCACCTATTAGTAAATCACCCTGTATAACCAACACCACTCCATACCAAACCATTGCCACCAATGAACCGAACAAACAAAAGATGATGAACGAAGCAAAAAGCCCGCGGTACATTCCTACTTTAATAGCTTTTTGAGCTATTTCATCTGCGCTTTTTACATAGCGTTTTATTTCAAAAAATTCATTAGCAAAGGCTTTTACATTCGTAATTCCCTGCAAGGTTTCCTCTATAATCGTATTTGATTCTGCAACGGTATCCTGAACTTCGCGTGACGCTTTGCGAATGAATCTTCCGAAGTAAACCAATGCCAGTGCCACAAAAGGAATAATGGCAATCATCAGCATGGTAAGTTTTGGAGAAATAACAATCAGGAAAGCAATGCCGCCAATTATGATGACAAATTGTCTAAGAAATTCCGCAATTGTGGTTGTCAGCGTATCCTGGATTTGAACAATATCAGTACTCATGCGGCTGTTCAGTTCGCCTACCCGTTTTTGACCGAAATAGGTCATGGGCATGGTAATTAATTTGGTATAAACAGCTTGTCGCAAGCCTGCGAGCGTATTTTCAGTTACGTTTACAAACAGGTAAACCCTGAAATAGGAGAAAACAGATTGTAAAAGAAGAATGGCAATCAAAGCCGCTCCAAGCAGATTTGCAGTTTTCATGTCCAGCTTATTGCCTCCGGTAGTATCTACCATTTTCCCCATTAAAAGAGGAAAAGCAAGTGCTGTAGCACTTGTTAAAGCAAGAAAAATAAGCCCGATGATGAATTTCCACCTATGAGGACCCATAAAGGATAAAATCCGCATCCCGGTTTTCAGGGAATCCTTGTTAATCTTTACCTTTGGAAGGTCTTCGGTCTCGTTATTAAATCCTCTTGCCATAATTTGAGCGGGCAAATTTAGTTTTAAATTTGGATGGAAAGAAAACCTGACTATCTTTGCAGCCCGTTTAACGAAAAATTACGAAGAAATGAAAAGGACATATCAACCCTCGGTTAAGAAAAGAAAGAATAAACACGGATTCAGAGAAAGAATGGATTCGGCCAATGGACGCAGGGTTTTGGCAGCACGCAGAGCAAGAGGTCGTAAAAAACTGACTGTTTCTGACGAAGGTGGCCACAAAGGATAATTAAGTTTTAGCTTAATAGTGCAAAAAGGCGTCCCGCCCCGATACTTCGGGGCGGGACGCCTTTTTTATTTCCATTCAAAACTGTCAATTAACTTATCAATGTCTTCTTTGATAAATTTAATAACCGGCTGCAATGAGTCATTATTTGGGCGGACGGAAAAATACAACGCACCCCTTAAAAAGTGCTTGCTGCTGTCGGTAACAAAAAACTGAACGGGCGAAGCTGCACCGCTTCCTTCTATATCATAAATTAACCCGTAAACATTTTTTTCGGGCTTGTTAATGATGATTTCATCAATGGCAGAGGCTTTTGCAATGTGTTTATTGGTTAGTTCTCTCGAATCTTCAAGGTATTGGATAATATTGCCATCAACTGCCTTATAGCTGATATGCAATGTGCCTTTAAAATCAGGAAAATTTAGATTTATCCAGCAGGGTTCTGACAAACCTTTCGTGTCGTTTTCAATAGTTGAATAAACCGGATATTCAAACGTAAACGGACAATCAGATTGATACGTCTGGTATTTTTTATCAGGAAGTTCAATTCTGAAGAAGCCTCTTGGTTTGGGTGTATAATCTTCTTCTCCGCAAGAAGAAAGCAATAGGCTTGCTGATAGCAGTGCTAAAATTGTAAACGATGATATAGGCAATTTTACATTACCCGTTTCCTCCCCCGCAGCGTTGATGGTAACTTTTATCCGTTTTATTTTTTTTGTGTCAACCGATTCAATAGTAAACTCAACATTTGCAAAATTTATACTGCTGTTTTTTGCAGGAATTCGGCCTTCCTTTTCAAGAATAAAACCAGCCAGACTGTCGGCTTCACCTTTCGATTCTTCAAAAACTTCTCCATCAATCCCTGTTATCCGGTAAAAATTGCTAAGCGATATCTTGCCTTCAAAAACAAAATTATGGTCGTCTAATTTTGAATACACCAATTCATCATCATCAAATTCATCTGTAATGTCACCCACAATTTCTTCCATTACATCTTCCAACGTTACTATTCCTGAAGTTCCCCCATATTCATCTACTGCAATGGCAAGGTGAATTTTGGTCTTTTGAAACTCGGCAAGCAGGTCGTCAATCTTTTTATTTTCAGGAACAAAGAAGGGAGGACGCAGTAATTCCTGCCACTTAAAATCGTCTTTCTCATTTAAGTGAGCGAGTAAATCTTTGGAGTAAATAACCCCAACAACGTTGTCAAATGATTCTTTGTAAACCGGCAGTCGCGAATAGCCTGCTTCCACCAGTTGAGGCAATAACTCTGTAAAAGGAGTTTCAAATTCAAAAGCTTTCACGTCCATGCGCGGCTTCATAATTTGCTTTACCTCGGTGTTGCCGAATGTTACAATTCCGCGCAGAATTTTATTGTCGTCACTCTCCATGTTTTCCTTGCTGGAAGTAAGTTCCAGAGCATGAGAAAGGTCATCAACAGATATATCATGCCCCGATTTTGCAAGGCGTTTGTCCACAATGTCGGAGAGGAAAACCAATGAGCGCGACATGCCTGTCCACCAGAAAAAATTGCGGATAAACAACATCGGATAAGCCATTGAAATTGCAAGTCGTTCTGAAAAATGATTAGCATAAATTTTAGGCATTACCTCGCCAAAAAGCAGGATAATAAACGTAATCACCAGCACCTGCATAATCCAGCCCAGTATTGTCATTTCTGCCCCCGGAACTAAAAAAATTGAAATAATATATTCCGATAAAATTACAATCCCGATGTTGACAAAGTTGAGCGCAATAAGCATTGTTGCCAATAACCTTTTAGGATATTTCAGAAGTTCAGCAACTAAAACTTCTTTCCTTGATTCTGAGATGGCAAGACGTTCGCGTTGTTCTTTTTTTAATGAAAAGAATGCAACTTCAGCGCCTGACATTAGTGCTGAGATGTAAAGGAAAATGATAATTCCGATTGCACTTGCGGTTAAACCGAAAATTGATTCCGGTGGAACCGAAAACAGAAAAATAATTAGTTGATGAGCAGCTCCGGGGTCGTCCAAGTTCTTTCTGTGAATTTAAAATGGAAGATCGTCAGTGGTGTTGCCTGAAGATGTTGGTTTTGGCGCAGTTTCAGGCACACAGTTAACAGTTGTATTCTGTGTATGAACTTCACCGGATTGCTTGCCTCCAAGCAAGGTCATATTATCAGCAATAATTTCGGTGCTGTATCTTTTGATGCCGTCTTTATCTTCCCATGTGCGGGTTTTAATTTTGCCTTCAATAAAAACAGAGTTGCCCTTTTTTAGGTATTTCTCGGCAACTTCAGCAAGTCCGCGCCATAAAATGATGTTATGCCACTCGGTATGTTCAATCTTGTTTCCGCTCTTTTCTTTGTAACTTTCTGACGTTGCAAGAGGAAAATTTACCTTGGTTACTCCGCCTTCCAGATAGCGGACTTCAGGGTCTTTACCCAGATTTCCGATTAGAATAACTTTGTTTACGCTTGCCATGATTTTGTTTTTTGAACTGCCAACAAACCTACGTTAAATTTAAATAATTTGCAATTAACGCTCATTAATATAGCGTTCAACCAAACGTGGCAAAGCAAAATTCTCCAGTTTGTTAAGGTTTGCTTTTATCAGGTTTTTATTCTTTAAACGCTTCTGAATTTCAATTTCAATAAAACGTGCATGAAGGTGCTGATGCGACAAAATATGTTTGTAGGATTTTGAAACGGAACGTACATGAAACTTGTTTTTCTCCAAAATTATTTTCAATTCAGATGAACTTAAAATTTCGGTTTCAGTGGCTTTGTCTTTTGTTTCTATTAAGGGGAAATCATACAGGCCTTTCCAGATGTCTTTCTCGGTGCGTTGGTTAAGATAAACGGTATTTTTATACTGAATAACCAGGTAATTGAAATGCCTTGCTCTTACAGCTATTTTCTTGGCTTTTACAGGAAGTTTATCAATCTGTTTTTCAGCAAAAGCATAACATGAGTTTTGCAGCGGACAAATGGTGCAATCAGGATTTACAGGCTTGCATTGAATAGCTCCGAATTCCATCACCGCCTGATTGTATGAGCCGGGATTTTTCTCGTCAATTAATTGATTGGCAAGTTTTGAAAATTTCTTTTTGCCTTCGGTGCTGTCAATAGCATCTTTAATTCCAAAGTAGCGCGAAAGCAGGCGGTAAACATTGCCATCTACCACCGCATGCGGAAGTTCAAACGCTAATGAAGCAATGGCTGCTGCGGTGTAAGCTCCCACACCTTTCAGTTTAAGCAATTCATTGTAATCGGCAGGGAATTTTCCTTTGTGGATTTCGGTAACCTGTTTTGCTGTAGTATGCAGGTTTCTTGCTCTGGAATAATAGCCAAGCCCCTGCCACAGTTTTAATACTTTGTTTTCATCTGCTTTTGCAAGGCTTTTCACATCCGGAAAGTTTTTCGCGAAGGCTATATAATAAGGCATTCCCTGATCAACGCGTGTTTGCTGCAAAATAATTTCCGAAAGCCAGATAAGATAAGGGTCTTTGGTATTGCGCCAGGGAAGGTCGCGCTTATTGGCGTTGTACCATTTTATAAGGGTTTTGCCAAAGGCAGAGGTGTCTTGTTTTTTGGGAGGCATAAGGGGATGCGAAAGTATTTAAATCTGTGAATCTGTGGCAAAAACAACATTTCGGTATTTCAAAATAATAAATACCTTTGCAGCCCTTAAAAAATTACTCACACAACATAATTAATTAAAACACAACAACAAACGTATGACTAAAGCAGAGATTGTAAACGAGATTGCAGGTAAAACAAATATTGAGAAAGCAACAGTTCAAACAGTGGTTGAAGCATTTATGAAATCTGTTAGAACTTCTATGACAGGCGGAACAAATGTTTACCTCAGAGGTTTCGGCAGCTTTATTGTAAAGAAAAGAGCACAAAAAACAGGCAGAATTATCTCTAAAAACACTACAGTTATTATTCCTGAGCATTATATCCCTGCATTTAAACCGGCAAAAACTTTTGCTGATAAAGTGAAGAAAAACGTTAAAGTAACAGGAAAATAATTCCCCTTTTTAAATTCATTTAACCTAGCGTTAGTATATAAGATTTAGAGTTGACAACCAAGTGGCAAATAGTAGCATTGACAAGCGTAGCTGCGCTTGGCGCGGTAATTTACTTTGCCGACAAAGTGCCTGCTAAAGATTCTGCTGAACATAAGCATGAAGAAGCCGCAGTGGTTGGAAAAATTGACTTTCTTTCAGAAGCTAAAAAGCTGACATCTGGTCCAGAATCAGAAGCGGTTGCACAACTTGAAAATCTTGCTGCTGCTGCCCGTAATAAGGAGCAGAAAATTCAGTTACTTGATTCACTTGTAAAACTTTGGGACGACAATCGTAAACCAACAGCTTCAGCTGTTGTAAGCGAGAATTTGGCTGAAGCCAGCGGCAAAGCAAGTGATTGGTATGCTGCTGCCGACAGGTATATGATGGCAACCCGTTTTGTAAAAGACGAAGCACAGAAAAAGCAATTGTATGAAAGCGCCACAGCAGCTTTTGAAAAAACGTTGCAATTAGAACCTGGAAACCTGGATGCTAAAGCAGGTCTCGGAGTTTCTTTAGTTGAAAGCGCAGGACTTACCGGACAGCCACCTATGAAAGGAATTGGCTTGCTGCGTGAAGTAGTTGCGAAAGATTCAACACACATTAATGCCCAGCTTAACCTCGGTTATTTCGCCATTCAAAGCGGTCAGTTCGACAAAGCGCTTGCCCGTTTTGAAACCGTAAAAAGAGTAAAATCCGAGTTTATAGAAGTGAACCTTTATATTGCCGACACTTATGAGAAAATGGGAAACAATAAAGAGGCAATAAAAAATCTTGAGGTGTATAAATCCAAACTCAGCGATCCTGTGCTTGTTGTTGAGGTGGATAAATACATTAATGAACTTAAAAGTAAATAAGCACAAAGAAATTTAACGCCAAGCAGCAATGTGAGGCAAATGTTTAACAATTAAAAAAATAATAGCATGCCAAGCGGTAAAAAAAGAAAAAGGCATAAAATGGCCACCCACAAACGTAAAAAACGTTTGAGAAAAAACAGACATAAGAAGAAAGGTAAATAGTCTGTAATTTACGCT
>CAMBRL010000042.1 GCA_945870105.1 Chitinophaga pinensis
GAACGGTAAACATTCCGCCCACATATAATTTTCCTTTATAAACTGCCATAGAAGTAACCCCATTAAAAAACTGAGGCACGTTGTTGAGGTTTTCAAATGAAGTGCCATTCCAGGCCACAATACGGGTGCAGGCAACACCATCTGCCGAAGTAAAATCACCGGCAAGATAAAGTTTGCCGTTATATTCACACATAACGTTAACTCTTGCATTGAGTCCAACATTTACCTGCACCGAATCAAAATCATGCAGCAAGCCGCGCAGGCCTGTTTGAGTAAGATTAACTGAATTCCAGATAGGGGCGCGTTCGCCATTCAGGTAGGTTTCCATACGCACTAACTGCCCTGCTGTAAAACGGTTCATGCATGAGTCGCTGGAATAATCCATGTAGTTTTCAATCATATCAAGTTGGTCGCCATCACCACCATTCACAGCAGGACGAAAAGGATTTTGTGCTGTAATGTCATCATCATCCGTTGCACAGGTATTGGGTGTTGCCGAGCAGGCAAGCGAGAGTGGAGTGGAAGTGAGTAAGGGTGGTGTATCACATACTTTGTCGTTATCGGTAAGGCAATTGTTGTTAAAGCAGCTACCCTGAAATGTGTGCAACAGTCCCAGCCAGTGGCCTACTTCATGGGTTCCGGTTCTTCCAAGGGCAATTTCACCATTGTTACTTAAGCCAAATGCATCGTAAACAATTACTACCCCGTCAATGGAATCCAAACGTGATGTTCCGGTGTTCCAGGGAAAAGTGGCATAGCCGAATACAGCGTCTGAGACATCGGTGTTATGAATTACATAGAGGTTGAGATACCTGTCGTTGGGCCAGTGGATAAGCGCTTTGAGGGCGCTGTCTTCGGCTACGTTTTGCCAAAGGTGGTCAACAGAAAGCACAGAGGGAATACGATTAACGCCATCGGTGCAGTTTCCCTCAGGATCTTTTTTTGCGAGTTGAAATTCAATCTGTGTATCCACTGCATCGCTGCTGAAATTGCTGCCGCCAAAATTGCGGTAGTCATGGTTAAGTATGGCTATTTGTTGTGCTATACGCTCATCCGAAACATTCGAAACTGTTCCCGGATTTGCATCCTGCGGGCGGTGAATAACATGTACCACTACCGGTATCACATACTTTGCACCTGATGAAGTGCTTTTTTCCATCGGGTTGTTAACAGCATTGTAATATTCATGTTCCATCGCAATGCGGTTGGCTTCAACCTGCGGAAATCGTTGACTGATTAGTGCGTTGTATTCATCGGTTCCGCAGCGTTGGGTGGTTTGGGCTTGCAGGTTGGCTGAAAGAAAAAAACAAAGTGCAACCGAAACTAATAAGTAGCGTTCTTTCATGTGCTTTGGTTTTAGATTTATTGTAAAATAAAACAATTAAAAAGACATTAACAATTTTATATCTTCCTGCCAACCGACCTATTGTCCCACAGATCGACTAAATGTTCTATGCGGTTGCGCTGAGCGGCATTTGCAATCTCGCCCTTAGAACCCTAATTTTGCACCACCTTATTAAAAACATTTTTCTGTATGAGTGCAGTAGTGGTAAAAGTTTTAGAAAGCAATTTTATTACCCACGATGTAAAGCGTTTTGTGGTAGAAAAACCTCCCGGCTACACCTTTATTCCGGGTCAGGGCACCGAGCTCTCCATCAATACCGAACAATGGAAAAATCAATTGCGCCCCTTTACATTTACCAGCCGTCCCGAAATGGATTACCTGGAGTTTATGATAAAAATTTATCCTAAAAACAAAGGCGTAACCAATGCTCTGGGAGGTACTAATGCCGGAGCCGAATTAATACTGCACGATGTATTTGGAGCCATACAGTATAAAGGACCGGGCATCTTTTTTGCCGGTGGTGTAGGCGTAACACCCTTTATCGCTATTTTCCGCGATTTGTATAATAAAAAAGCAATTAAAGGCAATAAACTGATCTGGTCAAACAAAACATCGAGCGATGTTTTTCTGTTTGATGAATTTACAAAAATGCTGCGCGATAATTACCTCAATATACTAACCCGCGAAAACAACATCGGCTTTATTGAACGCAGAATAGACCGCAATTTTCTTATTGATACCATCGCAGATTTTAATCAGAATTTTTATGTGTGCGGCCCTGCGGATTTTGTTACCAGCATTGTTGCTAATCTCAAAGACCTGGGCGCAAAAACTGATTCTTTGATTTTTGAATAGTAAACGGTAAGCAATCCCCTACTTAATCAGCACCTCCGTAGCACCCCATCCATAGCGCTCATAAGAAGCAGCGCGGTAAGTAATACCACTATAGGTTTCAAGCAGGGCGATAATCTCTTCACGCAAACGTCCCTTGCCCACCCCGTGTATAAACACAATCTTGTAATAATTATTGCGGATGGCATTATCCAGCGCCTTGGTAAAATGGCGCAGCTGCACATCAATTATTTCACCATTACTCATGCCGCGATGACTGGGCAACAGGTTTTCAATATGCAGGTCCACCTCGTCATCAATAGGTGTACGCGACTTTGATATTTTTTTGGGTAGCGGCTTTTCTTTGTCCCTGATGATCTTTTCAACGGGTATATTTTTTATCTCGTTCAGAAAAACATCCGGGTCAATCTGCGGAATTTCAATCTTCTTAGGTTCTTCTTTCGGTTTCTCGTGCTGCTTACTTTTGTGCACCAATTGCTCAAGGGCATAAGGTATCTCCAATCCATCGTCCATCAGCACCATGGCACTGGACTTGCCCTTGAAGGCAGTAATCTTACCGCCTCCGGGTTCGTTTAAAAAACTTACATTATCGCCTATACTGAATTTCATTTTTGTTTTTTATTACAGAACGCTTGTGCGTTTGTGTCGCACTGAGCGTAGTCGAAGTGTCAAAATAATCAGGCCCTTCGACTACGCTCAGGGTGACATCAATTTTTATTAAACGGATGCACACCAAACCCATGCACCCTGTTATACTCCAGCGCAGGCAAAGGAAACTTCACCACATCCAGTGCCGAAAAAATAGTCTTCAGCACTTTAGACTTTGTTCTTATTTTACTCAACTGTATGTCTAACGAAAAATAATACTGACGGTAGCGCTCGTACTGCGGAAGTGCCACACCATTGTGCTCAGCAGGATTTGAAGTGCCGCCCAGCATACCATTAGCACCATAACCAAATGCCACATTAAGCCAGCGCGGAAACCGTGATGTCTCCGGCAGGAACGAATGAATGTTGAATGAGAGCCATGCCGTATAGCTGTTGTAATCTTTTATCAGTCGCTCGGGAATAGTGCTGCCCAGCAAATCGGGGCGGTATTTCCATCCGGGCGAATTCATAAAACCGTAACGCAGAATAATGCGCTGCTCATCCCACGCCAGCTCCTGCCCTATCGCCAACATAGAGCCTCCGGTGTTTACCAATAAATCGCCCCACGAAGCACCATACTCAGCCGAGAAGCCATCAAAAATCTCAATCGTAGTCAAAAAGATAGTAACCATGCTTCCGCCCAACCATATTGCTTTTTTGCGTTCCAGTCCTGTCCAGCGAAATAAATCAATTCCGTATTTGCCTACATAATAGGAAGTAGTGAGATGACCCATTTTATCCATCTGCATCCACTCATCGTTGTCATTAAAAAAATGAAAGCCCGTAAGCGGGTAATCCTTATACCACGCTACATACAGGCCCGCCATGGAAACCGCATACAGCGATGCACCGCCAATGAGCAAACCGTTCAGTCGTTTTTTATTCAGTGTTTTGGCGGGCACAAAAAAGCGTGTGCTGTCGTTTTGCGCATGAGCAAACACCAGCGAGAAAGAGAAAACTAAAACAAGGCTCCATTTTTTTATCACGAGCCAAAACTAAAAATTATAGTTCAATGATTATTCCTATGGAAGGAATGAGTGTGCCCGTGGTGTTTGGAATTTGTTTCGTAAGGTAACGTGTTGGGTCATTAGGGTCAGTGGCAATTGTTCCGTCTGCATTGCGCACTACATCTATGCGAGGCTGCAACTTTGCTTTAAAGTTATAGGCATTCTGAATGTCTAAATAAATGTTGAGTGCCCACTTTTTGAAGAAATATTTTTTATCAACACGCATGTCTAATTGATGCACCGAAGTCTGTCGCTGAGAATTCAGTTGCGTGTAATCAAACACTCCCTGCTTGTTGATGTCCCATACATTTTTCAGAGCGGTGGTCTGCAAATCATAAGGCGTGTAAGGTGTGCCACCCAGAAAGCGCCACTTCACTCCTATCTCCCAGTTACGTTTAAACTTTTTGCCTCCTGTTAATGCAACAATGTGTTGGTTGTCCCATGCCGAAGGAATTAAATCACCGTTGCGGTTTTCAAACTCGCTGCGCACAAAAGTGTAGGCAACAATTCCATAAAATCCTTTGAACAGTTTTTGCTGCGCAAGAAACTCAACACCATAGCTTCTTCCATTGGAAGTAGACGAAACACCTTCATTGCCTATTACCCCGAAATCAGCACCCAGATTGGCAAGTGAAATAGAATCCTTCAGCAAAAATGGATAGTTTTTATACACTGTATAAAAACCCTCAACAGTTATTCTGGCATTGCTTTTTGAGTTGTATTCAAAGCCCGCCACCACATGGTCAGACATGATGTAGGTTACATTGTTTGTCTTGTTTACCAGTTCATTGTTATTATTTCTGAAACCAAGAACAGTGTAGGCCGGCAACTGATAATATCTTCCTGTGTTAAAGTTTACATTAAAGCGTTCGCTGATGCTGTAGGAGGCAGAAAAGCGTGGCGAAAGCTGTTTCAGCGGATTGCTCATATCATCGGAATAACTGTTGCCATCTGTTCTGATACCAAAGGAAAGCGACAAACGCTCGCTGAATAATTTTTTGCTCAGCTGCGCAAACACTGCGTATTTGTGAAAGTTCAATTCCGAACTGAAATCTTTAGTGGCAGTTGTACCGTCAGGCAACGAAAATTTGCTGTAGGTACTGTTGTTATATTTTGCAAACTCATACCCCGCACCGTAGTTAAGACGGAAACCGTTTTTGAAGTAATTGTTTTCAAAACGAAGTTTATTTTCAATCTCCTGCGAGTTGTATTTCAGCAACAGGTTGCTGTCTGCACTTTCGTCATTGCCATTGTATTTAGTGGCAGTATTGCTCAGCATATTGCGGCTTACCACCAGCTGCGAATAACCATTCTCACGGAAGTTTTTCCAGTTGGCACCAACGGTGTAATTCCATTGTTCGCTTACCGGAATTATATCCAGAATGTAGCGTTGTTCTTCGGTTTCATTGGCCTCTTTATTCAGTACAAAATCATCAATAGCACCAAGACCAATAATATTAATCTCGTTTTTATCGTTCACTTTTATTTTATACTTCAGCTGAAAATCGTTGTAAGTAGGCAGAAAAGGCAAGGCTAATGCTTTGAACAGAAACTGCAGATACGAGCGCCTTGCCGAAAACATAAACGATTGCTTTTTAGAAATCGGACCTTCCAGGGTCAACCCGAAATCAGAAGAGCCTAAGGTAAAATTGCCTCCAATTCTGTCGGTACGCGGGTCTTTCTGGCGGAACTCAAAAACCGAACTCATGGTATTTCCGCGCGAAGCAGGAAAAGCGCCTGAGTAAAAATCCACCTCGCGGATAAAATTCACGTTAATCATTCCCACCGGTCCGCCCGATGAACCTTGCGTAGCAAAGTGATTGATGTTGGGCACTTCAATACCATCTAAATAAAAACGGTTTTCGTTGGGTGCACCACCTCTTATAATAATGTCATTACGAAACGAAACACCCGAAGCCACACCGGGCAGCGATTGTATTACTTTTGAAATATCACGGTTTCCACCGGGATTACGCTCTATTTCCGAAACACCAATGGTGCGCAGTGAAAGAGGGCTTTCGTCTGTTTTCTTAAAAGGAGAAACGGTAATCTTTACTTCTTCCAACGTTTTCACATCTTCTTCCAAGGCAAGGTCATTCAAAGCGGGCTTGTTATTAAAAACCTGTATTTCAAGAACAGACTTTTTCTTAAAGCCTGTAATAAAAACCTCAATGTTATATAAGTCAGGCTTCAGGTTTTCAATGCTGTAGTTGCCATCAATATCAGATAAAACAACAGTTGCCGTTCCCTGAATAACAACGTTTGCAAATGGAATGGGCTCGTTGTTTTTTGCATTAAACACACGCCCTTTTATAATCCCAGTCTGACTGAATACAGAAAGTGATGAAAACAAAAAAGCAATTAGGACAAGTCTTTTCATTCGGTTTTGGTTTGCAAGTTAACAACAAAGGAAACAAATTGTTCAAGACATAAATACAAATCAATTTGTGTATAGCTTTGCCTCAAAATCAGAACAAATGGCAACTCAGAAAAAATGCCCCGAATGCGGGCAATGGACCACTTGGCATCATAAGCTTACCGACACCTGCGAACATTGTGGCCACCTGCTGGATAAGCGCACCATCAGCGACCTTGAATATTTTGAAAAACAGCAGAAGCTGAATGACGAAAACTCATTTTCTGTTCCAAAGCCGGGCGATAATTTTCTGATGCTGGCTATGCGCAGAACCGTTTGGATAGCCAATATTATTTACATGGCAACTGTTTCTTTTTTTCTTTGGCTTTTTACAACGCTTGCAGGATGAAAAAGGTACTGCTTAATCCGTTATTCATCTCCTGTGCTGCTTTGTCGGGCATCAATAAACTTGTGGAGTTATCGGGATATTATATCCCGTTCATTCACTCCCACATGGACGATTTCTTTTGCATGATTGTAATACTTACCCCTGCATTATTTATCCAACGGAACTATGTTTTCAATAACGGAAATTATGTTTTCAGTAAATGGCATACCATTATAGCAGTTGCCTATTGCTCCATTATTTTTGAATTAATTCTTCCCCTGCAATCCAGTCAACATACTGCCGACCTGCTTGATTTTGTGGCATATTCAGCAGGCGGAATAGTGTTCCACCTGTTCATCAATAAACCTCAGTTGATGCCGAGCACTTCTCTTGCCGAACGTAATATCTCCAATGCTTCTTCTCTGGTGTGAGACTCAGCGTAAGTCCTCAGCACAGGCTCAGTTCCCGAAGGGCGAATCATCAGCCACTCGCTGTCATTGAAATAATATTTAAAGCCGTCAAGCGTTTCCACACGCGCCACTTTATACTTCCCGAATGACGAATATTTATTGCTTTTACAATCGGCAATGATTTGTTGCTTCAATGCTTTTGGAATGGATAAATCAACACGCTCAAAAGCAAAAGAGCCGGTGATGGAATAGATCTCGTCAATTAATTCACGCAATGTTTTTCCTGTCTTTACCATTGCTTCAAAAATCAACATACCGTTCCAGATTCCATCACGTTCCGGAATATGCCCTTTCACAGCAATTCCTCCACTTTCCTCACCACCAACCAGCACATCTTCTTTCAGCATAATGCCACAAATATGTTTGAAACCGATTTTCACAATCTCCAATTCCAGCCCGTAATGTTTGCAAAGTGCGCCAATCTTCACAGAAGAAGAAAAACCTGTGCAAACCTTGCCCGTCATGCCTTTGTACTTATGCAGGTAATGAATAAGCAGCAGCAGAATATGATGCGAATCCACAAAATTTCCTTCGCCATCATAAAGTCCAATTCTGTCTGCATCACCATCAGTTACCAAACCGCAATGAATACTACCGTTCTGTTTCAGCAACTTTGAAAACTCTTGCAAATTGCGATGAATAGGCTCAGGCGGGATACCACCAAACAAAGGATCTTCTTCGCAATGCAGCAAGGTAATATCTGGCAATAAACGTTTTATAACATTCTGTCCCGAGCCATACATGGCATCGTAAGCCAGATTAAACTTTGAGTTTTGTATTGCCTTGATGTCGAAGCTTTTTTCAAGCGTTTCACAATACAATGATTCCAAAGCAACGTATTCTAGTTGTCCTTTACTAACAAGACTTTCAAGACTAATGCTATCTAAATCAATTGTATTTTTTTCAGGAATGTATTTCTCCACTTCAGCCACATCCTCCTCTAGCAAAGGTCCTCCGTAACCACCTTTCAACTTAAAACCATTGTAAGCAGGCGGATTATGACTTGCGGTAATAATCACTCCCGCTCCAGCAGTGTATTTCAAAGCGCCCAGCGAAACCATTGGAGTGGAAACAAAGCCTTTAGCAAGAAAAACTTTAATGCCGTTTGAGGCCATCACCTTTGCCGTAGTTGCGGCAAACAGTTCACCTGCAAAGCGGCAGTCGTGACCGATAACCACCGCTTTATTTTTATTAGTAGCAATAAGCCAAGATGCTGTTGCCTGCGCTACACGCGCCACATTATCAACCGTAAATTCTTTGGCAATAATGGCACGCCAGCCATCAGTTCCGAATTTTATTTGAGACATATTGTTTCGTATTTGAGTGCAAAATAAAGCATCTGCTGCAGATTATTTAAATAATTTTGACACCTGTGAAATCCGAAGTACTTTACCTTTCTTATGACGGCATGACCGACCCGCTCGGACAGTCACAGGTATTGCCTTACTTAGCCGGACTTACAAAAGCAGGTTATTCCATTACGCTTGTGAGTTTTGAGAAAAAAGAAAAGTTTGAAGCAACAGGCCAAACGGTAGGCGAACAAATAAAAGCATTGGGAATTGACTGGCAACCACTTTCCTATACTCCTAAACCACCGGTGCTGTCAACCCTTTGGGATATTTACAGACTATGGAAGAAAGCAGAAGAACTTCACAAGCAGAAGAATTTTAAAATAGTTCATTGCCGCAGCTACATCACTTCATTAGTGGGCGAGTTTCTGAAAAAGAAATACGGCATCAAATTCATTTTTGACATGCGTGCCTTCTTTGCCGATGAGCGTGTGGATGGCGGATTATGGGACAGAAGAAGTCCAATCTTTAACCGTGTTTACCTCTATTTCAAAAAGAAAGAACAGGATTTTCTGGAGAATGCGAACCACACCATCAGCCTCACTGAAGCTGGGAAAGAAATCATCCACTCGTGGAAACACCTGAAAAACCAGCCTGTGCCTGTGAAAGTAATTCCATGTTGTGCCGATCTGGAACATTTCTCAAGAACAAATATCAACCAAAATGAATTATCAAAATACAGAACAGAACTGGGAATTTCTGAAAATGATTTTGTGGTTTCTTACCTCGGTTCAGTGGGCACGTGGTATTTGCCCGATGAGATGCTCTGTTTCTTTAAACGATTATTGCTGAAAAAACCTGATGCAAAATTCCTATTCATCACAGGCGACAATCCCTCAGAAATACTTGGCAGAGCGGAAAAACTAAACATCCCGAAAGACAAATTCATCATCCGCAAAGCATCGCGCAAAGAAGTTCCTTACTTTATTTTGCTCAGTAAATTTTCTCTGTTTTTTATTCAACCTTTATTTTCCAAAAAAGGCTCCTCTCCTACCAAACATGGTGAAATTCTGGGAATGGGAATTCCGGTTGTCTGCAACTCCGGAGTTGGAGATGTGGACCGCATTGTCCGCGACACGCAATCGGGTTTGTTGGTTGAGAAATTTGATGATGCGGAATACGATAAAATAATTTCACAAATCGATTCACTTTTACAAACTACTCCCGAAAAACTTCGCGCTGCCGCTGAAAAATATTATTCCCTGGAAGAAGGAGTGAAAAAGTATTTGGCGGTTTACAATAGATTAAGCGCTTAGCACTTACTCGTTGTGATACTTCTCATTCCTGAGAATAGTGAACGCCCTGTAAAGCTGCTCCGCAAATATCAATCGTATCAATTGATGCGAAAATGTCATTTTTGAAAGTGCTAATTTTAAATTAGCGCGTTCATACATTTTCTCCGAAAAACCAAAAGCACCACCAACGACAAAGACTAAATTTTTAACTCCGCTGTTCATTCGCTTTTGTAGAAAAGCAGAAAACTCAACGGAAGAATATTCTGCTCCTTTCTCATCTAACAAAACCACAAAATCAGAGGACTGAATTTTAGCCAGAATATTTTCAGCCTCTTTATTCTTCAGCTCGGCAACCTCTAATTTTGCTACGTTTTTAGGTGGAGCAATTACGAGCATTTCAAAATCGGTGTAATGTTTTAAACGCGTAAAAAATTCAGACGAACCCACCTCTACAAATTTCATATTTGTTTGCCCTACAACCAATAGCTTTATCTTCATGTATTCCTGATTTTGAGCAAAGATAAATTAACTACATTTGCCTTTGCCTGTAAAAACTCATTTGGCTTGGTTTTTGAAATAGCAGGGAATACAAATTATAAAAATGAAAAAAGTTATTGTTTTAGTTGCTTTATTGTTTACCGCTTCGGCTTATGCTGCAATGTTTCCAGGCGTTGCTGAAAACATTGCAGCTGCCATAAAATTGGGCAATTCAAAAGAACTTGCCAAATATTTTGCTCCCAATGTTGAACTGGTGATTGGTGAAAAATCAGGCACTTACAGCAAAGCACAGGCTGAAATGATGGTGAAAGATTTTTTTGCCAAAAACCCTGTGAAAGACTACAAAGTAATGCACCAGGGAAATTCACAGGATAACTCGCTTTACACCATTGGCGACCTGACAGCAGCTACCAAATCTTACAGAACTTATTATCTCTTGCGCAAAAGCGGTGACAGCTATTTGATACACCAATTGCGCTTTGAAGACAAGGACGAATAAATTTCTTTCACGGAAATGACTATTGACCAGATTATCGCCTCTGCATTTGCTGAAGATATTGGGGATGGCGACCACACTTCTTTAGCCTGCATTGACAGCAATAAAAAAGGAAAAGCAAAACTGTTAGTCAAAGAAAAAGGGATAATTGCAGGTGTTGAACTGGCTAAGAAAATCTTTCAAAACGCAGATAAAAACCTGCAGGTTCAGGTTTTCATAAATGACGGAACTGAAATAAATCCGGGCGACATTGTGCTGGAAGTTTCAGGTTCTGAACTTTCCATTCTCAAAAGCGAGCGCCTTGTACTGAACTTCATGCAGCGCATGAGCGGAATTGCAACTGCAACTCATAAACTTAACAAACTTATCAAACACACCAATGCAAAACTTTTAGACACACGCAAAACAACCCCGTTATTGCGTGAACTAGAAAAAATGGCGGTGAAAATCGGTGGCGGTGAGAACCATCGCTTTGGGTTATACGACATGATTTTGCTGAAAGACAATCACATTGATTTTTGCGATGGAATTACAAAAGCTATTGAAAAAACACATCAATATCTGAAAGAGAAAAATCTGAACCTGAAGATTGAAGTAGAAACCCGCACATTGGATGATGTAAAGGAAATACTTTCTATTGGAGGCATTCAGCGTATCATGCTTGACAACTTTACGCCTGAAAAACTTAAAGAAGCAGTTGAACTTATTAACGGGAAATTTGAAACAGAAGCATCAGGCGGTATCAATGAAACCAATATCCGCGCCTATGCCGAAACAGGAGTTGATTACATTTCGGTTGGTGCATTGACGCATCATATAAAAAGTCTGGATTTAAGTTTAAAAGCGGTAAAATAATCTGTCCAAGCAAGATGTTAAAAAAGCTACAACATAAGTTTCTTAATTGGCTGCCTGTTGTAACGTTTTTAAACCTTACAAAAAAAATTATTCTGCCGGGCTTTGACGGAATTCCTGTTTATAACGCAGCAGATTTTTTCATCCACGGATTAAGAAAAGGTTCACTTCAAACCCGTGCCTCTGCCCTTTCCTTTGATTTCTTTCTTGCCATTTTCCCTGCTGCAATTTTTATTTTCACACTTATCGCTTACATCCCTGTTGAAGGTTTTCAGGATCAGTTAATGATTCTGCTCAGCGACCTTCTGCCTAAGGATGCTTATGAAGCCACGCGGTCAACTCTGGAAGATATTATTAAGCAACAACGCTCAGGACTTTTGTCAATCGGATTTATTGTGGCGCTTTACTTCTCTACCAACGGTGTGCATGCCATGATGGATGCTTTCAACAAAACATACCACACCGTTGAAACCCGTCCGCCATTGATTCAGCGGGCATATTCCATAATGATTACGATTATACTATCTGTGCTTACATTTATAGCAATTCTGCTCATTATTTTTGGTGAAAAAACATTGAGTTTCTTTGAAGCAAGAGGTTTTATTAAAGAGGCGTTCACTTACTACCTGCTTATTTCAAGTCAATGGATAGTTATTATTGCTCTGATATTTTTTGCTATTTCATTTTTATATTATTTCGGTCCATCACGTAAAACACGTTATCGCTTCTTCTCAGTTGGCTCAACCATAGCAACGCTTTTAATCATTGTTACTTCGCTGGGATTTTCTTTTTTTATTGATAATTTCAGTCAGTACAATAAACTCTATGGGTCAATCGGTGCGCTTATTATTGTTTTACTTTGGATACGTTTCAACTCTATGATTCTGTTGATTGGATTTGAATTGAATGCAAGTATTCACAATGCAAAACATTCAAATGAAGAAAACCTGTCTAAGCCAAGCTGAATGTATTTTTTAACTTGCGCCCTCTAAGAAATAGTTCATGCAAAAAAGCATTCTCTCTATCCTGTTTTTTCTGGTTATACTTTCCGGTTTCGCCCAGAAATACGACCCGCTGAATAAGCCCAATACTTATCGCAATAAAGACAATCCCAACTACTGGAAAAACAAAATGCCTTTTCCGGGATATTGGCAACAAGATGTTTATTACAATATCAAAGCTGAGTTGGATGAAAAGTCGCATATAATTGATGGATTTGAAGAACTCAGTTATTGGAACAATTCACCCGACACACTTTCTTATGTTTTCTTTCACCTTTACCAGAATGCCTTTGTAAAAGGCTCGTACAACGAAAATGTAAATCTTAATAATGGTGTAAAATCCTACTTTGGAGCTTATGAAAGCATGGAATTAGGCACCTTGGTTGAACTGATTGAAATCAATGGAAAGGAACTGAAAACAGAATTGGATAACACTATACTGAAAGTGTATCTGAACGAGCCACTGAAACCCGGGCAAAATATCACCTTCAATATAAAATTCAAGACTTTTTTCGATTCAGGAAGCCTGAGGCGCAGGATGAAAATCTTCAACGCTTACGGGTACAAACATTTTGACGGTGTGCATTGGTATCCGCGCATTTCAGTGTATGACCGCAAATTTGGCTGGGATACCGACCAACATTTAGGGAAAGAATTTTACGGTGATTTCGGGGGATTTGATGTGGAACTGACTTTTGCAAACAACTACGTTGTTGAAGCCACAGGAAACTTGCTCAACCGTGATGAAGTTTTGCCGGCAGAGCTTCGCAAAAAATTAGACATTGCTAATTTCAAAGACAAACCCTGGGATGAGAGACCTTCCATTATAACACCGTATGACAGCACCCTGAAAAAAACATGGAAATATCATGCAGAAAATGTTCATGATTTCGCCTTTACAGCCGACCCTACTTATCGCATAGGAGAATATGAGTGGAATGGTGTTACCTGTGTTGCAGTAGTTCAGGAACCTCATGCATCGCGCTGGCAAACGGCTGCCGAATATGCTGCCAAATGCATTCAGATTTATTCTGAAGATATAGGCATGTATGTCTATCACAAAATGGTGGTTGCTGATGCACGGGATGGGATGGAATATCCCATGCTTACGCTGGATGGCGGACAGGAGCCTGACTTTCGCGGTTTATTTGCTCACGAGATTGGACATAACTGGTTTTTCGGACAAGTAGGAAATAACGAAACTTATCGCGCTGCACTGGATGAAGGCTTTACACAATTTCTTACCGCCTGGGCATTGCGGAAAACAGATGGTGATTTTGAATTAAAAACAGAACCAAAATCAAAATACATCAGGCGATTTAAAAAGCCGGAAGAAATAATGAACAGCAGTGTTTACAATGGCTACATGTTTGATGCCGTGAAAGGTGAAGACAAACCATTAAATACGCATTCCGATTATTTTGAGGGCGCGCTTGGTCATGGAGGGGGCTATCGGCACGTTTATTACAAAACTGCTACGATGTTATATAATTTGCAGTACGTGTTGGGCGATTCATTATTTCTTAGCGCTATGCAACAATATTTTGCTGAGTGGAAAATGGCACATCCTTATTTTGAAGATTTCCGGAACTCCATTATTCACTCTACAAAAGTTGACCTGAACTGGTTCTTTGATCAATGGATGGAAACCACTAAAAGCATTGACTACGGAATTAAATCAGTAAAAAAAGGAGATAAGGAAAACGAATACATCATCACTTTTGAACGCAACGGAAAAATGCAGATGCCGATTGACTTTCAGGTTTTATCAAAAGACAGCGTTGTTCAAAATTTTCATATTCCCAATAACTGGTTTGTGAAGAAAACCGATGCCAATGTTTTACCAAAGTGGCTGGGCTGGGAAAAATTAAACCCTACCTACGAGGCGCGTGTTATTGTTCCTGAAGGAATAAAAGACATAGTAATTGACCCGAGCAAACGACTTGCAGATGTAAATATGCTTGACAACAGCAAAAAACCTCCTGTTGATTTTGCATTTGATTCACAGGTTTACAACACACCCGACTGGAGAAGCTATGAAGTAAAAGCCCGTCCCGACCTGTGGTATAATGCTTACGATGGTGTAAAAATCGGCATCCATATAAACGGAAATCACATGAATTACCGTCACATTTTTGGTGCAACAGTTTGGTTCAATACCGGTCTTGGTCAGGCAAAATTCGACTCCACTGTTGCGCTGAATGGTTTTGATATGTTGTCATTTATTGTCAACTACAAAACCAACTTAGACAAGATAGGCAAGAACGCCTGGTTCACCATGCAGGCAAAGGCATTGGATGGAATGTATGGTCTAAATTTTGGGATAGAAAAATGGGATAAATTGATGAAGAACCTTTTTTATTTTCAGTTTAAAACTATGCTTCGTCCCAATCAAAGTGACAAAGCATACCTCATGTATCCAAATGAATGGGGAATTGGAAAACTCAACAACACCTTTGCTTTCGGCATCAAACGGAATTTCAGTTACAGCAACGGTGGCGGAAACATGAACCTTGAAATGAAAGCACCTGCTCCGGGAAGCGCTTACAGTTTTACTAAAGTTTCGCTGAATGTGGTTAACAAATTTTCGCTGAGTAAACTTGGAATTAACACACGCTTTTTTGTGCAATATGGCACAGGCCGCAGAGTTGCACCGGAATCAGCATTGTATCTGGCAGGCGCAAATCCGGAAGAACTAATGGATAATAAATACACCCGTTCGCGCGCATTTATTCCTTACGAGTGGGCAGGAAATTATGGTGAAACCACTAATCATTTTCATCAAGGTGGCGGCTTAAATCTTCGGGGGTATGCAGGGTATCTGGTTCCTTACCTAAAGAATAATGGTGAACTTGCTATGACTTATCGCGGAACATCGGGTGCGGCTGTAAACTTAGAAATTGAGTTCGACCGCTTTTTAAAAATCCGTCCGAAACTTATTATGAATACCATACAGATTAAGACCTATCTCTTTGCTGACGCTGGAATCATCAATTCCAATCAGCAGGGAAACAAACTGCATTTTGCCGATTTCAGAATGGATGCCGGACTTGGCACAGCTCTTGTAATCAAGAAATGGGGCGCTTTACAAATGGCGAAACCACTCACCATAAGATTTGATATGCCATTCTTCTTAAATCATACACCTGCAATAGAACCTGAATATTTAAAATTCAGATGGGTGCTTGGAATTAACAGAGCTTTTTAAATTTGCAAACCAGTAACTAATAACAAACAAAAATCAAATGAAACAACTCAGCATCTTAATTGTAATCTTAATCAGTGCGGCAACAGTGTCAGCACAATCCATTGTCGGGAAATGGAAATCCATTGACGATGAAACAGGCAAACCAAAATCAGTAGTTGAAATATTTGAAAAAAATGGAAAGGTTTATGGAAAGATTATTAAGCTGTTCCGTGACCCTAGCGAAGATCAAGACCCTGTTTGCGATAAATGCGAAGATGACCGTAAAGACAAAAAAATAATTGGAATGGAAATTATCCGTGATATGGAAAAAGACGGCAGCGAATGGGAAGACGGAACAATTATGGATCCTAAAAAAGGAACAGTATATGACTGCAAACTATGGCTGGAAGGTGGAAACCTGAAAGTACGCGGTTATGTTTTGTTTATATACAGAACTCAAACGTGGTTGCCTTATAAAGAATAACACGCATTACATGCTTAATCTAATAGGGAAGATAAAAAAGCGGCTCGGTTTAAAAACCGAGCCGCTTTTTTATATCGGCAATATGTTTCACCTGAAACAATTCTGGAACAATTTTCAGGTAGTAAGCACCTGTTAAATAAAGCAATGAAACTAAAATTGACATGGCAATAATCTCTACTGTGGCACTGCCCAAATCAATATTTACGAACCACAATAAACCACAGCCACAAATCAACAAAAACGTTTTCAGTGAATTAACATCAAACGGTTGCAATCCCATCTTTTTCCAGATGAAAAAGAACTTTAAAAAATTGTAGGAAATGCTTGATAAGGCTGTGGCAAAAGCTGCACCTTCCAAGCCCCATAGCGGAATGAAAATGCTGTAATTGATGTAAGAGACAACAGTAAGAAATACCAGCATTCCCAGACCATAGCGATAATATTTTGAGTTGTAGAGAATAGGATTATTTACACTGGTTGCCATGTTAAACAAGGCACCGAAGGTGACAATGTAAACAACAGTTTCTCCCTGCCAGAAACCTTTTTCTTTAGGCAACAACCAAAGTAATTTGTGAATATTTAAATTGACACCAAGAAACAACAAACCACCTGCAAGAAAAAGGTATTTTGATGAGCGGTAATAAATGTTTTTTACTTCCTCAATACGATTGTGAGTAAAGGCATCCGATATTTTTGCAGCAGCAATTTTTTCAAGCGCATGCAGCGGCATTTCAATTACAGCCGGAATAATTGCCACTGTAGCATAAACACCTGCCAACGCTAAGGGAACATACATTCCTATCAGGGCAATATCTAAATTTTTCAAGCCCAGTGAAGCCAGTGCTGCAAAGGAAAAACTGCCTGAGTAAATCAGGATTTCTTTCACTTTAGCATTGTTAAATTTATGGCGGTCAATAGCAGCAAAGGGTTTATCAATAATGAAAATATAAATCATCATTATCAGAAAAATCAAACCGAAACAGAGAACATACATCAACACGAACGTATTGATGTCAATCCAACCCATGTAATAAATGGAGATGGCTACAACAGGAAATAGTTTGGTTGTTATCTCAGTAAGAAAAGCCGGAAACGATGATTTGAAAAGCGAAGCGCTGTAAATGCTGAACACCGAAATAAAGGCCAGAAAAAAGGAAAAAGGAAAAACGTAATCAAAAAACTCACTGATAAGCGGTGATTTAATGGAATAGGCGTCAATGATTTTTTCGCGAAAAACAAAAACGAGGAGAGCTGCAACAAGAAACCCTGCTGCAACATACAGGCTCATGAAACTGAAAAAGCCGTGGTGTTTTTTTTCGTTGTTACGAAACTGCGGAAAGAATTTATAAACCGCATTTCCCATGCCCATGGGCACCAACGAGGAGATAAGTATAGAAAGCGAGTAAAGCGTGCGGATAAGTCCTATTTCTTCAGGCTTCAGCAGGTAAGGCTGAACAACCAGAACACTTCCAAAACCAATAACCGTTGCGATATTGAGTATCGCTGTATTTTGAAGTCCTTGTTTTTTTATTTCGCCCAAAGAATATAAAAGTTTGGTCAAAGATAGTTGGATGGATGAAATGATGAAATCCAATGATTTAATCTACCTTTAATTGCAATTTCCGAAATTCGCACGGATTTTACAAACCACTATTAAGCCAACAATGAAAATTTTAGTTATTGAAGACGAGCCAAAAGCAGCTGCATTTTTAAAGCAGGGATTGGAAGAACAGCAGCATCAGGTTGATGTTGCCTATGACGGACAAATGGGCAAAAGGCTTGGACTGAAGGGCGATTACGACATAATTATTCTTGACATTATAATCCCCTACATCAACGGATTGGAACTGGCAAAAGAAATACGTAAGACTTCAAACGTTCCTATTTTAATGCTTACTGCACTCGGCAGCACCTCTGATAAAGTAACCGGCTTTGATATGGGTGCCGATGATTACCTTGTAAAGCCGTTTGAATTTGCTGAGCTGGTAGCGCGTATAAATGCCATTGCCAAACGCAAAAATAATATGATGCAGCCTACCAATAAATTAGTGGTTGGTGATCTGGAATTGGATCTGGATGATAAAACCGTTTCGCGCGGAGGAAAAAAAATAAGCCTTACTACCAAAGAATATCAGTTGCTTGAATATTTAATCCGCAACAAAGGACGCGTTGTTAGCAGGCAGGATATTGCAAAATCTGTTTGGGATGTGCAGTTTGATACGGGCACCAACGTAATTGATGTTTATGTGAATTTTTTGCGTAAGAAAATTGACAAAGATTTCGTCACCAAATTTATTCACACACAAATAGGCATGGGTTATATTTTCCGCGAACCTGATGCAAATACGTAATAAACTCACTTATCAGTTTGTAGGCATTGTTGCTGCAGTTTTGCTGGTGGCAAGCATAACTATTTATATTCTTTTTGCCCAATTCCGTGAACGGGATTTTTATCTGCGGCTTAATGATAAAGCCATTGCAACAGCCAACCTGCTTTTAGCTGACAATAATGTTGATGCGGCAACGCTGAAGCTTATTGACAGAAATCTGAGAGGGGCCTTACCTCAGGAAAAAGTAGTCATCTATAATTCTTCGGCCGAAAAAATCTACTCTACTGACGATGATAATAATTTCAAGATTACCGAAAACCTCCTCAAGCAAATCAAAGTAGAAAAAGAAATTCGTTTCAGGCAAAATGATTTTGAGTGGCTGGGATTGATCTATAAATTCAAAAATAAGGATTACATTATTCTTGCAGCTGCACAGGATATTTATGGTTTGCGCAAACTGAATTTTCTCGGGTTTTCATTAGCTGCTGTTTATATAATCATGCTTATTGCGGTTTATTTTTTCGGATGGACGTATGCGGGCCGTGCGCTGAAACCTATTTCAAAAGTGGTAAGTGAGGTGGGCAGCATTTCGGTAAACAACCTGAATTCCCGTGTTGATGAAGGAAACGGGCAGGACGAAATTGCGCAACTTGCCAAAACATTTAACAAAATGCTGGATCGTATTGAGGCAGCCTTTAATGCACAACGCTCATTTGTGGGCAATGCCTCGCATGAGTTGCGCAATCCTCTATCAATTATTCGTGGGCAACTGGAAGTGGCGTTGCTTAAAACACGCGACAAAAAAGAGTATATAAAAACGCTGGAATCGCTGCTGGAAGATATTAATCACCTTACCATTATTTCAAACCGCTTGCTCTCGCTTGCGCAGGTAAGCGGTGTGGGATTAATTGACCCTAAAAACGAAATACGCATTGATGATTTGCTGCTGGAAGTGCGCAGCGAACTGATTGCAGGTGTTCCTGAATATACGGTTACTATTTCGTTTGAAGCGGAACTTGAAAACGAAGACAGTCTGCTGTTTCAGGGCAATGAGCGTTTGCTCAGAATTGCTTTTTTTAACCTTACCGAAAATGCCTGCAAATACTCGCCCGACCACAGTTGCTTGGTGGATATTGGCTCAGATGAAAAAAATATCGTTATCCGTTTCAGCGATAAAGGAGTGGGTATTCCTGCCGAAGATTTGAAAAATATTTTTGACCCTTTTTACCGCGGTAAAAATGTGCTCGACCGCAAGGGACATGGCATAGGTCTTTCCTTAGTTGAAAAAATTGTGAAGCTGCACGGTGGTTCAGTAACCGTTGAATCAACGGAGAAACGCGGAAGTGTATTTACGGTAAAGCTGCCGGTGGGGTAGTTTTGGAATTTAGGCTATTTTTGGGGCTGAAAAAATGGAAAAGAAAGACATAGAAGGTTTTTACAACAACTTTTCTGAGGAATATACCAAGCTTGGTTTAAACCGCAGACACCGGTTGATTCTTAAAAAATTAATTGCTGCCGGATTGCAGAAAAACCACCGCGTGTTAGAGATTGGTTGCGGGGTTGGGCAGGTTACCGGACTGATGGCCGATTACCTGACCAATGGAATGGTAGTAGCCTGCGATATAAGCCCCGAAGGCATTGAACTGGCAAAAAAGATACACAGCAAAAGAGGTAATATTCAGTTCACGGTTTCGGACATGACCGATTTTAAACACGATGTTACGTTTGACTTTGTGGTGCTGCCCGATGTGATTGAACACATACCGGTTGAGCATCACAAAAATCTTTTCCGCGTTATTAAAGAAAACATCAGCATTGACGGCACTGTTGCCATCAACACTCCCACTCCGTTTTATCAGGAATGGCTGCACAAAAAACATCCCGAAGGCTTGCAGATTATTGACCAGCCTATTTACACCAACGATTTACTGAATAGCGTTTACCCTAACGGTTTTTACCTTGAACGCTTGGAAAATTATTGCATCCGCCACAAAGAGGCCGACTATCAGTGGATATTGTTGAAGCCTTACAAGGCGGTGGAGGATTTTCATAAGATGTCGGTAGTTGAAAATAGTATTGAAAGCGTAAAAACAAGACTGCTGTAAGTTGTCAGTTTCAAAACCCAAACTACTTTTCATCTACAAAACACCTTCCTCTTTTGTATTAAAAGACCGCGAGCTTCTTGCGCGGAATTTTGAAGTTGTTTCGTTTTCGTTTAATCCAAAACACAAACTGTTAACTCCTCTTGAATTAATCAGAGAAAAGATTTTTCTGCTCCTTCACATCTGGACTTGCAAAGCCATTGTGTGCGAGTTTGCAGATTATCATACGCTGCTGCCAACGCTGTATGGCAAACTGTTTAACAAACCCTGCTACCTTATTTTGTGCGGCACCGAGTGTTATTCGTTTCCGAGTATCAACTATGGCAATCACAATAAAAAACTGATGTCTGCAGCTACCTGCTTTAGTATTAAGAACGCTGCACATGTAATGCCCGTGCACAAAAGCATGGTGTTGAGTAATTACACGTATTCAGATTCTGATTTTCTGCAACAGGGCTACAAAGCCTTCTGCAAAAATGTGGAAACACCGATTACCGAAATAAACTACGGATATGATAGTAAGGCATTTTTTAATAATCAATCTGATAAAAAAAAGAACTCATTCCTCACAGTAGCCGTCAATGCAAAAGGCTCAACATTCTACCGCAAGGGAATTGATTTGATAATTGAACTGGCAAAACTTTGTCCCGATTACAACTTCACATTGCTGGGCGTGAAAGATGAACTCAACCATTTGCAACTAACCAAAAATATAACACTGTTACCACCTGTTCCCCATACTGAGCTGGCTAATTATTACAGTCAGCACGAATTTTATTTCCAACTTTCCATAGCCGAAGGATTCCCGAATGCGCTGTGCGAAGCTATGTTGTGTGAGTGCATCCCTATCGGTTCCGATGTTTTCGGAATACCCGATATTATTGGTGACACCGGATTTATTTTAAAAAGGAAAGATATTGCGCTGCTAAAAAACTTAGTAGAAGAAGCAGTGAAATCTGACAAAGTAACACTTGCAAAAATAGCACGCCAACGGATTATTCAAAATTTCACCGAAGAAAAACGGGAACAGAAATTGGTGAATGTTATTTCTTAGAAATACTGTCAAGTAACTCAGCAAACCTACCCGTCAACTTTCTTCGCGAATAATTATCAATAGAATTACTCTCTACTTTAAGATTATTCTGCTGATACTTTTCAAAATACTCTTTGAGAATTATTTTCATTTTCTGCTTATCATCAAACCCGGCAACTTTTCCTGCTGATGTTTCTCCTAATGTTTTTGAAGCTTCGCCATCTTCCGGTCCAATGCAAATAATCGGGCGTTTAGCAGCAAGGTATTCATAGAATTTTCCCGTCATAATGCCTTTTGCATTGGGCGTATTATTCAAAAGTAATAACAACACTTGGGTTGACATGGATTTCTTGAGCACTTCATCGTGTGGAAGGTATTCTGTCTTTTCAAGATACTGCTGTAAACCATATTTATTAATAGTTTCCAACACAGCATGGTCAGTTTTACCCACTAATTTCAATTTTAATTTTTCTTTAAAAGCAGGAAGTTCATCACACACTTCTTGCACTGCTGCCCAAAATATTTCGCTGTTTCTGTCCTTATTGATGGAGCCGATATGACTGATGGAAAACGTTTTGTCCAACTCAATATTTGGAAAACAAAAATCAGCTTCATCAAAACCGTTGGGAACAACTTCAATCCGTTTTGCACCAAGTTGTAAAAACTCATCTGCCATTTGCTTGCCGATAGAAGTAACAATGTCTGCGTTTTGCAAAACCGTATTTTCCAACTCGTGGTGCTTGCGGTCAGCACTGTTAGTCAGCATCAGCTTGTCATAAAAATCAATGTTCGTCCATGGGTCACGAAAATCAGCTAGCCAGGGAATGCCTGTTTTTTGTTTTAAACCCAATGCAATCAAATGCATACTATGAGGCGGTCCTGTTGATATAACCGCATCCACAGGATGCGAGCGCAGATATCTTGTTAAATATTCAACCGAAGGCTGAACCCAATATTTCCGTGCATCGGGAATAAAAAAGTTACCTCGAATCCATACAGCTATCTTTTCTGCCAGTCCCGGCTTCTTTTTTTCTGTAAGAAATCCTGCGTTTATTTTTTCATCTTTTTTCAGACCAAGAAATTTCTTGTAAAAAGAATACGGCTCCCAAATGGGTTGCTTTAAAACCTTTACTCCTTCAGGAATATCTTTCAGTAAAGAAGTATCAATCGCAGGTGCTTCAGGATTTTCGGGAGTGTAAACAATCGGTTCCCAACCATATTCCCTTAAGTACTTCACCGTTTTCAACCAGCGCTGAACGCCTGCACCACCGCTGGGCGGCCAGTAGTAAGTGATGATGAGAACGGTTTTTCTATTTTGATTCACCATCTTTCAGTGAAACAAAAGCTGCACCCCCAACTATCAGGAATAATAATATTGAACCCGCTAATGCAATCTTCTCACCTGTATAGTACGTTGAAGGCTCAAATTTGAATTCCACTTTATGCTCACCCGCAGGAATTCTCATGGCACGCAAAACAAAGTTTGCACGGAAGTGGGGAGTTAGTTTTCCATCTACGTATGCATTCCATCCCTTGTCGTAATAAATTTCAGAGAAAACAGCCAGTTGTTCGGCAGCAGCCTTTGATTGATAGGTCAGGTGGTTGGGTTTGTAATCAGTCAGTTTTATTTGTGCTGTTGAATCTGCATGTGGAGTAAAACCTTGCAAGTCATTTTCAAAATGTTTATCAACTACTGCGGTGAATTTGGGTTCAAACTTCCCTAGTGCTGTAATTTCAGAATCCGGATTTGCAGCCCAATTTATTTCGTAAACAAACCACGCATTACCAAGCGCACCAGGGTTTTGCTGTGGCATTGGCGGCTGATTGCCTTCACCCGGCATAATCACATATTTTGTGTTCAGCATATTCAATACTTTGATATTATTCTTGCTGATATGCTGGTCAATCAATTCCTGAAAACGTTTCAGTTTAGCACCGTGATAACCACCAATTGATTTGTGAAAATAAGAGGTGCTGGCATCGTTAAATGTGTTAGCCGCTAAATTCAAAACACGAAAATCAGGGTCTTTATCTTCCAGAATTATTTTATCTGCTGCAGTTGCGGTGAATGGTTTTTCAGCTTTGTTTTTATTTACAAAATTGCTTTTGTTCAGGTAACGCCAATCAACAGGCAGCATGTCAGCAAGAACCAAAACAGCAAACAATGCCATCGCAATTTCTTTCTTCAGTTTATTCAACATAACCAACCAAATAATTGCACCCGAGAGCAGAATAAAAACAAGGGAACGTAAAGCATCACTGCTTAATAAATCTTTCCGGTCATCACGAATTGCATCAATCAGCCAATCTGGATAACCTGATCCTTTAAGCCTTTCATCTGCTGCTGCCGTAAAGTCAAAAAACATTCCCGGCATCAGCACAAACAACAGACAAATACCACCAACTATTGATAGCGAATAAATCAGTTTCTTTTTCAATTCTGTTGCAGGAATTTCACCCGAAAAAACATTTTTCAACGCAAGTAAAGCCATAACGGGAAAGACAAATTGCGCAATTACCAACGTCATGGAAACCGCCCGGAACTTATTATAGCCCGGAAAATAGGAAAAGAAAAAATCAGTTACCGCAGGAAAGTTTCTTCCCCATGATAGCACGATGGAAAGAATTGCTGCAGCCAATAACCACCATTTATCATTTCCTTTTATGGTAAATAATCCCAGTATAAACAGGAAACAAATTATTGCTCCGAGGTAAACCGGACCTGATGTAAAAGGCTGGTCGCCCCAATAAAGCGGCAGGTTTTTTATAATTCCAACAGCCTGGCTTTTCGGGATTTTATTATCAATCAAAGCCTGATACGTTTCTGATTTTGTGTCAAGCTCACCGTTAGAACCACCACCTTTAAAATTTGGAATTAACAAGGTCATTGATTCTCCAATTCCGTAACTCCAGTCGGTTGCATATTTCTGCGAAAGCCCTTCTTTACCTGCAGCCAAATCAGAACTCAAATCCGATTTTCCGCGCATGGTATATTGACCGTATTCATAAGTCGCCCACAAATTGGTAATGTTTGGAAGAAGAGCAATAACAGCTGCAATCACAAGAACACCTGTAGCTTTCAAAAAAGCAGGAAGTGTTTTTTCAATTACTGCATAAACCAATTTTACCGCACCCAGCAACAAAACAGTAAGCAAGAGATAATAGGTAATCTGCAGGTGGTTAGTAGAAATCTGCAAAGCAAGAAACAAGGCCGTTAACGCAGCACCCAACAATATCCGTCCGCGATAAGCCAGTAAAATAGAGCCAACCACCGGAGCCATGTAGGCCATGGCATGCACTTTTGAATTGTGTCCGGCTTCTATAATTATCACCGAATACGATGCGAGCGCAAATGCAAATCCTCCTGCAATGGCGAGTCGCCAATCCACATTCAGCATAATGAGCAGAAAATAAAAACCAAGCATCAAGAGGAAAAGATAATTGGCGGGACGCGGTAAACCCAATTCCAAAGCACTATCCACATATTTCACCAGGTTATTAGGATACAAAACTGAAATCTGATACGCAGGCATTCCGCCAAACATAGAATTGGTCCACAAAGCTTCTTCTCCTGTCTTCTCACGGAAGTCTTTCAGCTCTTTTGACATACCCGTGAAGTTGGTAATATCACCCTGGTAAACCACTTTGCCTTCGAGCAGCGGATGCAGGTAAGCCAGCGTTACTACAATAAAAGCAACCACAGCAATCAGGTGCGGAAGCAAGGACTTGAAATTGATATTTTTCATTTTTCTGGTTTTATTTCACTTCTTCATAATCCACATACTCACCATCATTCGCTTTTCCTTTTTTTGAAATATTTATTTCGCCTTCGGGTTTTTGCTGCTGATCTTGCATCTGACGCATGCGCTCCTGCATATCTTGCTGAGCTTTGTTTACAAATGAACGCGCAGCAAGAGGAACTATGACTTTAAATACAAAGTTGTAAACGGCATAAATTAAAACAAGAACAAGAACGAGTCTTATCATC
>CAMBRL010000043.1 GCA_945870105.1 Chitinophaga pinensis
CGAACTTTCCGACTTTGGTTTTATTGACTGGAACCAGAACGCACAAAGCACACATAACGATACCGCCCTTCATTTCGAAGGTCTGAGCATTGATAATCTTTTTGACATAGGCGATTCATTAGTCAGCAGTCTTAATGCCGACTCAATAAAAACCGATATGGGTTTTATTACTGAAGATTTAAGTTATTCAACACCGTTGCCTTCAATGATTCATTTTGGATATACACACAAAACAAAAGAAAATTTACGTATCAATGCCGGCTTTGCCTACCGCATGGCAGCTAACTATTCGCCCTATATTTATGTAGGAACCGAACATATATTTAAAGGTAATTTCAATATCAATACCCGCTTTGCATGGGGCGGTTACGGAACTTATAATATTGGGTTAGGTTTGAGTAAACAGTTTGGCAAAGCATTTAAAGTAAACCTGGGAACAAATAATCTGGAAGGGTTGCTGATTGCCAAAGCAGCAAATGGAGTGGGGGCGTACATTAATTTAATTGGCTATTTTTAATCAGTGATAATCTGAAGAAACTTGAAAAACATTCTTTCTCAAATACCCAATATGAAAAACTTAGAAGAAAATAATTTCTTCCTCATTGCCGGACCGTGTGTGGTAGAAAGCAAAGATCTTGTTGAAGAAGTTGCAGGGAAAGTGAATGAAATATCACAGCGTTTAAAAATTCCGTTCATCTTCAAAGCTTCTTATAAAAAAGCCAACCGCTCACGTTTGGATTCATTCACCGGTATTGGTGATGCAAAAGCACTTAGCATTATTGAAGAAACCGGAAAACTGTTTTCAATTCCCACACTCACGGATATTCACACTGCGGAAGAATCGGCTCTTGCCGCCAATTATGTTGATGTTTTGCAGATACCTGCATTTCTTTGCCGCCAGACTGATTTACTGGTTGCAGCTGCAAAAACAGGTAAGTTTGTGAATGTAAAAAAAGGGCAATTTCTTTCTGCCTCAGCCATGAAGTTTGCAATTGATAAAGTAAACCAAAGCGGAAATAACAAAGTAATGCTTACCGAGCGCGGAACTACGTTTGGTTATCAGGATTTAGTAGTTGATTTCAGAGGAATACCCGAAATGAAAAGCTTCGGAGTTCCGGTTATATTGGATGTTACCCATTCATTACAACAACCCAATCAGGAGAGCGGTGTTACAGGCGGCAAACCACAATTGATTGAAACCATAGCAAAAGCAGGTATTGCAGTTGGCGCTGACGGCATTTTTATTGAAACGCATCCCAATCCATCACAAGCAAAGTCAGACGGAGCAAACATGCTGGCGTTGGATAAACTGGAAGCATTATTAGAGAAATTAATTAAAGTAAGGAGGGCGGTAGTATGAGAAAGCTTATTCTGTTTTTATTGCTCTTGCCTTTTGCTGCTTCAAGCCAACAGATAACATTTGAAATAATTTACGGAGGAGATGGTTATGACGAAGCTCGTTCTATTTATCAAACAACAGATGGTGGATACATTGTTGCAGGAACAAGCGGAAGCTACCCTTCCGGAAATTCAGATGTTTTTTTGCTGAAGATAGATAGCGTTGGTGCAATACAATGGTTTAAATTTCCGGGTGGTACTGATTTGCAGGCGGGCTATTCAGTTCAACAAACTTCTGATGGAGGCTTTATTGTTGCAGGGCTTACCGATGCCGGTGATTTTGGTGGTTATGATGTTTACCTTATGAAGACCGATGTAAATGGTGATTTTCTGTGGAGCAAAACCTATGGAGGTGCTGATTGGGATTTTGGCTACTCTGTAGAAGAAACAACAGATAATGGTTTTATTATAGGAGGAACAACTTACAGCTTTGGAAAAGGCGAACAAATGTATCTGATAAAAACGGATGCCAGCGGAGACACCACATGGACAAAAACCTATGGCGGTGAGGGGAAAGAAAGAGCAAACTGCGTTGCTCAAACAACTGACGGGGGATACGTTTTAACAGGCTATACAAGTAGCTACGGAGCTGGAGAAAAGGATATTTATATTCTTAAAACCGATGCCGCGGGAGATTCGGTGTGGGCGAGAACGTATGGCCATTCAGGTGATGACGAAGGAACATTTTTAGAACAAACTATAGATAATGGTTATATTATTTCTGCTGTTAAGATTGATTCCGCAACAGGTCGAAATGATCAATATTACATTAAAACTGATGCAATTGGAAATGAACAATGGCATCAAATATTTACAGCTGCTGTAAGTGATAGAGCGGAAGTGATTCACCAAAGAACAGACGGTGTTTATATTTCAGCTGGTACAGCTCAAAGTGGGAATGGAGTTGGAGGTGGAAAAGCTGATTGCTTTTTTTTAAGAATGAATGGCAGTGGTTATCCTATAGGATTTGTAAGAACTGAAGGAGGGGCAGAAGATGACATAATGCATTCTATGCAAATAACTCAAGATATGGGGATTGTTTTAGCTGGACAAACTAAAAGTTATGGAGTTGGTTCAACTCAGATATATGTAATAAAGGCAGATAGTATATTGAGTTTATTAAACGATCCTGTTGTTATTGGAATTGATGATGTAGAGATGAAAACTAATGATAGGATTCTTATTTTCCCAAATCCCGCATCCGAAGTTGTCAATGCATATATCAATACGACATCATTTCACTTAGAGGATATGATTAGTTTTACGATTAGTGATTTGTCAGGAAAACTTATCTATAATAAAGAGTTTGATATTGCAAATTATGATGATAGTTTTGAAATCCCAGTTAAGGATATTCCGTCCGGTTTATACATTCTGAGTATTAATTCAGGACATTTTACAAGTCAGATAAAAATTTTCATTTTGCGATAAACGGATTATTTTTTTTAAACACACTAACTTTTACATTCTCGAATTCAACGCTTTCTTTCAGTGTATAGCTTTTGCTTAATGTTGTAATCACAGTGTTCTCAGGGTCTGCATCAATCTGATGCGATTGAACTGCAATAACCTGATCCCTTAGATTTAATTCTCCAATTAGTTTGTCATCTAATTTGTCGATACAATATATTTTATCCTTCTTTAACTGCCCGGCAGCGTCAGCATACAATACATTTTTATCACCATAGTAGTAATAGCTGAAAGCTGTATTTGTATAATATGCCGAGAGAATTACATCACAGTCTGAATTTTTTAGCTCTTTTACTTTATCAACAGATGCAAGCCAGTTTTCACCTTTCGTTTGTCCGAATTTAATTGTAGTTGCAGTGAGTAATACAATTCCGATAACAATTATCAATTTATAAAAGTCCTTAATTGGATAGGCTGAAATTATAAAGCCAATAAGCAGAAATAAACCTATTGAACAATAAAGCAGATACCGAATTAGAAAAACAGGAGTGAAGTAAGCAATTATGTAGGTGGTAACTATTGGTAAAAAGGCCCATGACATAAGTATTGTAAATACATATTTGTTATCTGTTTTTTTATTTGAATTAGTGGAATTCTTGAATAAAAAATATAATCCGGAAGCAATTATCAGCATATAAATTACTGTAATCAATTTGTTGCCTGAGAACGAAATAAAAATGCCTTTAATGTTTCCGAAATTTGGTTTTGTCAGCCAAAAGTTTCCTGCTTCAGGAATATTCAGAAGAACTTTCCCTAACCATGGTGAGAAAAGTATAAGCGCAACTATCCCACTTATTATTAATTGTTTGAAGTGATTAGGCTTGCTTTTATAAAATAACAATGCGACAAATAGCTGTGCTGCAATTATAAATACTGAAAGGTAATGTGCATAAAGCATTAATGAATTTACAACAGCAAGAAAAATAATTTGAAGCCAATTTAGTTTTGTGTTTTTTCTTATGCTTTCAAATAAGATAAAAGAGGTAATGCATAATAATCCTACCAATGAAAACACTCTTGTTTCTTGCGCATAATAAAGTTGTATGTCAGAAAAGATAAATACTAATGAAGCAAAAAGTGCTGCTATAATATTGATGTTTTTTCTGGCGTACAGAAATATAAGTGGAACTGAAAGTATGTTAAATATACAAGAGAGTCCCCGAACTGATGAAACAGAATTTCCAAACAGCTTTACCCAAAAGTTTAAAAGAATAAAATATAATGGTGGGTTTTGGTCTTTAGCCGAATCGTTTATGATAGCTCCAATATTTTTATGCGCCTGAAAAATACTGTGCGCCTCATCAAGCCAAATTCCGGCTGCATCAATTTTGTAAAACTTGATGCAGGATAGAAACAATAGAATTATTAAATAATAGCCAGTATGTACACGTTCAAAATTCATTGCTCAAAGAAACTTAAAGTTTTAACAAAATAAAAAAGCAGGAATTAATTCCTGCTTTTTTATTAAAGAAGTTCGATTAATCTATTTCACAAAAACCTTCCTGGTCACAGTATTAAACTCATTCCCAATACTGATAAAGTAAATTCCGGCTGCTGCTCTGGTATTAAGTGAGAAAGCGTTATTCCCTTTCCCAAAGTTTGCAGTTTTGCTCATTAAAGTTTTCCCAACCGCATCTATTATATTAATGATGTAATTGCCATTATGCGGTGCATTTACATTCAGGTTGATGTTGCCCTGCTCATCAGTTGTTGCAAATGAAATAGCCAATTCATCCTCAGCGCCACCACAGCTAACAGAAATGATGTTTGAATATTTTGATGAACCATCGTAATCCGTTTGTTTCAGGCGATAGTATGAAGTGCCTTCCAGTGGTTTGTCATCTGTTGTAGTGTAACTGATAATGTAATTGCTGTTGCTCGATCCCGCAATTGTTTTCAGCACTTCAAATGAACTTGCATCAGCACTTCTTTCAATTGTGAAAAAGTTGTTGTTTGTCTCCGATGCGGTGGTCCATTGAATTTCGGTTCTGTCGTTCTGGCAATTAGCGTTAAAAGCAAGCAACTCAATTGGTAATGGGTTGCTGTCGTCCATCAAAGTCCATACACCATTGTAGTCTTCAATAGTGCCAAGCACTACAGAAATGGTATTTGTAGTAGGTTGTGAAAATGCAGGACTTGTCAACCAGTCTGTCCACTCGTGTGAATCCTCATTGTAAGCGCGTACAATTAAACGATCTTTTTCAATGTGGTTTTCAACGCTTATTAAATCAGCATCATTGTATTTGAACACATATTCAATCTGAGGGTACGTGCTGAATGCCATATTCTCAATATTGTTTTCAATTACCCAGAAACGGTCAACTGCGCGGTGGTAAACTTCTTTGCCGGCAGCGTTGGTCAGTTGGTTAACACCGTCTGGTAATGGATAGTTCTGTGCATTGGTAGGGTAGGTAATAAACTGAACTCTCCCCATCATTCCACCAGTTCCCAAGGTATTGATGTTGTATTTAAAAGTCATGTCAGCCGAAATAGTTTCATTTGTTCCGAAGGGTAGAACATAACTGCCGGTGCGGTGTCCGATGTTCCAGTCAACAACACCGTAAGAGCCCGGAAATGTTTCACTGATGATGCGCCCGTTTTGAGCGGTGGTAATGGCAATGTTCATTGGATTTTCAACAAACAAGGTCATTGTGTTCAGTGAAAGACTTGCATTCTGAATATGCAGGTTGTTCAGAATTTTTATGTTGTTATAAAGCGATGTTCTTCCACCGTTCAGAACAAGATTATAGAATTCCGTTTCGTTGCCGCCACCAATTACATGGTCAACACCGTTGATGTGAATAGTTGAATTTCCTGCGTTGAAATTTGCGGAAGTGTTAGTAAGCAAATTACCTGAAAGATTTAGTTGATTATCTTCCATGCTGAATGAACCGGTACTTGATATACTTAAATTTCCTGCGATAGTTAGTGAAGCAGTTTCGAGCATTTCCAAGGTTCCGCCATCAATATCAAGATTGCCGCATAGTGCATTTCCAGATAAAATTTCCAGTGTGTTTAACGCATCTGCATCAACAACGATATCTGTGTTTTGTGATGGAACTGAAAGGTCGTCCCAATTAGCACAATCAAACCAATCTCGGCTGCTGCTGCCATTCCATTTTCCTGAAATAGTTGTTCCTGGAACTTGAGAAATAGTTAATCCTGAAGAATAGTTATTTCCTGATATTGCAAACTCAGTGCTTCCGGAAAATGCTTCCCAATTCAAACTATTATTTACTCTTTCAATCCATTCTTTTTGTGAAGCTGCTGAAAGTGAACCTGTATATTTCAAGAAGTCAGATGCTGCACCCGAAAAGCTAAAGCAATCGGTTCCGGGATAAAGATTAGATTGATTAGAAGACCCATCGGCCACCCAACCCGATGCGGTGCTGAAAGAGTGAATTACATTTCCGTTGTTATAGCTTGCATTATTTATACCCGATGAATTGGTCCATGCACCACCCTGTAAGAAGAAGATCTGGTCGCCACCGTTGTTGATGTCAAAAGCATTTCCGCCATTTAAGTCAGTAAATTGCCATGAATTATCAGGAGATACAGCCGAATAACTCCCGAATGCAAGACGGAAAGTAATAACCGTTCCTGCAGGAATATCAGCACCTGTGCGGGTAATACGAATGGTTCCTTCGTTATCGCCCCATTGATTAGGGTTCTGACGTTCCCAACCGTTGTCGGTTATTTCAAAAACAGTTCCGTTGGTAATGTTTTTAAAACAAACGAAACTAAGCTCATCTTCGCCCGAAATACCTGAAACAAGACCGTTGTCGGCATTGACTGCCAAGACAAGAATGTCTCCTTTTTCAAGTAGAGTGGGATTAGCTAAAGCCGCGCTGAGCGTGGCAAATAGTAAGAATAAGGCTGCTGAAAGTTTTGTAAAAATTTTCATGGGCATAGTATTAGGATGCCGAAAGTTACGAAAAATACTTCAAAGTCAAGTATTTCTGTAGGATTTTTTCAACAAGAACCGGCAGTTATTAACCGCCTGAAAGCTATTTCAGTTTGATTTCGTGCAGTAACCCACCGGTAGTTGAACCGTAAATGTTAGCTGAAACTCTTCCATCGCTGTAAAAATCGAGACGAAAGAATCCGTTTTCCATGTCGTTCATAAAGCCGGCTTTGTAGCGATTTTTGTTGAGGTGTGTGCGCTTGCTTCCAGAGCCGCTTACAATATGGTTATTGGTTCCGTCTTCAAAATATTGCAGCGTATGTTCATGACCTGCAACCACAATCAGATGTTCGTATTTATTGAAAGTAGCTAGTAGTTTTTTGCGCATTTTGTGATAACGTGGTTGCGGCATATCCTGAACCAGCATACGATTCAGTCCGATTAAACCAAAAAACTGAAGTGGCATGTAATTAACTAAAGAACGCAGTGGCTCTAAACGATTGGAATGATGCCCGTTGGTAAACATGGGATGGTGAGCGGCAATAACCACTTTCTCGTTATTGTTTTTTGCAGCATTGAGAAGGCTATCTAATTCGCGGTAAAATTTCGCGGTGGTTTGTTTTCTGTTCAAGCCAGCGGCCTTTTGTGTTTTATGAAAAAACTGACTTTGCAGCCACCATTGTGTGTCGATGGCAATGAGGCGGATTTTTTCTGTAAGCATTACTGAATAAGGACCGGGCAAACCATTTTGAGGAATAAAAGTATGCTCGTTGCGGTTGCTGACTTCAGTGGTTTTGAAATATTCTTCAACGTAGCGTGCTTCTTCTTTTATGTATTTCAGGCCTTGCCATTTTCCCTGTTTCCAGTCGTGGTTACCGGGAACAAAATACACTTGTCCTTTATAGGTTTTCAAAGGTTCAACCTGTGATAATAATCTCTTTGTTGACAGCCTGCGTTTCTTTTCTGATTTACTCAGTGTTTCCAAACCCTGCGGATAAATATTATCGCCCAGAAAAAGAATGGCGCTGTTGGGTTTTGTCAATGCATCTTGTTGCAACAATGTCATCGTTTGATTGGTAACGGTATCGTTTCCAGCATCGCCAATTAGGTAAACGGAGAAGTCAGGCGTTTGGGCAAAAAGTGAGAAAGTGAGAAGGAGAGAAAGTGAGAAGGTAAGAGAGGTGTTTTTCATTTCCAATAATTAAGGCTGCAAACTTAGCCTTTCGTTTGCATTGATTTGCAATATCTATCTTTAGCACATGAAAAATATCAGTGCCTACATTATTGGACTTGCATTTATTCTTGCCGGTGCAAACCACTTCTTCAATCCCGAATTTTATCTGCGCATGATGCCGCCTATGCTTCCTGAGCATGAATTGCTCAACTATGCAAGTGGTATTGCCGAAATTATTCTCGGCATTATGCTGTTTATTCCCCAAACAAAAGTTATTGCTGCCTGGGGATTGATCATTCTCTTGATTGCCGTTTTTCCCGCCAATATTTACATGGCTATGGAAGCGGGGAAGTCAATTGATGTTTCGCCTATTGTTGCGTATATCCGTTTGCCGTTTCAGTTTTTGTTTATTTGGCTTGTTTATCGTGAAACGAAATAGATTTAGTGAATTAGTTAATTGGTGATTGAAATCACTAATTCGCTAAATCACCAATTCACAAATAATATGTCCCTCATCCAATCCCTTTACTTCATTGCCTTGTTGCCGCATCAGCAATTGGCAGAACGACTTACGGTAATCAAACATGATTTCGCCCGCAACTACGGTTCTTCTGCTGCTTTGAAAACTATGCCGCATATTACATTGCAAAGTCCTTTTAAGCGCAGTCCCGAGGCGGAAGTGGAAATGCACCTGCGCCTGCAGGAATTCTTTGAAAAGTATGCAGCGTTTGATATTGAACTCAGCGGTTTTAACTGTTTCGACAATCCATCTAACAAAGTGATTTTTGCCGATGTGGTAAAGAACGACCAACTGTTTCATCTCCACAAAGCGCTGATGTATTTTCTGCAAACCGAATTAAAATTCACGCCCCGCGAAACTCCTTATTCTTTTCATCCGCATGTTACGCTGGCTTACCGCGACCTTATGGCCGATAATTTCAGAAAGGCATGGGCGGTATATAAAGACAAGCCTTTTAAAGGAACATTTACGGCAAATGCGGCTTATCTGCTGAAACACGATTACCGGCAATGGCAGGTATTGAGCAGGTTTCAGTTGAGAAGTGGCGTTTAGCGTCATGCTGAACTTGTTTCAGCATCTCTCAAGTAAGACCCTGAAACAAGTTCAGGGTGACGATGAAATCACTACCTTCGCAATCCTAAATCAAAAAAATATGAATAAAATAATCCTTCTCCTTCTCTCTTTCTCTCTTTCTTACGCTCTCACTTCCACTGCGCAGGAAATAGCCTTTGAAACCGGAACATGGGCCGAAATAAAAGCCAAAGCCAAAAAAGAAAACAAGCTCATTTTCATGGATGCCTTTACCACCTGGTGCGGTCCCTGCAAATGGATGTCTAAAAATATTTTTACCGATAAAACGGTTGCCGATTATTACAACGCCAATTTCATCAATGCCAAAATAGATATGGAAAAAGGCGAGGGGATTGATATTGCCAAAGAATACAAGGTTTCGTGCTACCCTAATCTGGTGTATATTGATGGTGACGGCAAACTGGTTCACCGCGCTGCGGGTTCTATGGAAGCTGCCGCCTTTATTGACTTGGGCAAAACGGCATACACTCCCGAAAAAGCGTTCTCGGCCTACCAGAATAAATACGATGCGGGCAATCGCAAACCTGAATTTTTAACTGCTTACTTAGATGTGATGTCGCAAACCTGCCTGCCTACCACATCGGTGGCTACGGATTATTTTGCTTCCATAAAAGAAGAAGATATCTTACAACAGGGAAACTGGAACCTCTTGTATCACCACATTGCCGATGTTACTTCCGCGCCCTTTGTTTATCTGGTAAAAAACCGCAAAGCCTTTGAGGCTAAATACACGGCCGACAGCGTGAACCAAAAGATTTACGATACTTATTTAAAGCATGGCACCACCCTTATCCGCTCCAAAGAAGATGCTGCCGGAAAACTGAAAGCATTTCAGCAGGAAATTGCTAATTCGGGAATAAACCGTGCCGAAGAATTAACCGCAAACCTGAACCTTTCGTTTGCAAAATCGCAGGCAGACTGGACGGCATGGTTTTTTGCCGCAAAAACATTGTCTGAGAAATACTATGCAGAAGATGCCAGTTTTCTTAATAATGTAAGCTGGACAGCCTTTGAAAAAGTGGAAGACCCCAAGAAATTAAATGAAGCCGAACTGTGGGCTAAAAAATCAACGGAACTGGACGCTCAATCCTACAACCTGGATACCTATGCCAACCTGCTCTTAAAAAACGGTAAAGCCGAACTGGCTTTAACCACCGAAAAAAGGGCGCTTGAACTGGCTAAGAAAGGTGGTGAAGACACCAAGCCTTATGAAGAGGTGATTGCAGAGATTGAGAAGGGGTTGAAGTAGGCTTCTAACTTTCTCATTTTCGCACTCATAAATAATTGTATCTTTGCGCCCCATGTTAAAAAACGGCTCTAAAATTTTGGTGTTTATGTTGCTGGTTTCGTTTGCATTTTCGTGCAAATACAACAAGCTGCTCAAGAGCACCGATTTTGACCTGAAATACCGCATGGCCGTTGAGTATTACCAGAAAAAAGAATACAACAAGGCTTTCCCCTTGTTTGAGGAGTTGCTTACCCTTTACAAAGGCACCGGCAAAGCCGAAGACATTTACTACTACTATGCCTACACCAATTACCACATGGGTGATTATATTCTGGCAAGCTACCACTTCAATAATTTTGCAAAAACCTTCCCAAGCAGCACACGGGCGCAGGAATGCAGTTTTATGAATGCCTATTGCTATTTCCTTGATTCGCCCGAAGCCAGTCTTGACCCCACCAACACGTTTAAAGCCATTGACGAGCTTCAGTTATTCATCAATAAATACCCGCAAAGCGATAGCCTTGACCGCTGCAACATTCTGATTGACGACCTGCGCGGAAAACTGGAAGAAAAAAGCTACAAAGCTGCCATGCTTTATTTCAAAACAGAAGATTACCGCGCTGCCATTGTAGGTTTTAAAAATACGCTGAAAGATTTCCCGGATATTGCTTCACGCGAACAATTGAATTTTATGATTGTTAAAGCCAATTACCTCTTAGCCATCAACAGCATAGAAAGCAAGAAAGAAGAACGCTTGAAAAGCACTTCCGAAGCCTACATCAAGTTTATTGATGCCTACCCGAAAAGTCAGTATCTGAAAGATGCCGAAGAAATTTATACAAGCACGCTTAAACAACTAAAAAAAAAAACTAATTCACAATCAATATAAACAACAATGGAAGCTAAAAAATCAAAAACATCCTCTTCAACCATCACCCGCAACATTACACAGTTTGACGTAGAAACAAACAACGTGTACGAAAGCGTTGCCATCATTGCAAAACGTGCCAATCAGTTAAGTGCTGAGGTAAAAGAAGAGTTGAACGGAAAACTTGCTGAATTTGCAAGCCACACCGACAACCTGGAAGAAATTTTTGAAAACCGCGAACAGATTGAAATCTCTAAACACTACGAGCGTATGCCTAAACCGCACCTGGTAGCAATTCAGGAATTTCTGGATGGCGAGGTATATTATCGTAACCCGGCAAAAGAAGAAGCCGCTAAATAGTTGTAAGGTAATCAAAGTGATCGGTAATCGGTGTCGGCAGTCGGGTTTAAACTGATTACTGATAACCGGTTACCGATTACCATTTTTAAAAGATGTTAAAAGGAAAGAAAATTCTACTCGGTGTCTGCTCGGGAATTGCTGCATACAAGGCTGCTTTTCTCACGCGATTGCTTGTAAAAGCAGGCGCGGAAGTGCAGGTGGTAATGACACCCGGAGCCAAAGAATTTATTACTCCTCTAACACTTTCCACCCTTTCTAAAAAGCCTGTTTATACGGAGTTTACTTCCGGCACAAATGGTGAGTGGAACAACCATGTGGAACTCGGACTGAAAGCGGATTTAATTCTTATTGCTCCTGCTACTGCCAACACCCTTGCTAAAATGGCAAACGGCATGTGTGATAATCTTTTGCTGGCGGTTTATCTTTCTGCGCGTTGCCCGGTAATGTTTGCTCCTGCCATGGATTTAGACATGCTGAAACATCCTGCCACGCAAAAAAATATGGATACGCTGAAATCATTCGGCAACATTCTTATTCCTTCCGGAACAGGTGAATTGGCCAGTGGTTTGAACGGTGAAGGCCGTTTAGCAGAACCCGAACAAATCCTGAAATTCGTTGAAGACTTCTTCAACAGAAAAAAAAAACTCTCGGGTAAAAAAATACTGATTAGTGCTGGTCCAACTTACGAAGCGATTGATCCGGTGCGCTTCATCGGTAATCATTCTTCGGGTAAAATGGGTGTTGCATTAGCTGAAGAAGCTGCAGCAGAAGGGGCAGAGGTTTTTCTGGTTATTGGTCCCTCATCTGTAAAAACAAATCATCCGAATATTAAACGCACGGATGTTACTTCAGCGCAGGAAATGTATGAAGCCTGCACTGTGCTGTTCAAAAAAGCTGATGTTGCTATCATGAGCGCTGCTGTTGCGGATTATCGACCTGCAAAAGTTTCTGCGGTTAAAATAAAAAAGAAGGATTCATCGCTTACTATTGAGTTGGAACCAACAAAAGATATTCTCGCACAACTTGGAAAAACGAAAACGAAAAATCAACTGGTAATTGGATTTGCCTTGGAAACCAATAACGAATTGGAGAACGCAAAGAAAAAGCTGCACTACAAGAACCTTGATTTTATTGTGCTCAACTCACTGCAGAATAAAAAAGCGGGTTTCCGACACGACACCAACAAAATTTCAATCATTGACAGCAACAATAAAATAAGTAATTTTGAGTTGAAAAATAAAGATGAGGTTGCACGGGATATTATTGCTCATCTGATTAAAAAAATAAAACATGCATAAGCTGCTGACGATAGTGTTCTTTCTTGCCTTCTTCTCTGCATCTGCGCAGGAACTCAACTGTCAGGTACAGGTTGTTTCGCAGCAGGTTCAGCAAAGCGACCGCAGAATATTCGAAACGCTGCAAAAAGCTATTTATGAATTTGTGAATACCACCAAATGGACTAACGATCAATATCAGTTAACCGAACGCATTGAGTGCAGCATGTTCATCAATATCACCGAACGTGTTTCGGCTGATGAGTTTAAAGCTACCATTCAGGTGCAGAGCCGCAGACCGATTTACAAAACTTCTTATAACTCAACTCTGCTTAACACCAACGATCAGGATTTTCAATTCAAATACATTGAGTTTCAGCCTTTGCAGTTTTCTGAGGCTACCATGCTTTCCAACCTTACATCTGTGCTGGCATTTTATGCGTATATGATTATTGCTGTTGATTACGAATCATTTTCACCAAATGGCGGAGAGATTTATTTTCAGAAATCAATGGCAATAGTAAACAATGCTCAAGGCGCTGTTGAAAAAGGCTGGAAGCAATTTGAAAGCACAAACAACCGCTACTGGTTTATTGAAAATTTTCTAAATCCGCGTTTTAAACTGATGCGTGAAAGTTATTACAAATACCACCGTCAGGGTATGGATGTAATGACTGCTGATATGGAAACCGGAAGACAGGCAATAACAGAGTGTTTGGAAAATATCAAGAAAGTAAGAACGGATCAGCAAAATGCCTATCTACTGCGGCTTTGGTTCAATGCCAAATCAGATGAACTGGTAAATATTTACTCCAGCGCTTTTCCCGATGTAAAGGCAAAAGTGGTTGCCATTCTTTCTGAAACTGACCCGGGCAATATCGCTAAGTACAAGAAAATTCTGACAACTAATAGTCAGTAGGTTTTTAGAAAATTTATGATGAAACATCTTTCCATAAGCAACTACGCACTTATAGACAGGCTGGATGTTGATTTTGGTGAAAGTCTCACTATCCTTACCGGAGAAACCGGTGCAGGGAAATCCATTGTTGTTGATGCGTTATCTATGGTTCTCGGACAACGTGCAGATGCAGGTGTATTGCAGGATAAAACAAAGAAATCCATTGTAGAAGCAGTGTTTGATGTTTCACCTTATAAGTTGGAGAATTTTTTCAGTAAGAATGAACTCGATTACGAAAAGCTGACCACCATCCGCAGAGAAATAAATCCCGAAGGCAAATCAAGAGCGTTTGTAAACGATACGCCTGTAAATCTGTATTTGCTGCGCGAATTAACCTCGCGACTGATTGATATTCATTCACAACATGAAGCGCTGACCTTAAAAGAGCATTCGTTTCGTGTTGATTTGTTGGATGCAATGGCAGGAAATGAAAAGCTGATTTTAGAATTCAGAAATGAATTGAACCAATTTCGTTCGCTGAAAAAGGAACTGGATGATTTGCTGCAAATACAGGAACAGGCAAAGCGTGACGAAGATTATTTCAGTTTTCAGTATAATGAACTGGATGAAGCCAAACTCACAGCAGGTGAGGAGGAAAGTGTTGAAAATGAATTATCCGTTTTAACTCATGCCGAAGAAATAAAACAGAGTCTTTCAAATGCTGTTCTGGCGCTTTCTTCAGCTGATGAAAATATTCTTGTTTCACTGGAACAGGTTAGGAATTTAGTTGCTCAAAGTTCAAAATATAACAGTGCACTTTCACCGCTTGCAGAGCGGACAAAAAGCGTTTTGATAGAGTTGAAAGATATTGCCGCTGAATTGGAAACAGCAGAAGCAGATGCCATTTTTGATCCTTCAAAAATGGAAGAGTTGAATGACAGAATTAATGTCATCAATCATCTGTTAAGTAAACACAGACTGACAACTGCAGAAGAATTATTGAATCTAAAAAATGAACTGGAAGGAAAATTGAAAGACATTTCATCTTACGATGATAAGATTTCAAAACTTAAAACAGAGTGGGAGGTGAGCAAGAAAAAAGTAAATGAACTTGCAACAACACTTTCTGAAAAACGAAAGAAAATTGCACCACAGCTTGAAAAGAAAGTCTGTGAGTTGCTTGCTAAATTGGGTATTCCCAACGCTAAATTGGAAATAAAAATTTCTGCAAAGCCTGAGCCTGATGATTACGGAAAAGACAATGTGTTGTTTGAGTTTTCTGCCAACAAAGGCGAAACACTAAAAGAGTTGGATAAGGTGGCATCTGGTGGTGAACTTTCGCGTTTGATGTTGTCTTTTAAATCAATTCTTGCCGAACATAAAAATCTTCCTGCAATTGTTTTTGATGAAATTGATACAGGTGTTTCCGGTGAAATTGCCGGCAAAATGGGAACCATCATGAAAGGCATGTCGGTAAATATGCAGGTAATTGTGATTACGCATTTACCACAGATTGCGGGCAAGGGCGAATTTCATTTGCAGATTTACAAAGAAGAAAAAGCAGGTAAAACGTATACCCGTTTAAAGAAGTTAAGCAAGGACGAGCGCATTCTCGAGATTGCAAAAATGTTAAGTTCAGGAACGCCAACTGAAGCGGCTATTAAAAATGCAAAAGAGCTTTTAGTAAAGAATTAGTAGGATTTGTTTTACTTTGCGTCTTAGCGCCTTTGCGCGAAACATCAAATCATTCATTACCATGACAAAAAATCTTTTACAAGGGAAAAAAGGAATAATCTTCGGAGCGCTGGATGAAAATTCAATTGCGTGGAAGGTAGCAATGAAATGTAAAGAAGAAGGCGCAACCTTTACACTCACCAATGCTCCTGTAGCTTTGCGCATGGGAACCATTAAGAAACTTGCTGTGGCCTGCAACGCAGAAGTTATTCCTGCCGATGTAACATTGGATGCAGATATTGAAGCGCTGCTTACTAAATCAATGGAAGTATTGGGCGGTAAAATTGATTTTGTTTTGCATTCGGTTGGCATGTCGCCAAATGTGCGCAAAGGAAAACCTTACACTGATTTGAGTTACGAGTTCTTTCACAAAACCCTTGATATAAGTGCGATGTCACTTCACCGTGTTTTGCAGTGCGCAAAAAAATTGGATGCTATTAATGAATGGGGTTCTGTTATTACACTTACTTATATTGCTGCTCAGCGCGTGTTTCCTGATTATGGTGACATGGCCGATGCAAAAGCATTACTTGAAAGCATTGTCCGCAGCTTTGGTTACCATTATGGTAAAGACAAAAAAGTGCGCATCAATTCCATTTCACAATCACCAACGTTTACAACCGCAGGAAGCGGTGTAAGCGGGTTTGACGATTTCTTTGGTTATGCCGATAAAATGTCACCACTCGGAAATGCAAAAGCCGAAGACTGTGCTAACTATTGTGTATCGCTGTTTTCGGATTATACACGCATGGTAACCATGCAAAACCTTTACCACGATGGCGGTTTTTCGTCTGTCGGTATTAATGCGGCAGCGCTGAAATAATTTCTCGTCTGCACAAAAACTATGAACTTCTCAACATTTAATTTCAGCACTCAGCTCAACGAAGGGCTTAACAGCATGGGCTTTGAAAAAGCAACGCCTATTCAGGAAATGGCTATTCCCATTATTCAGCAAGGCAAAGATTTAATCGGTTGCGCGCAAACAGGAACCGGAAAAACAGCTGCGTTTCTTCTTCCCGTTATCGATAAGATTTTCCGCAATCATACGGGTGAAATCAATACTCTTATTATTGTTCCTACCCGTGAGTTGGCTTTGCAAATTGACCAGGCCATGCAGGGTTTTGCGTATTTCTTAAACATTCATTCTATTCCTATTTATGGAGGTCGTGACGGTATTTCGTGGGAACAGGAAAGGCGTGCGTTGACGGAAGGTGCGGATGTGATTATTGCAACTCCCGGAAGATTAATCAGCCACCTGAACATGGGTTATGTAAAAGTTAATAACGTACAGCATTTGATTTTGGATGAAGCTGATCGCATGTTGGATATGGGTTTTTATGAAGATCTGATGAAGATTGTAAAAGCTCTTCCTGAGAAAAGACAAACCCTGATGTTCTCGGCCACCATGGCTCCCAAGATCAGGGAACTGGCACAGAAAATTTTAAATAATCCTGAGCGTATAGATATTGCCATTGCCAAGCCTGCCGCAGGTGTTGCGCAAAGTGCATATCTCGTTTACGATACCCAAAAGCCAGAACTGATAAAAACCATTCTTGCTAATAAAGCATATCAAAGCGTTATTGTTTTCACCTCACGTAAAATCAGCATACGTGATATCGTAAAAGAAATAAAGAAAGTAACGCCCAATGTTATGGGAATTTCATCTGACCTTGAGCAGGATGAGCGCGAAGAAGTGTTGCGTAATTTCCGAAATCGCAAAACACAGGTTCTTGTGGCTACAGACGTGCTTTCGCGCGGTATTGATGTGGAGAATATTAACCTTGTTGTCAATTACGATGTTCCGGGTGATGCTGCTGATTATGTGCACCGAGTAGGACGGACTGCCCGTGCAGAAACCACAGGTGAAGCCATCACGTTCATCAATCAATATGATGTGGAGAAATTTATGGACATCGAAAAATTAATTGAAAACGTAATTGATAAATCCCCCTTACCTGCGGCTATGAGCAGCGGACCTGAATACAAAATTACTGTCGCTTCAAAGCCATTTAACAGAAAGCCGGGCGGAAGTGGTGGCGGTAAGCCTCATTTCAGAAAAGACGGCAATTCAAATTCACAACAACGCGGAAGACCTAAGCCGCAAGGGAAGTAGAATTTCCTATTTTTGGCTTTAATGAAAGGTAAATCCGCAGTAGTTATTGGTTCCGGAATTGCAGGCTTGGCTGCATCCATTCGTCTTGCCGTTAAAGGTTTTAATGTTACTGTGTTTGAAGCAGGCAGCGAACCGGGCGGAAAAATGGGCGAGAAATCTATTCTGGGTTATCGATTTGATACCGGACCTTCGGTTTTTACGATGCCTCACCTGATTGACGAACTGTTTGAGTTGTGTGGAAAAAATCCACGCGATTATTTTAGTTACGGTAAACTCGACCCTGTTTTTAATTATTTCTACGAAGACGGCACTGTCATCAATGCAGCGCATGGCGCTGAAAAATTTGCAGAAGAAATATCGCTGAAAACATCTGAGAAAAAGGAAACTGTTTTGGATTATCTTGCTGCCTGCGAGACCAAATACAACCTTACTCACAAGGTTTTTTTAGAGCGTTCATTGCATAAACCTGGCAATTATCTGAATTATGAAACACTCAATGGAATAGTTAATTTCAGAAAAATTCAGGCGTTCAAAACCATGAATGATGCCAACCATAAGCAATTCAAAGATCCGCGTGTGGTGCAGTTATTCAATAGGTATGCAAGCTATAATGGCTCCAACCCTTTTCATGCTCCTGCAACACTAAATGTTATTCCGTTTATTGAAATAGGAATGGGTGCGTATTTCCCTGAAGGCGGAATGTATGCTGTTATTTCATCTTTATTTAAGTTGGCTCAGGAACAGGGTGTTGAATTCAAATTCAATACAATGGTTACGGGAATAATTACTGCAGATGGAAATGCAACAGGTGTGCGCACTTCCGAGACAGCCTATTCGTTTGATGTGGTGGTTAGTAATATGGATGTTTTTAATACGTATCAGGATTTAATTCCTGATGCGCCAAAGCCAAAACTTACATTGCGACAGCCAAAATCAAGTTCGGTAATTGTGTTTTACTGGGGAATGATGAAAGCCTTTCCACAACTGGGGTTGCATAATATATTTTTCAGTCGCAGTGATAAGGAAGAGTTTAATTATGTGTTTGAAAAGAATCGCATTTTTGCTGACCCCACCGTTTATTTAAATATTAGTTCAAAAGCCAATGCTGCCGATGCACCTAATGGTTGCGAAAACTGGTTTGTTATGGTAACAGTGCCTAATAACAGTGGTCAAGATTGGGATAGGTTTGTTCGCCAGACAAAGAAAAATGTGCTCGCCAAATTGGAAACGTTTCTTAAAACAGACCTTAAGTCACTGATAGGATGTGAGGCCATACTTGATCCGAGAAGAATTGAAACGGAAACATCGAGCGCTTTCGGTGCTGTTTTTGGAAATGCGTCTAACAGCCCGTATTCAGCATTTCTGCGCCATCCGAACTTCAGTTCAAAAATCAAGAACCTTTATTTCTGCGGTGGTAGCGTGCATCCGGGACCTGGAATTCCGCTTTGTTTACTTAGTGCGAAAATTGCCACAGACTTGGTGAAATAACAAGGTTGAAACGCACTTAATTTTCTTATTGTTTTTCATGTAACATTCAGCGCTGAAAAGAGTAAAACATTCCTGATTCTAAAAAAGAGATACATTTGCTTATGCACCTGAAAATTTACGCTTCAAGCAGTCTGAAAAAAATATTCCTGCTTCACAGCATTATTTTACTTTTTTCATTCAGCGTTTTTTCGCAAGACAGAGTGCTTACTATTTCGGGTATTGCAAAAGAGAATGGGAAAAATCTGGAAGGAGCAAAAATTACGTTATTTAAAAATGATAAAGCTGTAGGTAGCAATACTACCGCAGCTGTAGGTCGCTTTAATTTTAAACTGGATGTAAACAATGAGTATATTATTGAGGTAGCAAAAGAAGGTTATGTCGCTAAGAAAATATATTTCAATACTACAATGCCTGCCACCGACACGCTGGATGAAAACTTTGATTTTGTAGTGGAACTTTTCAAAAACGTGGAAGGCTTGAATACCGCAGTTTTTGTGAACCCAGTTGCTAAGATTAATTACAATTCCAAGTTTAAGGATTTTGATTATGATCTGGATTATACCATGCAATTCCAGAAGGCGGAGGAAGAGGCTTTTGAGCAATTGGCAGAACAAAAAGCTACTGAAATAAACATGGAGAAATCATTGGCTGAGCAGGCAAAAGCAGAGTCTGCTCAACAGGCAAAGTTGGAAGCAGAGCGTAAAACAGCTGAGGCACAAGCTAAGCGTGATGCCGAAGCTCAAGCGAGATTAGAAATAGAAGCTAAAGCCAAGGAAGCTGAACGTATGATTGCTGAGCAACAGAAGAAAATGGCTGACCTTGAAAAAGAAGCTGAACGCAAAAAAGCAGAATATGAAGTTACACAGAAAAAAGCAGCGGAAGATTTGAAGAAAAAGATTGAAGCAGAAGCTAAGGCTGAAGCAGATAAAAAAGCAGCGGAAGAAAAAGCAAAAGCAGAAGCTGAAAAACAAGCAAAGTTAGATGCCGACCGTTTGGCCGCTGAAGAAAAACAGCGAACTGAGGCAGAAGCTAAAATGAAAGCCGAGGCCGAAAAACTTGCTGCGGCAGAGGCAAAAGCTGCCGAAGAAGCTGAAAAGCAAAGGAAGATTGAACAACTGAAAGCATTGAAAGCTGCTGAAGAAGCAGACGTAAAAGCAAAAGCTGAAGAAGAAAAACGTATTGCAGAAGAAGCCAAACGTGCTTCAGAAGAGGAGAAAGCAAGAGTGGCTGCTGAAGAAAAAGCAAAGGCAGTTGCAGCTGAAGAAGCCCGTAAACAGGCTGAAGCTGCAGCTAAAGCTGAGGCAGAAGCAAGAAAAGCAGAAGAGCAGGCAAAAGCAAAAGCTGCAGAAGATGCACGTAAAGCAGAGGAAGAAAAGTCAAAAGCAGAAGCAGCTAAGTTAGCTGCAGAAGCAAAAGCAAAAGCTGATACAAAAGCCAGAGCCGAAGCAGAGAAGATTGCAGCAGAAAAACGCGCACAGGTTTTAGCAGAAGCTAAGGCAAAAGCTGAAGAAGAAGCTCGTCAAAAGGCAGAAGCCGAATCAGCCGCAGCAGAGCAAAAAGCAAAACAGGAAACAGAACTAAAAGCCAAGCGAGAAGAAGCTATTGAGGCTGCAAAAGCTCAGGCCCGTATGGAAGCAGAAGCGCGAGCCCAACAACTAGCAGCTGAAGCTGCAAAGCAAGCTGAAGAAAGAGCTGCAATAGAACAAATTGAAAATGAAAAGCGTGAGAAACAGGCGCAGGATTTACTTGCTCTGGAGACTGCAAAAGAAGAAGAACGAATTCGTATAGAAGCAGAGGCAAGAATAAGAGCAGAATTGCTTGCAAAACAAAAAGCACAGCAAGACTCAATCGCGCAGTCAGAATCGGATAGGCGAGAAGCAGAAGAGATTGCTCGTCAGAAAGCTGAAATGGATGCACGAAAACTTGCACAGATAGAAGCTAACAAACTTGCAGAAGAAACATCTAAAGCAAAAGCCGAAGCTGAAAAAGCAGCAAAAGCCGAAGCCGAAGCAAAACGTAAAGAAGAAGAAAATTCAAAAATAGAAGCAGCAAAAGCAAAAGCATTAGCCGAAGCTGAAGCACGAAAAGCTGCAGAAGAACAAGCAAAACAAGCTGCCTTACAAGTAGAAGAGCAGGCAAGAGTAAAAGCAAAAGCCGAAGCTGAAGCAAGAAGACTGGAGCAGGAAGAAGCTAACCTGCGAGCACAGGAAGCAGCAAAAACAAAAGCAGAAAAAGATAAGGAAGACAGAGAAGCTACAGAAGCAGCATTTAAAGCAGCAGAGTTTGCAAAAGTAGAAGCTGCTAAACAAAAAGCAGAACAGGACAAATTAGCAGCTGAACAAAAACGATTGGAAGAGGAGGCTGCTGCTGCAAGAGCTGCTGAAGTTGCAAAAGCAAAACAAACAGAAATAGAATTAGCAAAAGAGCAAGCTCGTCAGATTGAATTACAGGAGCGCAAACGCAAGGAAGAGGAATTTAATTCAAAAAATCAGTTTGAAGAAAAATCAAAAGAAATGGCAAAACAAATGGCTGAAATGAGCCGTGATGATATTTATGCAGAAGCAAGAAAAAAAGTTGAAGAGGAGATTGCTTCAAATGGAAATGAGTATAAACCTGCAAAGGTTGAAGGTTCAGTGGAAAGTGAATACGCACCGGGTGTAACTGAGGAAACTTATTTCGAACAGGGTAAACAGATTACTAAGCTTGTTGTAAACAGAAATTATAAAGTAATAGAGTATCAGAAAGTGAAATGGAACTGGGGTGGCATCTATTATTTTAGAGGCACAGAGAGCATTACTAAAGATATGTTTGACCTCGAAACCAAGCAATAATTTATTCTGAATATATTTGAGAAATGAATTTTCGCGCTGTTCTCATTTCTCTTTCCTTTTTTCTTATCCGGAATTTTTCATTTTCCCAATCCTGCGACAATCAGCGTTATCGTGATTCTGTTTTTGATGTGGTGAAAACTTCTGATATAATTTTCGCCAACGTGCAGGCTATTCCTGCGGTGTATGTGAGCGAAAATGTTACAATAAGTCAAAATCTTTTTATGGATATTTTTGAACCGGAAGATGATACATTGTCAAAACGCCCGGTGGTTATTTTTGCTTTTGGCGGTGGTTTTCTTATTGGCGGAAAAGACGATGAAGATGCACAGACCTATTGTGATTCAATGGCGCATACAGGTTATGTAGCCGTGTCTATAGATTACAGATTAGGAATGAACATTGCAAATCCGGCAAGCGCTGTGCGAGCCATTTACCGTGCCGCACAGGATTACAGTGCTGCCGTTCGTTTTCTGAAAGAATATGCTGAGCAATACCGTATCGATACCAATTACATTTTCACAGGTGGAGTAAGTGCGGGTTCTTTTTCTGCAATGGACTTAGCTTATATGCAGGAGGCAGATCGCCCTGCAGAAACCTATGCATCGGGCGGATTAATTCCTTCACCAGATTTGGGTTGTCTGCATTGTTCCGGTAATAGTTATAATCACAATACCAAAGCTAAGGCATTACTAAATTGCTGGGGCGCATTGCTTGATACTTCATGGATGGAATTAAACGACAACACGCCTTTAATTTCTTTTCATGGCAATGCCGACCCCATTGTTCCTTTTGGAACTGGTTTTCCTTTTACTGCTTTGTTTTTAATGCCTGAGGTTCACGGTTCAGAACCGATTACTGCAAGGGCCAATAATATTGGACTTTATAATCAGTTTCATCCGTTTGCGGGGCAAGGGCATAATGTATGGGGAACAGTAGTAAACAACAGTTTTGTAGGCGGTCCAACTCCTTACTTCGACACTATTTTTCAGGAAACAAAAGAATTTTTTTATCCCTTTCTGCAACCTGCCCCACCTCTGATTTCAGGTTCTTTCAATGTTTGTGTCGGTGATACAATTGTTTATTCCATTGCTCAAAATCAGGGTGCAACCTGGTGTTGGGAAGTTCAAGGCGGAATAATTAGTTCAACGAATGTGCAGCAAAACCAGATTTCGGTGGTTTGGCAAACTAGCGGCTCAGGTTCAGTAATAGCAAGAGAAATAAATCATTTACTTGCAATAAGTGATACAACTTTGCAAAGCGTAACGATTGCTGATTGTGTTACAGCTATAAATTCCTTTACTGACAATTATCCGTTTGTAATTTTCCCGAATCCTGTTCAGTCAGGCGATGAAATACGTTTAGATTTACCCAGAGGCAAATCATTAACAATAAAAATAAGTGATTTCACAGGAAAGCTGATTATGGAGAAAGTTGGAATAGAGCATATTTTAATTAATACGTTGTTATTAGAGCCCGGTTTTTATACAGTTACGGCCTCTGATAAAGAAACATTTAGCAAAACAACCAAATTGATAGTGTATTGATTTATGCTGAAAGAATTTCTAAATAGTATTAATAATACAGGATACGAAGTTCTTCTGGCGCTTGGACTTGCCAATGTTTTCGCGCAGTTTCTTAAGCCGTTTACCATAGCTTATAAAAGAAAAAAGTTGGATTTTTCCATGCTTATTTCAACCGGAGGAATGCCCAGCAGCCATAGCGCAACAGTTACAGCGCTTGCTACTTCGGTTGGTATTATTGACGGATGGCACTCCACAACTTTTGCAATTTGTATTTGTCTTGCATCGGTAGTGATGTATGATGCGGCAGGAGTGAGGCGTTCTGCAAGTCTGCAGGCACGTGCACTAAATCAGATAATTAATGAGTTGCTTTCAAAAGAACACACACTCAACAAACAAAAATTGAAAGAACTATTAGGTCATACCCGAACCGAAGTTCTTGCAGGAGGATTATTAGGTATTACGGTTTCATTTTTGTTTCACTGGTATATTACCGGAAACTGGAGCAACTGATTTTACAGGCTTTTCAGCCATTTAAGAGCTTCATCTTTGCTGTTAAACATCTTAATAGGATAATCAGCTTTATTTTTAAACGATATGTAAAAGTTTGAAATAATTCGCTGCGCAAGTGAGTTAATAAGTATTGCTTCTCCTATGCAGTTTAATGTGCTCCTTTGACTGTATTCTCTTGCTTCGCGGGTTGCAGATGTATTTTCACCGGTAAGTATCAATAGTTTCAATTTCTTGTTTTCTGCTTCTTTGTTAAATATTGCATGAAATTCAATAATATTTTCCTCTTCAACTAAGTACTCATCTCCGAATTGGAGACACAAGAGATCTTCTTCAAGATAAAATATTTTCCCCCAACTGAATTTATACTCTTTCATTACTTGCAATGCATTGATTGTGAATGCATAGATATAATTATTCTTGGATTAATCCAAATTTATTTGACAAAATTATTTTCTTGAGAAGATAAAACAATTTCAACTAGGTGTTGTTTGAAAATATTGTTGGCCAAATGTTGTTTTATTACATTATTAATTCCTAAATTTCGGAGATTTTAGTTTAACAAGTGATTACAAGACTACTTTTATTCTTCTCTGTTTTACTTATTTCTGTCCAGTTTGCAGAGGCTCAGGCTATATTTCAAAATCCCGGTTTTGAAGGTCCTTCTCAGGCGCACGTAGTTCCAGCACCTTGGGACGCCTGCTTTGGTTCTCCTGATACTCAGCCCGGGCAATGGGGATTTACTCAACCTGCTTCAGAAGGTGGTTCATATATCAGTATGCTGCAGGGAGGAACTGCCGGTTCATACAATGAAGGTGCAAGCCAGCAATTAGTTCCATGTCTTACTGCAGGAACAGAATATACGTTTGATATAGATATCGCTTTCAGTTCAGTATACAATACAGCAGAACCCGGCAATTGCTATGGTTCTATGGAAATACTTGGTGGTAATTCCTTATGCGGAACCGATGCAATTCTCTGGCAAAGCGGAAGTTTTATGAATACAGCATGGCAGACAACAACTGTCACATTTACCCCATCTTCCAACTGGTGTTATATTACGTTTCACCCATATTGGATAAGCGATTGCAATGGTTATGTAAACTGCTCATTGGATAATATTTCACCCATTGTTCCTGCAGTACCTCCTGAGCCAGGGATTAACATTACTTCACCAACAGCTAATGCTGATATGCCCTGTTCCTTCACCGTTACCGGAACTAACGATACTGTAGCGCTTAACATTGCTGTAAGCGGTGATTTTACAGGTTCGCCTCAGATGGCAACCTTGCTTACAGACTCAACATGGGAACTCGTTGTTTCTTATCCACCCGGGTTTGACGGAAACACACAAATTATAGCAGGCGCTTTATTTGTTGACCAAACAACTGATGCCGATACTGTTGATTTTAACATTGTGTTGCCAGCCGCAGATTTTACATCAACCATAGTTTGCGAAGGCATTCCAACACTGTTTACTGATTTAAGTACAGCAGGCTCAGGAAATATTACCGCATGGGACTGGGATTTTGATGACGGAAGTTCATCCAATGTTCAAAGTCCTACACATACATATGCCAATCCCGGAACATATAATGCTTCACTTACCGTTACCACCGATGCAGGTTGTACCGATACTTATAATGCTGATGTTA
>CAMBRL010000044.1 GCA_945870105.1 Chitinophaga pinensis
GCAGAATCGCTGAACTCAGGTTGAAATTGAAACGCAATAAGCAGGAATACAGAAATAATGAGCAGTGCAGAAACCGCTATAAGCACCCACTTTGTAAAGGGATGAACAATGCCTGCAAATAATAGATTTTTAAACTTCTGCACGTTATTAATTGTTATGCGAAGATACAAAGTCTGAATGTTAGGAAGGCTATTATGAAGAGAGTAATTTTTTGTTCGCAGTATGCATAACGATTGTATTTTTAGAGCGTGAGAAAAATAATTATTTGTTCCTGCTTTATTCTGCTTTGTACATTTGGTGTAAGTGCACAAACCGATTCGCTGAAGTTTAAAATACCGACACTTGATACTCTTGCCGCACTTAAGTATTTTGAAAGTAAAGGATTAAAAGTTGACAGTTGTGTTAATATGAACCTTTATTTCGAAATTTATAAATGGCTTGATACGCCTTATTGTTATGGTGGTGAAACTGGAAAGGGAATTGACTGTTCAGGATTTTCCAACAAGATATATCAGGAGGTTTATGGCAAAACACTAGAAGGGGGGTCGCGTGATATTTTTACAAAGGTTAAACCTATTTCTATAAAATTGGTGGAAGAAGGCGATTTGCTATTTTTTAAAATTTGGAAAGGACAAATATCACACGTTGGTGTTTATTTGCAGGGGCGAAAGTTTGCACACGCTACTACGCAGGCGGGCGTCATTATCAGTGATCTTGACGAGGCGTATTACAAGAAGTATTTTTACAAAGCAGGCCACTTGCTGAAGTAATGATTGCCTAGCTGAGGAATGTTATTTTTCCATTAATAGTACTTTTAGCAACAATCTAATCTCATTTTATGAAAGTTATTCTGCCTGTACTTCTTTTTTCGGTTTCATCTTTTTTTGCATCAGCACAATCTACCTCCGACAAAAGAAATGATCTCGAAAAGTCCTATCTGAAAGGATCGGTAGCTTCACTTAAAGAAGTCAAATACAGTATTCGTCTTGAAAAAGGCAAAGCAGTAAAAGACACTATTGCCGAAGCACCTAAATCCTATCGCTACAATAAGGCAGGATATATTACCGAAGAAGTTTATTACGAACTGAACGACAGCATTAGCGAAAAGTGGAGTTTTGTGTTTGATGCCAACAACAAGCAGTTGGAAGGCAACCGTTACATGGCTGATGGTTATTTGGTGTGGAATTATACCTGCAGCTATAATGCTGCAGGCAACTGCACAGAGGTAAATAAATATGAGGAAGGCAGTTTGGTTGAGATTTCTGCTTATACATACGACAGCAAAGGCAACTGCCTTTTTGTAAGTTCAGAATCAGAGGGGATATGGACAGATACCATGCGCTATGATGCCAACAACAATGAGATAGAACATTACACCACCAACCCTGAAGGCGAAAATGTATTACATAAAACACATCAATATGATAGCAATAACAATATGATTGAATCTATTGAGTACGATAACCTTGGCGCCATTTCATTTAAGCAAACCTTTGTTTACGACAAAAATAACAGGGAAACAGAAAGTAAATTTTACTCCGCTAAAGGCAATATGCTGGAGCGCGTAGGACGCACTTACGATAGCAAAGGAAATGTAGCAAGCTATATTTCTTACAAAGATAATGGCGACCCGAAATGGACCATGACCTATACTTATGATTACGACAAGCGCCAGAACTGGACGAAGAAAACAGATTTTGCTGACGGCAAGCCTACCTTTATTACTGAAAGGTTAATAACGTATTATTAAGATAATGTAATATTGCAAAGTCCCACCTTTAGCGATGGGGGATAGTAAACATATCTTACTATTTTATTGTGTCTGTGGGCGTTCATTAGGTTTTGCAAAGTTGGTGTTTTGTACTATTAAACTTTTTACATTTACCCAAAATTTATAAACTAAAAACACACATGAAAAAACTAAAATTATTTTCAATTACATTACTTCTTATCTCTGGAGGCATGATTTTAATAACCTCTTGCAATAACAACGAAGATGATGCGGAAGGAATTGTTGGAACCTGGAAAGTTACCGGAGCAGTATTTAATCCTGCTTATGATCCCGGAAGTGGCCTTACCACAGATGCTTATTCATTAATGTTTGATGATGCGTGCGATCAGGACGATCTTATTATCTTTCAGGATAACGGAACGGTAATCAGTGATGAAGGAGCTTTGAAATGTGATAGCCTGAATCCGCAGCAAACAACCGATAATTATACCTTGTCAGGTACAACGCTTTCTTTATTTGGAAATGATACTACTACCTTAACCAATGTATCCATTGGCTCATCAACCATGAGTGGTACTCTTAGTATTGATTTTGGCGGAGGACCTGCCAATATTGATATGACCTTAACACGTCAATAGTATTTTTCTTTGCTATTAAATAAAAGGTCCGGGCAGATTTTCTGCCCGGACCTTTTATTTATACCGCTGTTCAATAATCTGTTATTTTATCACACTTAATTTTTTGCTGATTACTTCTGTGTTGGTGTATATTCTTACAATGTATTCACCTGCATATAATGTGCGGGTATCAAAATAAGTCAGCGTGCTGCCCTGTTTTACCGTTGATTTTTGCATCAGTTTTCCGGTAATATCATACAACTCTATTAAAACATTTTCTTTTACTAAACTACCTAACTGCACCGCAACAAATTCACTTGCCGGATTTGGATAAAGGCTAACTGTAAGGTTATTTATATTGTTGTCTTCAATTCCTGATGTTGAAGGGATATAAGTAGTTACAGTTTCAGTAATAGATGTTACTTTGCGATTAGCATATACCCCATAATATGTTGGTCCAACTATGTACGGATAAGCTGAATTCCAATTTTCTTTAACGGTGGTGAAGTAGCAATAGGTGCCGTTGGGATATTCAGGGGTTACGCAAAATCTTCCATTGTGCTCATCCAAATAGTCAGGTGTTGAAGGTGAAGTGGCAATGTATTCATAATCTTCTCTGAAATATCCAAGAAAATAAGTGCCTGCTACAGCAGGACCATCTGCAACATCTGTTCCGTCTGCATGATGAGTTCTTACAGTTATATTTCTTAATAGGTAACTTGATTTCATGCGTGTAATTCCGCCAGTTCCATCGGTATTTAAATAGCCATAAGCACCGTAAACAGGATAACCGTCATAGGCAAAACCAAGTAATGGCGAATGCTGTGAACTGTTGATGGCATATAATCCATCAGCAGGAAATGAATCACAAACAATAGAGACAACATTCTGGTCAAGACTGAATGCACTTGGATTCTGATGGTGATGATAATTACCCATTGCCGGATGTGCTTTTGAGCAATCAAATCCCGCCATTTCAGCAGGTATAGCATCTCTGTTCCAGGCTTGAGTAGCTCCCATACCTCCGGGACATTGGGGATTTCCGGGGCCGCCACACAGTGCATTTGTAGTTGTATTCCATGCAACACCATCTCGGTAGTCAAACATGGCAACACCGTTAATAAATACACCAATATTTCCACCGGATGTTGCGGTAAAAGTTCCTGACGTATTGGGTACAGGTACCAGCGGAATTTTGAAAATAGCATTTTGGTCAGTAGCCTGTGACGGGTTGCCATCTCTGAACGGACCTGAAATATATGCAGGGATACCGTTGGTTGTTGCATAAGCAAAGTTGGCTGAATACTGCACTGTTTGAACGTTTGCCAGAACGTTATCCTGAATAGGTGTCATGTTTCCTGTAACATAATGGCGCCCCATTATTGTATTGTTCTGCAGCCAAGAAGTGATTGCCGGACTTGTTTGTGCATTTGCAAGTATGCTAACAACTGCAAAAGCTGGCATTAGGATGATTTTTTTCATGATGATTGTATTTGGGTTTGTTTCTGATTTTTTTTGATTATTATTTATTGGCTGTTGAGTTGAATATGTTTTTCGGATAAGAGAATGCATGATTAAATAAAAACTCTTTATCACTAAGCGTGAGCAGAAAAGCAATGATATCAACCCGTTCGTTGGAAGATAATATAATTGGGTTTTGCAATTGTTTTGCTAGTGTCTTGCTCTGGTGTATGCCGGAAGTATAGTGCTTTAATACATCCCCCAGTTTTTTAAATCTGCCATCGTGCATATAAGGATATGAGAATTCAATGTTTCGCAATGTGGGTACTTTAAATTTTAATGAGTCATCAGATTTTTGGGTTGTTTTCATTCTGCCAAAATCATTTAAGGTGGCATCTAATGTCAAACCATTATTCTCAAAAAGCCCATTTGTAAACAATGGTTCTGTATGACATGAATTGCAATTCTTTTGAAATAGCTGATACCCGTTTTGTTCCTGCGCTGTAAATACTGCTTGTTTGCTCATTACACTATCATATTTTGAGTTGGCACTAACAAGTGTAAGCATGAACTGAGCGATAGCTTTCAGAGTTGTTTCTCCTGTTATTACACTATCGTTAAAAGCTTTAAAAAACAAAGACGGGTACAATGCAGAACGCTGTAATTTTTCTGCAACATGTTCTATCTTTTCACCCATTTCATCAGGATGACTTATTGGTGCCAGAGCCTGCATATCCAGGTGGTTGATGGCTCCATCCCACATAAATGATTTTTGCCACGCTAAGTTCATTAACGCAGGTGAATTTCGTGTTCCAATGCTGTCGCCAATACCATGGCTTAAAGCATGGTCAATATGTGTAAAAGCTGAGTATTGTGAATGACAACTTGCACAGGAAATAGTATTATCGGCCGAAAGAATGGGGTCGTAAAAAAGAGCTCTTCCTAATTCTATCTTTTCTTCAGTAAGTGGATTTTTTGAAAAATCGTAAATTGGCTTTGGCCAGTTTTTGGGTGTTGTAAAAAACTTGTTCTCTACGGCTTTGAAACCAAACAGCGAAACAATAATCAATGAAAAGAGAAAATGTTTATTCTTCATTTTATTGAACACTAAAAATTCTGGTTAATTCATTAGAAAGTAAAACTGCTTCTTTGCCAGGTGACATAATGTGATTTTGTTTGCTTAGATCAATTATTGAAATCATTTCTTCTACATTTAATATAATGCTTAATTCATTTAAATTATTGGTATTTAGATTTACTGTTTGTAGTGTGTTATAAGGATACTGGTAGCCTCCAAGATGAAATGTGAATTCATTATTACGTGTGTTACAGACTTTACTTTTTCCTTCAAGTTTAAAATTGATGTAACCACTTTGCCAGGTCCAGTACATTCCTTTTGTAGGATCTAAGTCACCGCCCATTGCACCTGCAACATTGGTAATGCTGTCAATACCCAAATTGAATTTTAGTTTATCAAACACAGGTTTGGAAGAAGTATTTAAATTAATGCTTAAGGAACTAATAACTGAAGCATCTAAAAGATGGAAACTATTCAGTTCTTTCCAAACAGTTTTTCCGTTCAAAAGAAGTTCAATGCCTGAGATGTAAAATCTTAAGACATCAAACTGAATGCTGTCGTTATTGTTCGCACTGAAATAAGACTGGTTTAAAACCAAAGCCACTTTTCCGAAAAGTGGATTAAATTGCAGTTTCAGCGCTTCATAATTTTGCGCTGATAATGCATTTTCATTGCAAATAATTAACAACAAAATAACTGTAAACCTCAGGTTCATTTTTCTATATCAGAAAGGATATGGCTTCTGATTTTCGGCTGTAAAATTATCTTGCCTCTGAAAGTTATGTGTTACAGAATTTTGAAAAAGATTAATAAAATTCAGAAATATTAATCGCAAAGGTTCCACATAAATAAGAGAATTTGATAGAAATAAAATCTTAATCTCTATTGTTTTTTCTGTGCTTTTAAAGGCTACCAGGTTTTTTCAAAATCTTCTTTCTTAAACTGCGTTGTGCGATCTGAATAATAAGAGGCATATCCCTTCTTCAACTTCATAGGGTCTTTGCTGCCGATACGTGATAATAATGCAATAGGGAAGAGGAAAAGGTAAAATACAACGGTTAGAATAATTTTAGGAAACACCATGTTCATCAGGTCGCCCAATTTAAACCATATCCATGCAATTTTTGAAGAAATAAAATCAGAAAGTATGCCTGCCATTCCTGTAACCAGTGAGATATACAGTGGCCATTCTTTGTCTGAAATAAGAGACACAAAAACAAAACCCACCGAAATGGTGAACATTGTTTCGGTGTTTTTTTCTTTTGTCATTTAGAAAAGTGTGTAAACAAAAGGAGCCACGGCAGTTCCTCCGCCAAATACAATCAGCATACCGAGCAACACAAGTACAATAATGATAGGTGCAAGCCACCACTTTTTACGTTCCTTTAGGAACATCCATAAGTCTTTTAAGAAATCCATAGTATTAGTCTAATTTAAATTCTTCTTTCCATTTATCTTTTTCATTCCACTGCGCTTGTTCCGTTTTAGTAAACAGGTAATCACCAATAACCAAGTAATCCATTTCAGTGCGCATAAAGCAACGGTATGCATCTTCGGGCGTGCAGACTATAGGCTCACCACGCACATTGAAACTGGTATTTACCACTAAGCCATATCCTGTTTTTTGTTTAAAAGCATTTATCAGTTCCCAGTAACGAGCATTGGTTTCTTTATGCACCGTTTGTATTCGTGCCGAAAAATCAAGATGCGTTACAGATGGAATATCACTGCGAAGATAATACAGGCGTTCCCACAAAGGCAAATCATTATAGTTAGCAGGCAGCTCTTTTCTGCGCTCATTTTTAACAGGAACAATCATTAGCATATATGGTGAAGTGCCTTCGAGTTCAAAATAATCTTTGCAATCTTCAGCCAAAACAGAAGGCGCAAACGGGCGGAACCCTTCCCGGTATTTTATTTTAAGATTTAGTTTCTTCTGCATCTCTGCATTGCGGGCATCACCCAATATGCTTCGGTTACCTAAGGCGCGCGGACCAAACTCCATTCTTCCCTGAAACCAACCTACTACATTTCCTTCGGCTAACAGCGCTGCTGTTTTTCCTGCCAACTCATTAAAAGCCATTTTCAGAAAAGGAGCTTTGTGTTTGCGCGCCATTAGTTCAATCTCTTTGTCAGAATATTCAGGACCCAGGTAGGAGCCAAGCATGTTATCTGTTTTGCCGTTTGGTTTGCGCTCAGTTCCGAAATACATATAGTGGGCAGCCTGAGCTGCGCCTAACGCTCCTCCTGCATCACCTGCAGCTGGCTGAATAAAAATGTCGTCAAATAACTTTGAGCGCAACAACTTTCCGTTGGCAACACAATTCAAGGCAACACCGCCTGCCATGCATAGGTATTTTGAACCTGTCAGTCGCTTAGCTTCGACAGCCATTTTTAAAACGATCTCTTCCGTTACTTCCTGAATGGCATAAGCAAGATTGCAATGTGCTTGTTCTAATTCGCCTTCTGCTTTGCGTTTTTTTATGCCAAAGAGCTGTTCAAGCTTTTTATCATGCACCATCCGAAGCCCTGTTGCATAATTGAAATAATCCTGATTAAGGTGGATAGAACCATCCTCTTTGATATCTACCAGATGTTCTTTTATAAGATTTACATAATCTCTTGTTTCGTCTGCATTGGGATTGCCGTAAGGAGCCAATCCCATTAGTTTATACTCGCCAGAATTGACTGTAAATCCAAGGTAATACGTGAAAGCAGAGTATAGCAAACCCACTGAATGCGGGAATTTTAATTCTTTTAAAAAAATTATCTCATTTCCTTTTCCATGGGCAATGGAAGCGGTTGTCCACTCGCCAACACCGTCAATGGTCAATACTGCAGCTTCCTCAAAAGGTGAAGGAAAAAATGCACTGGCTGCATGTGAAAGATGATGCTCGGGAAAAAGTAGTTTTACTTTCTTCTTATCGTATTCGCCCACGTTTTTAAGTTCATCATAAATCATTTTTTTAAGAAACAATTTCTCTTTTGCCCAAACAGGAATAGTGGTAAGAAAGGAAAGCAAACCTTTTGGTGCAAAGGCATAATAGGTTTCAAGCAGGCGTTCAAATTTCAACAATGGCTTGTCGTAAAAAACAACGGCATCCAGTTCGTCAATTGAATAGCCGCTTTGTTCCAAGCAAAACTTAATGGCATTAACAGGAAAGTCTGGCGTGTGCTTTTTGCGGGTAAAACGCTCTTCCTGTGCGGCAGCTATTATTTTGCCGTCATCAAGGATGGCAGCAGCCGAGTCGTGGTAAAAAGCGGATATGCCGAGGATTTTGGGCATTGTATTTTCAGGTGATTGCCAAAAGTAGCGTAAATTAAATTCTTATGTTTGCCATTCAAATATTATGGCAACTAAACTAAAAGATTTATATCGTTTTCTCAGCCCGAGATTTCAAACCGTTCATTTGGATTATCCTGTTCAGGCAGTTCCGCGTTACAGTAAGCAAAATCCAATTCCTGTTTTAAATGAAGCTGTTGTTTCGGGAAACGAGCGTTATGCTTCGTTGTTAGAAAAGTTTAAAAGTTATTCAGATGATTTTACTGCATGGAAGTATGAGCAGGAAAACCCACAAACTCCTTATTGGAACAACTCCTTTTTTCCGGGATTAGATATCGTTAGCCTGTATTCCATTATAGCAGAATACAAACCCAAACGCTACATGGAAGTGGGTAGCGGCAACTCTACCAAAGTGGCCTTTAGTGCAAAAAAGAAACATAGCCCGCAAACAAAAATTACCTCTGTTGACCCAATGCCAAGGGCAGAGATTGATCAACTTGCTGATGAAGTAATACGTCAACCTTTGGAGACAACTAATCTTTCTCTTTTTTCTTCATTAGAAAAAGGCGACATTCTTTTTATTGATAATTCGCATCGCTGCCTCCCCAATTCGGATGTAACTGTTGTCTTTCTTGAAATTTTACCGAAACTGAAGCCGGGCGTTATTGTGCATGTGCACGATATTTATCTGCCTTATGATTATCCGCAGTTTATGACCGAGCGTTTTTATAACGAGCAATATGTATTGGGTGCAATGATTGCTGCTAATCCTCAACGCTACAAAACATTAATGCCTTGTTTTTATGTTTCTGAAAATGCTGAACTGGCTGCAAAACTTAATCCTGTGTGGCAGAAATTAGACAGCAGGATTGAAAAGCACGGAGGTTCTTACTGGTTGGAGATAGGGTAACGTCACCCTGAACTTGTTTCAGGGTCTTTGTTTTAAGATGCTGAAACAAGTTCAGCATGACGATAATATTGAAATGCAAATTGAACATAGCAGTAAATACAAGATTACTTCTTCATAACAAACTCGAAGGCATCGGGCGTTTCAGTTTTGAAACGCTGAAACGCATTACCAAAGCTCATCCCGAACATCAGTTCATCTTTTTCTTCGATCGTCCCTGGCACGAGGAATTTACTTTCTCTGATAACATTATACCTGTTGCACTTTTTCCACAGTCAAGGCATCCTTTTTTGTGGTACTGGTGGTTTGAGTTTTCTGTTGCTGCAGCATTGAAAAAGCACAAAGCAGATTTATTCCTCTCGCCTGATGGCTATCTTTCGCTTTCAACCGGTGTGCTGCAAATTCCTGTAATACATGATTTGAACTTTGAGCATTATCCACAGGACCTTCCTTATTTATACAGTAAGTATTATCGTCACTTTTTTCCGAAGTATGCAAAGAAAGCAGAACGAATAGCCACGGTTTCGGAGTTTTCTAAAAATGATATTGCACAGCAATACGGAATTGCGTCCGATAAAATTGATGTTGTTTACAACGGCTGCAATGAGAATTTTAAACCTGTTACGGCTGAAGTAAAAGAGAAAACAAAAATGAAGTTCAGCAATGCCTGTCCGTATTTTGTTTATGTGGGAGCACAGCACCAGCGCAAGAATCTGCAGAACCTTTTCCGCGCTTTTGATGAATATAAAATGGATGGCAGCAATTATAAGTTGCTCATCTCAGGACAAAAGAAATGGTGGACTTCTGAAATGGAAGAAGCCTATTCTGGTATGCAGCACAAAGACGATGTTATTTTTACAGGCAGGCTTTCGGAAGAAGATCTGGTAAACGTGTTAGCTTCTGCTGAAGCATTGGTTTATATATCCTATTTTGAAGGCTTCGGCATTCCGGTTGTGGAAGCTATGCGTTGCAATGTTCCTGTTATTTGCGCCAATACTACTTCTTTACCCGAGGTTGCAGGCAAGGCTGCATTGTTAGTTAGTCCTTTTGTTATAGATGAGATTGCTGCAGCCATGAAAAAAGTTGTAACAGATGAGCAACTCAGAATTCAATTAATCAGGGAAGGGCAGGAACAGAGCAAACAGTTTACATGGGATGCAACTGCAGATAAACTCTGGCAAGTAATTGTTAAAACAAAGCTATAAGCAATAGTGCTTTATTATTCCACCTCAAACGATCCGCTGTTCATGAACACATCGTCCTGTGTATAAAAATCAACGTAGTATGAACCCGGTTTGTTAACTGTAATTGGAACGGTTACATAATTCCAGTCTGTGCTGGGGATATCATATGCATCATCAGATATAGTCTCTTCACCAAGAATTACTGTTACATATAATTTAGTGAGCAGCAGTGCTTCATCCTGCTCAAGTTTAGCTTTGAATTTACAGGTGCCATTTTCAAGTGTAAAAACTGTGCTTTCTCCTATCATTGTTCCCTCTTCAACACTTTCGGCAAAAGTGACAACTGAATTTTCATAGTAATAGGTATCAACATATCCTGTGTCCGATACTGCATCCGGAGCAAAAGCAATACTGGCATTGGTTGAAGCAAGCACTGCATCACCTTTGCCCAATACATTAACTCTGTAGTCGCCTTCTTCGGAAAAGAGTAAATCAAACATTGCCCAGTTTAGTCCGCTTTTTACATCGTTGTTCATTGCAAATGTTCCGTAAACTTCATACAAACCGCTGTAGTTTTTCTTTTCAAGCCTGAGGGTTAAAGCATCTTTTATTTTTTTCTCCTGTGAGTAAACGGTATACACATAACTGCCTGCTGCATCAATGTCCCACGCTTCAAAAACTTCGGAAGGAACTCCTGTTGTTTTATCATAATCACCACACAGTACAACCGATTGTGCTTGTGCGATTGAAATTGCAAACAGGGCGAAAAGAAGTAGTGTCAGTTTTTTCATGGCGATAAATATCAGGTTGGTTTGAAGTATTCAGGCTGTAAATGAACAAATAAAAAAACAATATTGAAAATGAAATACTATAGATTTCCTCTTTTAAGGAACGTTTATTTTACTTCAAAGGAGCTTGTTGTTATGTACACATTATCCTGAGTATAAAAATCAACATTGTAGCTACCTGACTTTTTTATTTCAATGGGTACAGCCAGATAGGTCCATTCTTTATTGCCAATCTTGTAGGGTGTATTTGAAACCAGCTCATCAGAGAGTTCACCGGTAAAAACTTCGGCTCTTATTTGTTTAACATCAAAAGGTTTGTCCATTTCTAATTTAGCAGTAATTTCTATCTTCTCATTAACGAGTAAAAAGGTATACGCTTCTCCTGCTAACTCACCTTTACTATCAATGCTTTGGCCAAAAGAAACCATTACATCTAAATAGTATTTAGGATTTGAAGAAGTGACAGGCGCTTCAGGATCTTGTGCTTTTGCTGAAAATGCAGCAATTATAATTGTGCTTATAAGAATTACTGTTTTTTTCATAGCGGTGAAACCGGATTAGTTTAAATTAAATACCTGCTGCGAAATAACAAATAATTGTAGTGCAGCAGGTATTTAATTTGAGCGATCTGAAAACTATGAATACATTCTTACCATTGCCAGAGTAAACAGAATAATGATGAGGAAAGTTGTACGTAATAGCATGCTGTTATAAAACGGCAGCGAATCGGGTTGTGCTTTTTTGCGCAGAAAAAACAGCGCAAGGTAAACCAGTGGTACTGTGACCATGGCAATAGTAAGCATTACCGAAGCTCCGGGCCAGTGCTGCACTTTAAACAAAATACCCAGCGGAGCAAAAGACAGAAAGAAACCAGATGCTGCAGCTACTGCTTTTTCGCTTTTGTTTGTAAGAAAATAAAAACCCATCGGGAAATAATGCATTGCCAAACCTGATAAGCCAATTACCAGCAGTATGCTGGCTCCCGGCCAGTGTTGTAATTTAAAGAAAGTGCCCACTAAAGCAATTCCTATTACTGCTTTTTCGGTGTTGTTGGTGATGTTTTGTGCAGGAGCTTTTTCGCCTGTATCAAGGATGTTTTCTGACATGGTGCTATTGTTTATTAGTTATTCCGGATTGCCGGTTACAATCTATAGAATGCAGTATTTGCAAAAAGTAACGGAAAGGTAAAAAATAAATTTACCATCCCTTCTTCGGTCGTGCGCCCATTTCAAATAGCAGCGTTCCGCCTTTGATGATATCGGAATGGTGCAGAAAAGGTTCTTCCAGTTTCTTTCCGTTGAGGGTTACTGACTGCACATAAAAATTACGTGCCGATACATTGTTGGCTACTATCTCCAGTTTGATTTCTCTGTTTGCGGGGTTGGGATAAATAGTTGCTTTCGGAAACAGCGGTGTGCCTATTGCATATACATCCGTTCCGGGCGTAACGGGATAAAAGCCCAATGCGCTGAATACATACCATGCACTCATTTGTCCGCAATCATCATCGCCCCACATACCGTGGGGATTGTTCTGGTAATTGAGCGCCCGTGCGCGTTTTACCTCGCGTTGTGTTTTCCATGCCTGTCCAACGTAGTCATATAAATACGTGTAATGATGCCCCGGTTCATTAGGATGGATGTAGCGAAAGCCCTTGAAATTTTTGTCTAATTTTTTAATAAAATTCTCTTTGCCCATCAGGTCTATTAATCCCGGAATATCGTGCTGCACGGCAAATAAATACGTCCAGGGGCTGCCTTCGGTAAAGCCTGCTTTTGTATCTTCATGCCAGCTGCCGTCTGCATTGCGCGGTGCCATCATGCCCGTTGCGGGGTTATAAACATTCACGTAATTTTTGCTGCGCTTCATCAGCAGTTCAAAATCATCCTGCTTGCCAAAAGCCTTTGCCACTTGCGCAACACAATAATCATCGAAAGCACCTTCTAATGTGTTGGCTACCGATTCATTGGTTTTATCAACGGGCACATAGCCCAGCTTTTTGTACCAATGAAGACCGGCACGTGCTTCAATAAAAGTAAAGGGGGCACGGTCGGCCCAGCGGTTCACGCTGTCGTTGCCCGAAGGCACCATGGCATCTTTCATGCAGGCATGGTATGCCCGTTGCAAATCAATTCCTTTCACGCCTTTTACAATGGCATCGGCTACCACCGCATCGGCATGGGTGCCAATCATAATTCCGGTGTAAGTAGGGTTGGGCCACTTGGGCATGTAGCCGCCTTGTTCATACATCTGCGTTAAGGCGTTTACCATGCCCGCCACATGCTCGGGCGCAGTAAGAATAAGCAGAGGATGCTGCGCACGGTAGGTATCCCAGAGCGAGTAATCGTTGTAGCTGATACCGTAGTGGATGGTATCGTCAAAGGCACTGTAATACCTGCCGTATTCACTGAACTGACGCGGAAATAAAAGGGTATGATACATAGCCGAATAAAATATCTTCTGCTGCTTTTTTGTTGCGCCCTCTATTTCAATGCGACTTAAATAAGTGTTCCATTGTTGTGCGGTTTCGTCTTTCACTTGCTCAAATGTTTTGCCTGCTGCTTCGCGTTGCAGATTATCACGAGCCTGTTCTATACTGATGAAAGAAGTGGCAATTTTTGCTTCCACCGTTTTTGTTCCTGTTGCAAATGAAACCCATGCACCGCAGGCATTGGCAAGCTGTTCGGTGGTGTGGACATAGAGCGTATCACCTTTCCATGTACCGCAGGAAGTAAACGCTTCACTGAACTGAATAACAAAGTACCCTTTAAAGTTGGGCAGGGGAGGACCTAATGCAGAAGAATGTCTATCACTGTTCCAGCCAATGATTTCGCGCTTGGCGCTGTCAATTTTTATGTAGCCATTGAAATCAGGTAGCTGACTGGCCTCTATCAATAACGATGGTTCAGCATTTTTCGGGAAATGATAACGCATTATTCCGCAGTGTTCGGTGGCAGTCATTTCCACTTTTATTTTTTTGCCTTTTGCGCTGCTCATTTTTACGGCATAGTAGTGCGGACCTGCCGTTTCACTGCTATGCGAAAAGCGGCTGCGCTTTTCTAACAAGGTGTTATTTATTTTACCGGTAACGGGCTTTAGTGTTACGTAACCATAATCGCCCATCCACATGGCGGGCTTGTGTGAGGCGCGGAAGCCGCGCAGCTTATGATCTAAATACTGGTAGTTGGGTATGCGTATGCGGCTGTTGCGGGTGCAGGCAGTCCAGTGGGTCATGCCAAAGGGGGGCGTTACAAAAGGTGTAGTACGCCCATACAGAAAAAGACCTTTGGTGCCGATGAGGGTGTTTACATTGTTGACAAGATTGGATTGGGCAAACACCGCAACCGTTGCAATGCACAGCAAAAGGGTAGTGGTGAGCTTTTTCATTGGGCTGTGCGGGTTTGTTTGGTGGTGCAATTTACAATCTTGGTTGTAATAAAGAGAACGGAGAAAATGTTGTAAGTTTGGGGATGCGGAAAATGTTGGTGATGGATTTAATATAGTAGTGGAAATTTTAAAAATGAAAAAGCTAACACTATCTATTACTCTGTACCTTTTTGCTTTTTCAGTCTATGCGCAATCGTGGGATTCTCTTGATACAGGTATAGATGGAGGTTTAAATTATGGTAGAGTATTTTCATTATCCGTTTATAATTCGGAACTTTATGTAGCTGGTTCCTTTTCTTATGCAGGTGGAAACCCCGTTCAATCTATAGCCAGTTGGAATGGATCAAACTGGTTTGCTTTAGGAGCACCATCAATTACAGCGATAAGAACCACTACAGTTTATAATGATAAACTATACGTAGGAGATCCTTTGGTTGGAGCATACGGTGTATCTACTTGGGATGGGTCTAATTGGCAAACTTCCGGCTCGTTACCTCAAGCTGCTGTTGCCTTGGGTGTTTATAATAATTCAATTTATGCTTCAGTATTTGTTAATGCTAACGATGACTACATATACAAATTAGAAGACGGCTCATGGGATTTAATCAATGCGGGTATTGATAATGCGGTTAATGCCTTTGCAGTTTATAATAATGAACTATATGCAGGGGGTAATTTTTTAACAGCAGGAGGCGATTCTGTTAGACGTATAGCAAGATGGAATGATGCATCCTGGTCTGCTGCAGGAGAAGGGCTGAATCAAGTTGTTTGGTGCTTAACTATTCATAACGGAGAACTATATGCGGGTGGTAATTTTAGCAGCCGTGTATCAAAATGGGATGGAACAACTTGGACAGATATAGGATTTGGGTTTGATTCAGATGTCAGAGCATTGTGTTCATTTAACGGAGTGCTCTATGCCGGTGGAAATTTTACTACAGCAGGTGGCATCCCTGCTAACCATATTGCACAATGGGACGGAACAAGCTGGTCGGCACTGGGAGATGGAGTTGATTCAACTGTTTTTGCATTGTGCGTTTATAACTCAGCAATATATGCAGGAGGATTATTTTCACATGCAGGGGGAATACCTGCCAAACGAATTGCAAAATGGAATCCTTTAGGAATAGGTATGTTGGAAAGCGTAAATGAAAATGAAGTAGGTATCTACCCCAACCCCGCCAGCACCGAACTAACCATCACCGGCTACGCACCTGCTTATTTAAAACTTTGCAATATGCTTGGTCAAACAGTAGCAGAAGCAAGCAAAAGCAATAAACTGAATGTAGATAATTTGCCGCAGGGTTTATATGTGCTGCAAGTGTTTGATGAAAAGGGGTTGGTGGTAAAAACAGAAAAGGTGGTAGTGGGTAAATAAATCTTACAGTATTTGGTAATTCTTTGCGCCCTTTGCGTTTTCTTTTCTTTGCGCCCTTTGCGGTAAAAAAATAACAGCAGCGGTAAAAAATCCAACAGCCTTTAACCGCAAAGAACGCAAAGTAGCAGCCCGCAAAGGGCGCAAAGGAATTAAGATGTTACAAATACCTAACCTTCATTTTAACCTCATGCGCCTGATCAGGGTTTACGGTAAGTTTAAATAAATCAAACTTAGGCCGGTTAAGCCCGGTAAGGTAAAAGTTAGAGAAGCCTGAGAAACGGTGTCCGGAGCTTTTAAAACTGTCTCAAGAACCTTTGAACCTGGCTCACAAGCTTTCGAAGCCGTCTAACAAGCTTTCGAAACTGTCTCACAAGCTTTCGAAGCCGTCTAACAAGCTTTCGAAGTCGTCTCACAAGCTTTCGAAGCCGTCTCACAAGCTTTCGAAGTCGTCTCACAAGCTTTCGAAGCCGTCTCACAAGCTTTCGAAGCTGTCTCACAAGCTTTCGAAGCTGTCTCACAAGCTTTCGAAGCTGTCTCACAAGCTTTCGAAGCTATCTCACAAGCTTTCGAAGCCGTCTCACAAGCTTTCGAAGCTGTCTCAAGAACCTTTGAAGGTATTTCAATAACTAATTCACTGCTCAGTTCTTATCCACGTTGTATTACAGACCCCTGCACACAAACACTTCCATCAATGCACCTTCACCAGCCGCATCAATACTCCATCACCCGGTTTCAGGGTAATCATGGGTATGGGTGTAATATCATGGCTTATAAGTTCCATTTCTGTTCTGGCAGAAAGCATGGCATTAATCAATTGCATTTCCATCATGGCAAAGCTGTTGCCGATACAAATTCGGGGTCCTGCGCCAAAGGGCATGAAAATAAAACGGTTGTCGCCCTTCAATTCAAAATTTTTAAAACGCTGCGGGCGAAATTCAAACGGGTTTTCCCAATAAGCGGGATGATGATGAAGCCCTGTAATATTAATGCCGATAATGCGATCTGCCTTAACAGGGTAGCCAAATGCCACATCATCGTTTACGGACCTGCGCCCAACAATAGGCACGGGAGGATAAAGCCGCATACTCTCATTCATTACCTGTCTGCCATAATCCAATTGGGGCAGGTCAGAAAATCCGGGGTTGCGTGTAGCTGCAAATTTCACTGATTCCTCTTTCAATTCCTTTTCGCAGGCGGCATGTTGTTTTATCAGATACCATGTCCACGAAAGTGCGTTCACTGTAGTTTCGTGTCCTGCCGCAAAAATGGTCATCAGCTCATCGCGTATCTGCAGGTCGGTCATGCCTTCACCGGTATCTTCATAGCGGGCTTCCATCAATAGCTGCAGCAAATCGTGTGGAGGATTTTTTTGCTGTTTTCGCCTCGTAATAATTCCGTAAATAAGGTTATCCAGTTCGGCAATGTATTTGCGAGCCTTTATATATTTCGGCAGCGGAAAACTCCAGGGAATATGGAACGGATTTTTAGCCAGACGGCTGCCTTCATCATTCAGGTAGTTGATGTTGCGCCAGGTCATCTGAATGTCTGCGTCCGTTACATCGGTGGTGAACAGGGCTTTTGAAACAATGTCAATGGTAAGCCACGCCATTTCGCGTGTAAAATTGATTTCGGTTCCTTCTTTTTCTTTCCAGCTTTTCAGCAGTCGTTCGGTAGATTCAACCACCACTTCACTTATGCGTTGCAGGCTCTCGCGATGAAAGGCAGGCTGCATCAACGTTCTTTGTTTGCGCCAGCTTTTAGAATCAGCGTTGGTTACCAGTCCGTTGCCTAACAATAAACCTAATACACGGTAGCCTCTGTCTTTTACATAATTGGTATAGTTCTGTTGTAAAACATGCTGCACCAGTTCAGGGTTTTGAATAACATACCCGCTCATCAGCGGAAAGTTTATGGCAAATAGTTCAGGAAAATTCTGAGGAGCATTGCACAACCTCATAAACTGATTATCACGCGAAGTCAGCGTTTTTAATAAGCTTACCTGAGGGGCTTTTTTTAGTTCGGTAGTTACCATAGCTGTTGAATAATAATATCAGGGATTTGTCTGCTGCTGATTGTTCTTTATAAAGGGTGAAATTAGCAAGTATTTAACCCTGATAAAAGGATATGAAGGGTAAAAAAAATAAATTTACAGAAAATATTCCCGCATGAATTAAACAAAACCAAATACCATGAAGGATTTTAAGGATAAAGTAGTAGTAATTACCGGTGCAGGCTCAGGCATAGGAAGAGCATTGGCCATGGCATTTGCAAAGGCGGGAGCTAAACTGGCGCTGAATGATTATAATCGGGAATCCCTGCGCGAAACTTCCAAATTCATCAATAGTTCAGGAGCTGTTGTGCTGGAGCAGTCCTTTGATGTATCGGATAAAGAAGCTATGTTTTCGTTTGCTGCTGCTGCGGTTAATCGCTTTGGTCATATTGATATTGTTGTAAACAATGCCGGAGTTGGCTTGGGCGATTATCCTTTTCACGACCTTGATTTAAACTGGTTTGAAAAAGTAATGGACACCAATTTTTATGGTGTGCTGTATGGCAGCCGTGCGTTTATTCCTCACCTGATTGAGCGGCCTGAAGCGGCTCTGGTAAATGTTTCCAGCATTTTCGGGTTAACCGGTATTGCTAAGTCAACGGCTTATTGCGCATCTAAATTTGCGGTGCACGGACTAAACCAATGTCTGATGCAGGAGTATGTAAATACAGGACTTACCATACACAGCGTGCATCCGGGTGGTATCAATACCAACATTACTAAAAACTCATTGGACTATAAAGAAACCCACGATACATTTCATACTCAGTTTTTAAAACTAAGTCCTGATTATGCCGCTAAGGTTATTATGGATGGCATCCGGAAAAAGAAGAACAAAATACTTATTGGCTCTGAAGCTCATCTGCTGGATTTTGCTGTGCGAATGTTCCCTTATCTTGGCGGCCGGATTGTAAACAAGGAAATTCAAAGAAAGCTGAATCGCAGTTAAAAACAGATATAAAGATGAACAATCAATCTACCACCGATTACGATGTTATTATAGTAGGAGCAGGCCTTTCAGGAATTGGTGCAGCCTATCATTTACAAACGGCATGCTCCGGAAAAAGTTTTGCAGTACTGGAAGCACGTTCAGCTATTGGCGGAACATGGGACTTATTTAAATACCCCGGCATTCGTTCTGATTCAGATATGTATACCCTTGGTTTTCCCTTCAATCCCTGGGAAAATCCTAAAGCCATTGCCGATGGTCCTTCTATTCTGCAATACATAAAAGACACCGCTCAGAAATTTGGCATCGACAAAAAAATAAAGTTCAACCATAAGGTGGTGGATGCTTCTTGGAGCGACAGTGATAAACTATGGACATTGAAAATTGCCGGCAATGAGAAGGTGCAGGAGCAACAACTGCGCTGCAAGTTTTTGTTTATGTGCAGCGGCTATTATGATTACGATAAAGGATACACTCCTGAATTTCCCGGTAGAGAATCGTTCAAGGGCACCATCATTCATCCCCAGCTTTGGGATTCGTCCATTGAATACGCCAATAAAAAAGTTGTAATCATAGGAAGCGGTGCTACTGCCGTTACGCTGGTTCCCGAGATGGCAAAAAAGGCCGGAAAAGTAACCATGCTGCAACGCTCACCCACCTATGTGGTAAGCCTTCCAAGCGAAGATAAGATTGCAAATTTTTTTAGAAAAGTATTGCCTTCAAAACTGGCTTACAGCCTGTCGCGCTGGAAGAATATTTTATTCTCCATTGGTTTTTACAATGCCTCCAGAAAATGGCCCGATGGCGTAAGAAAGCTTATTCAAAAAGGTATTAAAAAAGAGTTGGGTAAAGATTACGACATCCGCAATTTTGACCCTAAGTATAAACCCTGGGATCAGCGCTTGTGCATAGTGCCTGATGCGGATTTATTTCACTCCATAAAAGAAGGCAAAGTGGAGGTTGTTACAGATGCAATAAAACAATTTACTCCCAAAGGAATTTTGCTGGCCTCAGGTAAAGAACTGGAGGCAGATATAATTGTAACCGCCACAGGATTGAAAGTGCAATTACTCGGTGGTATGTCTATGCATATTAATGGTGAATTAGGCGATACCGGTAAAACGCATTGTTACAGAGGAGTGATGTTTAGTGATGTTCCCAATTTTGCCATTACGGTTGGTTATACCAACGCATCGTGGACATTGAAATGCGATTTAAGCTGTCAGTTTGTTACCAAGGTTCTCAACTTTATGGAGCAGAATAATTACACCGTTTGCACTCCGCGTTTTGACAGTGCGGTATTTAAAACCGAACGTTTGCTGGACTTTGATGCAGGATATGTGTTGAGAGCATCTGATGTGCTTCCTAAGCAGGGTTCAAAACACCCCTGGAAAGTTTATCAGAACTATATCAAGGATTTGTTTTCTCTTAAAATGGAATCGGTTGACGATAAATACCTGGAGTATAAATAGCTTCCCGGAAGCAAAGAAAACCTGCTTACAAATTCAGCGAATAAATTACCAATCCGCTTCTCAACTTAGGCTCAATGTAAGTGCTTTTTGGTGGCATAAAATAACCGCCATCTGCAATACTGTAGAACTCTGCACCCTGAACGGGGTAAAGGGTAAAGGCAACTTTCCATGCACCGCTGTCAACCTTGCGCACCAGTTCTTCCACGCCTTTGGTGCCACTTACAAAACCAATGCGTTTATCGGTACGCTGGTCATGTATATCTAAAACAGGAGTGAGGATAAGTTCGGTGAGAATAGAAACATCCAGTGATTTAACAGGGTTGCCCTCGTTCAGCGTTTTGTCGCGGAGCTCTAATACATACCAGGTCTGCTCCAGGTACATACCAAAGTGTTTGGCCTGTGTGGGTTTCACCACTTCAGTGCCGCTGGCTTTTACTTTAAAATTCTCGGATAGTTTTTCGGTAAAACGTTCAACGCTCAGTCCGTTTAAATCCCTTACAATGCGGTTGAATTCGCATATCTGCAACTCGTTGTCAGGAAAATAAATGGCCATAAAAAAATTGTAGGCCTCATCACCCGTATGGTTAGGATTTTCGGATTTCATTTCTTCGGTAAGCAGTGCAGAAGAGGAGCAGCGGTGATGTCCGTCAGCAATGTAAATAGCAGGTATGGCTGCAAAAGCAGCAGTGATTTTTTCTACTTCCTCTGCATTATTTATTTTCCACAGTTTATGGCGTATGCTGTCGGCAGTAATGAAATTGAAATCGGGTTTGCGCGTTGTTATTTCAGCCGTTAGTTCGGCTATTGCAGGTGAAGGACGGTAGGTCATGCACACCGGCTCGGCATTGATGTCGCACACGCGCAGATAATTTTTTAGCGTCTCTTCGCGCTCGGTAATAGTATGTTCATGCTTGCGTATAACATTGTTCTTATAATCCTCTACCGCTGCGCAACCTATAATTCCCGTATGCGATGTTCCGTTGATAACCTGCGTATAAACGTAAATCGATTCTGTGTTGTCCTGCACTAATATATGCTTATCAAGAAAGGTCCGGAACCTTGCTTTGCTCTTACGAAAAAGGTCGGCTGAATTGGGCTCGCTCTTAATATCTGATTTATGCTCGGGAACAATAACGTGAAGAAACGAACTTGGATTTTCGTCCAGTATAACACTGCGTTGTTCTTTGGAATAAAAATCAAAGGGGCGTGTAACCACCTGCGCAACATTTTCTGCGGTAGGTGTAATTCCTTTGAAGGGTTTTATTACCGCCATTTATTATCCTTTGAAAAAGGCAATAATCTTTTCCGCCATTTCAATGCCTATACGTTCCTGCGCTTCCATGGTGGCAGCACCAATGTGAGGTGTAAGTGATACGTTCGTATGTTGCAGTAAAGCACTATTTACATTGGGTTCGTTTGCAAAAACATCTAAGCCGGCAGCAGCTACTTTTCCTTCATCCAATGCAGCTACTAAATCAGTTTCGTTGATTACTTCTCCACGTGATGAGTTCACTAACAGCACCCCCTTTTTCATTTTAGCAAACTCATCTTTGGCCAAAACATAGCCACCTGTAAAAGGAACGTGAAGGGTAAGAGCATCGCTGTTTTGCAATACTTCATCCAGCGTTACTGTTTTAATTTTCACCTCCAGTTTACCAAGGGTAAATAACTCTATGTTCAGCGTTGCATCGGCAATAAAAGGGTCAAAAGCCAATACCTTCATGCCGTTACCTACCGCAATAGTCGCCACTTCCTGCCCAATTCTTCCAAAGCCGATAATGCCCATGGTTTTGCCTTTCAGTTCGGTGCCGTTGGCATATTTCTTTTTCAGTTCGTTGAATTTTGCTCCGTCAGCCGCTGGCATTCTGCGATTGGAATCATAGATGCCACGCACCATTCCGTATAGGTGGGCAAACACAAGTTCAGCTACTGAGCGGGAAGAAGCAGCAGGTGTATTCATTACCTGTATGCCCTGTGCTCTCGCATAATCTACATCAATGTTATCCATACCAACGCCACCGCGCCCAACCAGTTTCAGGTTTTTGCAGGCATCAATTAAGTCTTTACGTACCTTGGTAGCACTGCGCACCAGCATGGCATCAACATGTTGTTCGTTGATAAAAGCAATAAGATTTTCCTGTGCTACCTTATCGGTAAGCACGGTGAAACCGGCTGCTTGCAGCAAACCTTTTCCGGTTTCGTCTATTCCATCGTTGGCAAGAATTTTTATCATGGGGCTAGGGGTGATATCTATCCTTTTGTTCTTGTAAACTCTTTCATCACATCTACCAAAGCCTGCACGCTTTCCAGCGGTAGCGCATTGTAAAGCGATGCCCGGTAACCGCCCACATCTCTGTGTCCGCGGATGCCGCTCAGGTTGGCAACCTTAGCCAGTTTATCAAACTCAGGCTCCAGTTCCGGATTATTTAATAGGAAACAAACGTTCATATCCGAACGGTCTTCTTTTTCTACTGTGCCTACAAACATCGGATTGCTGTCGATCTCGTTGTAAAGAAGGTCAGCTTTCTGACGGTTTATCTTTTCAATCCACTCCACACCGCCATTGTCTTTCAGCCATTTCATGGTAAGCATAGAAACATAAATAGGGAACACAGGAGGTGTGTTATACATCGACTCGCCTTTGATATGCACCTTGTAATCCAGCATCGACAATATTTTGCGCTCGGTTTTACCAAGTACGCTCTGGCGCACCGCCACCATGGTTGCTCCGGCAGGGCCCATGTTTTTCTGTGCACCGGCATAAATCAATGCAAAATCATTGCCGTTTACCTTGCGGCTGAAAATGTCTGATGACATATCACACACCAGCGGCACAGGGCTTTTAGGGAATTGCTTAATCTGCGTTCCGTAAATGGTGTTGTTGGAGGTGATGTGCAGGTAATCTGCATCGGCAGGAATGGAATATCCTTTAGGTATGTAGTTGAATTTCTTGTCTTCTGATGAAGCAATAACATTGGTGTTGCCAATCATTTTTGCTTCTTTAATGGCTTTGCTTGCCCATACTCCTGTATTTACATAGGCTGCAGTACCGTTGGTGCGTAGCAAATTGCTGGGTACCATAGCAAACTGCATGCTTGCTCCACCACCTAGAAATAGAACATAAAAATCATCGTCTAAGCCCAACAGTTCTTTTACTAAACGTTGCGCTTCATCCATCACCGGAATAAAGTCTTTGCTGCGGTGCGAAATTTCTAATAAGGAGAGGTCTATGCCATTGAAATTAAGAATAGCTTCTGCTGATTTATTCAACACTTCCTGCGGCAGAATGCCAGGCCCAGCGCTGAAATTATGTACTTTGCTCATGTTGTTTTTAGTTTTAAATCTGCTGCAAGTTGCAAAAAAAAAGTCTCTCGCCTAAGGCGAGAGACTTTCATGTTATCAACTGTTAATTCTTAATAGCCTGAAATAAAACTGTTCAGTTCTGTTTTGCTTGATTCAAAGCCAAAAACATCGTTCACTACATAGTAGTTATCCTGATCATAAACCCAGTCGTAAGCAAACTTGGCGAAATCAAGTTTGGTTTCTTCAAAACCGAAAATGTCGCAGATTTCCTTTACTTGATTTGAAGTCAGGCATTTTTTCTGAACAATTGTTTTGGCCTGACTTAAACGGGTTTCGTCAAAACCATTGGAAGAAATATTCTTTTTAATTCCGTCAAACTCGCTGGAGTTGGTAGAAGTCCAGCACTCATTTTTGATGTGGGCTCTTCCCGGGCTCATTGCCGGAGCATTGTTTTGCGGAGGATAGTTGTTGTTGCTGTAGTTGTTAGATGATGATGTGGTGGTAGTTGAATATGTAGTTGTAGTGGTTGCTCCGGGTGGCATGTAAAACGGATCGCTGATATTTACGTTCATGCTAACTCCCGGTACATTCATATTTACGTTTGCACTTGCTCCGGGAACTCCGGTTGTAACAGTGGTAGTTGTTTGTTCCGTGTAAGAGATGTTACCAACAGGAGCGGATGGTGAATAAACCATAACGTTTTGTCCAGGTGCAGGAGGTGCAGCTTGTGCCAGTGGAACTTCACTCTGCCAGCGGCAAACAAATTCACCCTTGTTGTTTTTCATTACATTGAAAACGGTTTCGGTGCCCGGATTGAAGTTGAGAGTTTTATCCAGCTCACCTAAAGCCTTGTCCTCAAAGATGATTTTGGTTTTGTAATAAGGCTGTGGAAGACCTGTTACTTTCACATTTGTTTCGGCCTTCTCATTCTGACGGATACCGTTCAGAATTACATAAAATTTTTCTCCACCTGATGAGTAGAATACAAGGTTCGAGCTTTGTGCAAACGCTTGCACGGCAGCATAAACAGCTAATAGTAGGAGTACTGCTTTTTTCATTTGATAATTGTTTTTAAGTTTTTTTTGTTTGGGAGCCTGTTGCCAAACTCCGTGCCAAAAGTAAAAATTATTGATTTTGAATCAATCTTTATTTTTTGCGTCCAGATCCTCTTCTAACTGCCACATTCCCTTCTTCCATTTCAATCCGTCTACACTGAAATCGGGCCCGTAATACTGGAAGCGTCCTGTGTTCATAGGGTCATTAGGAGCAAGGTGGTCAAATACTATCATCTTCTTCTGTTCATCATAATTCAGTTGCATAATTGCCTGTGTACTGTATTCAAAAATAATACGCGACCATTTTTGTTTCTTCATCTGAAATATAGGAGTACCAAATACAGGTTCTCCCTTTGATGAAAAGTTAAGTACATCAATCAGCTTCTTTGTGGTAATGCCATCATTACCATTCCATCCAATAAGAGTGTAATACATCTTGCCTTTGCTCTTTTTTTGAATAAGGTTATAGTAAACACAGCTTTGCCAATTCTTGTGGTTAACACTTTTGCGCTCTATGTTTTCTGTTTTTTCTTCCGCTGCCTTCAGTTTAAAAACAGAAGTGGTTTTGGTCTTCTTGTTTTTGTATAACACAAATCCATAGCAGCGGTAAGCGCCTGCATCCGGTGGCAAAGCCCATGATATTATTCGTGCCTTCTTATCTTCCGAAACCATGTCCGAAAGATTTTTGCCTAAGTCAAAACGGAATTCGAAAGCGTCCTTCTGTTTCAGGAAGTTTTCAAGCGTAGAGATGATGGCTTCATTGTCTGCATTTACTTTATGCGAAAAGGAAGTATTCTCCCCGATGTGTTTGAAGCGGGCAAGCAATGTATCGCTTGCGGCCTTATACAGCTGTTCTGT
>CAMBRL010000045.1 GCA_945870105.1 Chitinophaga pinensis
TGTTCTTTGCTGCGCGTTTCAATTAACCTGCTGTTTTCTTCATCCCAGTTTTCAGGTCTTATGGAATAGCCTGTTGTGAGGTAAGATGATTTGCGGTTGGCGGTAATGCGGATCATTACAGGGTGACTGCCGTTTGCATAAGTTTTATATTTGTAGAAAACTACAGCTATCTTTGGTGCAGACATAATAGAGAAGTAAGAATGAAATTTAAAACAAATGTAAGCAAAATAGTTGAAGCATGGTTGAAACACAATCAACTATTTATGCACAATTGGAACCAATTATGCCAAAATGTATAAAATATAAATCCCTGTGCACAGGGATTTTATGTAATTTAACTGGAAACAAATAAACTAAATTCTACTACTGAGCGTAGTCGAAGCATCAATTATTATTGCCCTTCGACTACGCTCAGGGTGACATCTAATTTCCAACATCAAACTTCTATCTTTGCCACCCATGTCATCCGAAAAACTTTTCTCTGAATTTCCTCCTCACTCACGAGCGCAATGGGAAGAGCGTATTTTAAAAGAACTCAAAACAGATAAAATCTCATCGTATTCAGATAGGGGAGGAGAAGACGAAATTCACATTAGTCCGTTTTTTGTAAAAGAAGATTTTCAAAACCTGAAAGGATTTGACTCGCCTTTGTATGGACATAAGGAATGGCAAATACAGCAAACCATTTCCATCAAAAATCTTTCGGATGCAAATCATAAGGCATTAGCAGCTTTGCAGGGTGGTGCCAATTCATTGTATTTTGGCAATGCGGATTTGCTGATGACCAAAGCCGACCTTTCACTTTTATTGAAAGACATTTTTGTGGATGCCGTTTCCCTGCATTTCAGTGCGCAGAATAATCCTTCAGAATTAATTAAATGTCTTACTGAAATTGCATCACAACAATACATAGATATTAAATCATTGTCAGGTTCTGTTGAGATTGCACCGCTTTCAGGAAAAGGACAGGATGACAACGAACTATCAAAAACAGCTGCATTTGTTTTGTTGCTGGATGCCGAGTTGCCCGGTTTCAAAACCATCAGCATCGATTCGGGTAACAACGCATCACTTGTGCAGCAGCTGGCTCACTCACTTTCTCAAGCCGATGAATATTTTTCGCGCCTGACAAAACGGAATGTCCCTGCCGAAAAAATTGCAGCACAAATGCAGTTTAGTTTTCCGGTAGGTAAAGATTATTTCCTGGAGATAGCAAAGCTTCGTGCCTTTCGTTTGCTCTGGAAAAAAGTTGCCGGGAAATATATTCAGGGAACTATTCCTGAAACATTTGTTCGCAGCTACACAACACTCACAAGTCCGATTGACAAGAACAATTTCAACAACATGATTCGTTCAGGTTGCTCTGCTATGTCAGCAGTTGCAGGTGGTTGTGATGTGCTTTGTGTTTTGCCTTACGATGGAAACGAAAACGAATTTTCCATGCGCAACGCACGCAATATTCAGTTGGTGCTGAAAGAAGAAGCATTCTTTGATAAAGTAGCCGACCCCGCTGCCGGTGCGTATTATATTGAAACACTAACGCACGAGTTGGCTGAGAAAGCGTGGAGCCTGATTGGAGGAAATTCTTTAACAAATAAAGATGCTTCGACTAGGCTCAGCATGACAGAGAAAACGTGGTTGTCGCCTGAGAATATTGAAGTAAAATCTTCCTTCACTCATTCCGATACAAAAGATTTTGAGCACCTGAATTTTGCTGCCGGCATATCACCTTTTCTGCGCGGGCCTTATGCTTCCATGTATCTTGCCCGTCCGTGGACCATCAGGCAGTATGCTGGTTTCAGCACGGCAGAAGAGTCAAATGCGTTTTACAGGCGCAACCTTGCAGGCGGACAAATGGGCTTATCAGTTGCCTTTGATTTGGCAACACATCGCGGTTATGATTCCGATCATGAGAAAGTAGTGGGCGATGTTGGTAAAGCAGGAGTTGCAATCGATTCGGTGTTGGACATGAAGATTTTATTTGACGGAATTCCCTTGGATAAAATGTCGGTTTCCATGACCATGAACGGTGCAGTGCTGCCTGTTCTTGCCTTCTATATTGTAGCGGCAGAAGAGCAAGGCGTGAGTGCTGACAAGCTTCAGGGCACTATACAAAACGATATTCTGAAAGAGTTCATGGTGCGCAATACCTACATCTATCCGCCTGTGCAATCCATGCGCATTGTGGCCGATATTTTTGAATACACTTCAAAGCACATGAAGAAATTCAACAGCATCAGCATTTCGGGTTACCATATGCTGGAAGCAGGTGCCACTGCCGATATTGAGTTGGCCTACACGCTTGCTGATGGACTGGAATATATCCGCACCGGCTTGAAAACAGGAATGAGCATTGATGATTTTGCGCCACGCCTTTCTTTTTTCTGGGGTATAGGAATGAACCATTTTATGGAGATTGCCAAGATGCGCGCAGGGCGAATGTTGTGGGCTAAAATTGTAAAGCAGTTCAATCCCAAAGACGAAAAATCAATGGCCTTGCGAACACATTGTCAGACTTCGGGATGGAGCTTGACAGAGCAGGACCCGTTTAATAATGTAACGCGAACCACTGTTGAAGCAATGGCCGCTGTGCTGGGCGGAACGCAATCATTACACACCAATTCGTTGGATGAAGCCGTTGCCTTACCCACCGATTTTTCGGCAGGCATTGCACGCGACACGCAGAAATATATTCAGCACGAAACGCTTGTTACTAAAGCCATTGACCCCTGGGCAGGTTCGTATTATGTGGAATACCTCACACACGAGCTCGCACAAAAAGCATGGAAACTGATTCAGGAAGTGGAAGAACTTGGCGGTATGGCAAAAGCCATTGAAACAGGCTTGCCCAAAATGCGAATTGAAGAAGTTGCTGCCAAACGTCAGGCGCGAATTGATGCCGGAAAAGATGTAATCGTAGGCGTAAACGCATACCGCACCGATAGCGAAGAACGCTTTGATGTATTGGAAGTGGACAACGTAGAAGTGCGCAAAAATCAGGTAGAGCGTCTGCGGAAATTAAGGGCAGAACGCAATAATGATGAGGTGCAGAAAGCGTTGGATGCCCTCACTTCAGCTTGCGAAACAGGCAAAGCCCGCCTGCCGGACGGGCAGGGAAACCTGCTCGAGCTTGCCATAGATGCTGCACGCAAACGTGCTACACTCGGAGAAATTTCTTATGCTTGTGAAAAAATATTCGGCAGATATAAAGCAGTGACACGTTCCATCTCAGGTGTATATTCTTCAGAAGTTCGGGGCGATGAAAATTTCCGCAAAGCCCGCGAAATGTCGGATGCCTTTGCTTCAAAGGAAGGCCGCAGACCCCGCATTCTTGTTGCCAAAATGGGACAGGATGGCCACGACCGCGGAGCAAAAGTTATTGCCACTTCCTTTGCCGACATGGGTTTTGATGTGGACATTGGACCGCTATTTCAAACACCTGCCGAAGTTGCCAAGCAAGCCATTGAAAACGATGTGCACATTCTCGGCATCTCCTCATTGGCAGGCGGACACAAAACCCTCGTTCCCCAATTAATAGAACTGCTCAAAAACTACGACAGAGAAGATATTCTGGTTGTAGTTGGCGGTGTTATTCCCCGTCAGGATTACGAATACCTTATTAAAGCAGGCGCCACAGCCGTGTTTGGTCCCGGAACGGTTATACCCAAAGCAGCGCAGGAGATTTTGGGGAAGATGATGGAGAAATAATAACTTCTGTTTTCTTAAAAACATATATTTGCAGCATACGCCAACCAACAACTCTGCGTCATGCAAAAAATCTACAAACTACTTTTCCTCTTTCTTGCGGCAATCAACTTTACCTATGCTGACAATAAAGTACCCACCCACAATCCCGCACCTCGTTTCACCGAGAATAAAGGGCAGTGGAATCAAAACATTCTCTACAAACTGGGCTTGAGCAATGCTAATCTTTACCTCGAGCAAAATCGCTTTACCTGGGTGTTCTATTCACCTGAATACTTAGAAACTATTCATCCACATGGCAATCACCAGCCCTTTGCGGGAAACAATGCTTTCGCCTATCACGTCAATTTTGTGAATGCAAATCCTGCGGCAACAACCTCTGGCTTGAATGCATATTCAGATTACAGCAACTACTTTCTCGGCAGCGATGCGAAAAGTTGGGCTTCGCGTGTAAAGTCATTTAATGAAGTTCACTACACTGCGCTCTATCCCGGCATTGACATGAACATTTATGGCAAGAACGGTTTGTTGAAATACGATTTCATCGTAGGGGCGGGTATCTCACCTGCCCAAATAAAAATGCAATACGATGGCGCTGAAAAACTCGCAATCGAAAACGGAAATTTGAAAGTGCACAACACATTCAACACCGTTACCGAACACAAACCAATAGCATGGCAAACCATCGCGGGCAAAAAAGTTTTTGTTCCCTGCCGCTTTGAATTGAATAACAACACCGTGTCGTTTTCTTTTCCCAACGGCTACAACACCGACTACGAATTGGTGATCGACCCGCAACTGGAGTTCTCAGCCTACACCGGCTCCACTGCCGACAACTGGGGCTACTCTGCAACCTACAACGCTACCGGAAATTTCTATGCAGGGGGTATTGCTTTTGCTCCGGGATATCCAACCACAACAGGCGCATATCAGGTAGGTTTTGGTGGCGGTCCGGGTGCATATCCCTGCGATATTTCAATCACCAAATACACCCCCGATGGTTCTGCATTAGTTTACTCAACCTACCTCGGAGGCTCAGGAAACGAGATGCCTTACTCCATGTTCGTCAATCAAAACGATGAGGTTTTTATTTACGGTGCAACAGCTTCCACCAATTATCCCACAACGAGTGGTGCTTACGACCAGACCTTCAACGGAGGAACATTTACAACCGTTGATAACGTGGTTGAATTTGCCGGCACCGATATCATCATTTCAAAAATGAGTTCCGATGGAACAGCACTTTTGGCTTCCACCTTTTTTGGCGGCACAGCCAATGATGGTATGAACGATGTTTCGCCTCTCAACTACAATTACAGTGACCATGCCCGAGGCGAAATTTTTATTGACGATGCCGGAAATGCCGTTATCGGTTCTTCCACTTTCTCTTCTGATTTTCCGGTAACACCCGGAGCGTTTCAGCAAACGTATAACGGAAATCAGGATGGCTGTCTCTTCCGCTTAGACCCGACTTTAAGCACTCTGCAATGGAGTACTTATTTTGGCGGCAGCGCAGGTGATGCCATTTATTCCATGAAAATTAACAGCGCTGGAACTATTGTTGTTTGCGGTGGAACGGCAAGTTCTGATTTTCCTACCACACCCGGTGTGCTTAACCCAACTTTTCAAGGTGGCATTACCGATGGTTTTGTAGCTGCGTTCAATCCTTTGGATGCTGATATGTATCGCTCTTCGTTCATCGGTACCAATCAGTACGACCAGAGTTACTTCATTGACATTGATGGTGACGATGATGTATACCTCTACGGACAAACCTTGGGTGCTTATCCTGTAACCACAGGTGTTTACTCCAATCCCAACAGCAAACAGTTCATTCACAAAATGGATAGCTTGTTGGAGAATACTGCGTTCTCAACTGTGTTTGGTGACGGTGGTGCGTTGTTAAATATTTCTCCAACTGCATTGCTTGTTGATGTATGCGAAAAGGTTTACATCGCAGGCTGGGGCGGAGGTGTAAATACCGCAAACGGTTTTGGTGCTAACCTTGGCTACACAAATGGAATGGCAACTACTAGTGATGCGTATCAGCAGGCAACCGATGGCAGCGATTTTTATTTCATGGTATTGGAACAGGATGCCACTGCATTATTATACGCAACATTTTTTGGCGGCAACGGAGTGCAAGAACACGTAGATGGCGGCACCAGTCGCTTTGATAAAAGCGGAATTATTTACCAGGCAGTTTGTGCCGGTTGCGGTGGCAGCGATATGTTTCCAACTACACCGGGTGCGTGGTCGCAAAGCAATAACAGCAGTAACTGCAACGAAGGCGCAATCAAATTCCGCATTCAGCTTTCAGAAGTGCAGGTAGAGGTTGAGGTGGACAATATTTCTTCCACCGGCTGCTCACCTTTCACCGTTGATTTTCTTGCCAACGGTGTAAATGCACAAGGCTATTACTGGGATTTTGGTGATGGAGATACCTCCACCCTCGAAGACCCAACCCACGTTTACAACGACACCGGAACCTACACCGTTATGGTAATAGGTTACGACAGTCTTACCTGCGCAGGACTTGCCTTTCTCGATACATCGTATGCAACCATCACCGTGCTCGATGGTAACCTTAGTACTTTTGCAGGAACCGAAACCAGCATCTGCACAGGCGATACCATTCAACTGGGCGCAATAGCAGTTTCAGGTTTATCTTATCAGTGGACTCCATCATTGGGATTAAGCGATGACGGCATCTCCAATCCCCTTGCTTTTCCTGATGAAACCACTACATATTTTTTAGAAGCCAGCAATCCTAATTGCAGCGGAACGGATACAGTTACCATAACTGTAGTTGAAAAAGCGCCTACTGATTTTACGGTTTTACTCACACCCGCCTGCGAAGGTGTTCATGCAAGTTTTACCAACACTACACCCGATGCGGTTCAGTATTTCTGGGACTTTGGCGGTGAAGCAACTTCTACCGAAGCCAACCCCGGTCACAATTACGATGTGTTTGATAACAACGATACGATTACACTCATCACCATCAACTCACTCGGCTGCGCTGATACCTTGCGTTTCGACACTTCCGGAATTCAACTCATCAACATCTTCCCTGATTCTATTCCCAACATTTTCACACCTAATGGCGATGCACTGAATGAATGTTTCATCACCGGAATTGGCACTGCCTATGACGAATGTTTTTACATGATTATCTACAACCGCTGGGGACGCAAAGTTTTTGAAACCGATAAATCAAGCGAGTGCTGGAATGGCTTATACAATGGAAAACGCGATGCCGATGAAGGAACGTATTTCTATATCATCCGCATCAAGGAAGAAGAGTATCATGGATTTTTCCAGTTGAAAAAATAGCAGTTCGCATAACCACAAAATATATATGCTGCTTTGCGCCTTAGCGCCTTAGCGGTGAAAATTTAATTTATGGCTACAAAAGCAAAATCAAAAACATCACAGACTAAAAAATCATTTGAAATAAAAGCGTGGTGGATTCACACGCTCTACATCATTGCCTTACTTTTTGTAATCGTAAAAGTTTACAATCAGGTCTATGATAATAAACTATACCTCGGTGGCGATAATGCTGTGTATTACATCACCGCAAAATCGCTGATGAAGGGAGCAGGTTATACCAATATCCACCTGCCATCTAAAGAGCCTGCCAACCACTATCCTCCCGGCTATCCTGTAATTTCTGCCGGCATCATGAAAATCTTCGGTGACGATATTGAAGTGATGAACAAGGCAAACGGCTATTTCCTTTTCGGCAGCATGGTGTTGCTCTACTTTATTTTAATCAACCTTACGGGAAACAAACACCTCTCGTTTGTCATTACACTTTTATCAGCGCTGAATTTACATCTGCTTAATTTCTCCACCATTGCCATGTCGGAGATTCCGTTTCTCTTCACATCGCTTGCAGCAGTGTTCTTTCTCATGCGGGTAAACAAGGAAGAATTTTCACTCAAGGATTACAATTTCTGGCTCATGATTTTCTTTATGATGCTAAGCTATTACATACGCACTGCAGGTTTGTCGCTGGTGGGCGGTGTTATCCTCTATTTCCTTTTTGAGCGCAAATGGAAGCTGGCGGGAATTGTTGCCGGAACTTTTATTCTGTTGGCATTGCCCTGGTATATCAGAAGCAAATCACTTGGCGGTGGCGGCTATGAGCGTCAGCTGATGATGATAAATCCGTATCGTCCTGAGTTGGGTAAAATGCAGGCAAAGGATTGGTTTACCCGCGTTGAAAAAAATGTAAAGCGTTACGTAAGCATGGAAATTCCGAGTTCCGTAATGTGTTATAAAATTGAAAACTACAATAAGGCAAAACCCGAAGACCGCAAATGGGGCTTGGGAATTTTTCTTTCGTTGTTGGGCATTTTAGGTTTGTTCACACTCAAAAAATACCGATGGCTGGTTATAGCCTACCTTGCAGGTACAGCCTTTATTGTTGCCCTTTGGCCTGATGCGTGGTATGGAACACGTTTTATTTTACCTGCCATTCCTTTTATTTATTTGTTGCTTGTTTTCCCTGTTTATGAAGGTTTAAATTGGCTGACAGAGAAAGTTAAGCTTGGAGAAAATCTTCGCGTTGTTATTCTGCCCTTTGTATTTCTTACATTTATAATGGTGGAGAAAAAAGGCGTAACCTATCTTGAAACGTTTGCTAAGGGGATGATGAATCCTGCTTACACCAATTACTTTGAACTGGCAAAATTTGCCAAAAGCAACCTTCCTAAAGATGCTATTGTAGTCTGCCGCAAACCCGAATTGTTTTACCTCTATGCCGACCGCACCGTAACTAATTTTATTAACTCTTCTAATGCGGACAGTCTTATCAATAACATGAAAGAAGTGGGAGCAACGCACTTGGTAATTGAGCAATTAGGCTTTGGACAAACAGGAAGATACTTATATCCTGCCGTTCAGAAAAACCCGGAGAAATTTAAGTTGGTAAAACAGATGAAAAATCCTGATACCTATCTTTTTGAAATCAATCACGACAGAGGTTATGTTGGGCCAATGGTTAACGGAAAACGTAATGGTAAAGGCAGTTCACGTTACGCAGACGGAACCACTTACGATGGTGATTGGGCAAACGATAAGCGTGAAGGCTTTGGTATTTTCACCTGGCCTAACGGAATGAAATTTGAAGGGGAATTTAAAAACAACGTGCGTAACGGAAAAGGAATTATCAACATGATTGACGGAAATGTATTGCATGCTGTATGGGTGAATGATACCATTAACGGATATGGAAAACTATACAATAAAGCAGGCAAGCTGGTGCAGGAAGGCGATATGAAAAAGAACCTTTTTGTTAATCAACAGGCAGGAAAGAAATAGAGAATGAATATTCGTTTTATTCTGTTTGCTTTACTTACTTTAGAAATCTGTTCTTGTTCAGGGAAGCCTGAAAACACAGATACATCAGCCCCAAACGATAGTGTTCCGGAAATAGAAAAAAAACAGGTTCGTGTTTATTCTGCCGAATATCTTCTCGGAAAATTCAATCCGAAAACAGATACATCGTTTGCTTTAATTCCAATGAAGTATTGCAGCAAAGAAGGAATGTATCTGCGTAAAGAAACCATAGCTGCTTTTGTCAAAATGTATGATGCCGCTAAAAAGGAAAGTGTGAACCTGAAAATAATTTCGGCTACACGAAACTTCAACGATCAAAAATCTATTTGGGAAGCAAAATGGAATGGAAGCAGATTAGTAAACGGCAAAAATCTTTCGCAAACAATTAAAGACCCGGTTGAAAGAGCAAAAACTATTTTGCGTTACAGTTCCATGCCCGGAACATCACGTCACCACTGGGGAACGGACATGGATTTGAACAGCCTTGAGAATGCATATTTCACTACTGCTGAAGGGAAAAAGGTTTACGACTGGCTGAAAAAAAATGCAGCACAATTTGGTTTTTGTCAACCCTATTCGGTAAAGAATGAAACACGACCTAATGGTTATGAAGAAGAGAAATGGCATTGGAGCTATTCCCCATTATCAGCTGAAATTCTGAAAGAGTATTCACAAAAAATAAACCCCGAAAATATTACAGGTTTTGTCGGTTCTGAAACAGCTGCAAAGCTGAACATCATAGAAAACTATGTAAAAGGGATTAATCCTGAATGCCGGTAAGATTTTTTCTTTCCAGGTAATTTACCCATCCAACAAAAAACAGAAAAATAAAACTGTAGGCAGCTACATTGAAATATAAATGGTTATCGAACCATGCGTATTCAATAAAGTCAACAAAGCAAATTCCGATTGCCATAATGCGCAGTTGGTTGATGATGAAAACCCCAATAATTCCAACAGGAATAAACAACAGTTTCTTTTTCCATGGCCCGGGGTAAGCAATAATCAACATGGTGAAAAGCGCCATAACATCCAAACCAAGACAATAATTCTGAACAGTTATACTTGCGTTGGGTTTTACCATAACGATAACACGGTAGCTATATTCAATAGCCTCGTAACCAAACAGGTTTAGAAAAAACAAACAGAAAGCCATGGTAGCTTTTAATACAATGTGGTGCAGCAATTCCCAGGGCTTTGCTAAAAATGAATTCCACACAAACTGTTTCCACACATACATGTAAAGTGCATACATGGTAAATAGTTTCAAAAGGAAAAACAGGGTGGCTTTTTTCTTGTCCAAAACAGTTAATGATTTCACGCGAAAGTAAATAAAAAGGGCAGGATAATCCTGCCCTTTTTATTTGTCTGCCCTTCGACTACGCTCAGCATGACAACAAACTAAACTGACAGCAACTGCTTCCGCAAAATATTTAAAGCAGTGATTGCGGTAACAGCAATGTTACGTTCGCGGTCGCCACCGAATTGAAATTTCTTTGCTTTCACTCCGTTTGGTCCGGCAACGGCAATCCAGACTGTACCCACGGGTTTGCCCTCCATACCGCCATCAGGACCAGCAATGCCGGAAGCAGAAACAGCCCAGTCGGTTTTGAATTCTTTTTTTGCACCAAGAGCCATTTGTGTAACTACTTCTTCGCTGACAGCACCAAACTTTTCCAATGTTTCTGTTGTTACTCCCAGCATGTTGGTTTTGCTTTCATACGAGTAAGAAACCACACCACCCATAAAGTAACCCGATGAACCGGGAACAGAAGTAACAAGGTGTGCGATCAACCCACCAGAGCAGCTTTCGGCAAGTGAAAGTGTTTGCTTCTTTTCTTTTAACAAACTGCCCACAATTTGTTCCAATGTGTCTTTTTCGTAGCCGTAAATGTGCTGCGGAATGAGTTTATTCAGTTCTTCAACTTTCTCTTCTACACTTTTTCTCAGTGCTGTTTCATTGTTTCCTGAGGCAGACAAACGCAGGCGCACCATGCCCGGAGAAGGCAGGTAAGCCAGCTTAATGTTTTTATCAGCAAGACTGTTTTCCCACTCTGCAATAATTTCGGAAAGGAATGATTCTCCAATACCTTGTGTTAAAATAGTGCGGTGAACAATTGTGGGAAGATTATATTTCTTCTTTAATCGCGGTAGAATTTCAGCACCCATCATCTTCTTCATTTCATAAGGCACACCGGGCATGGAAACAAATACTTTTTCGTTTTGCTCAAACCACATTCCCGGAGCTGTGCCGTTAGCGTTATGAATAACGGTGCAGTTCTCAGGAACTTCCGCTTGTTTCAAATTTACACCCGTTACTTCTCTTCCAAATCGTGCAAACAGAGCCTTCACATGCTGATGAACTTCTTCATCAAAACGTAATGATGTATTAAAATACTTTACAAGTGTATACTTGGTAATGTCATCTTTTGTTGGACCTAGTCCGCCTGTGATAAGAATAATATCAGCACGACTTTTTGCTTCATCCAATGCTTTTACAATGTGTTCGGCATTATCAGAAACAGAGGTAATCTGATGAACTTTTATTCCAACCAAATTCAACTGCTCACCCATCCAGGCAGAGTTAGTATCAACTATTTGCCCGATAAGGATTTCGTCTCCGATGGTGATTATTTCTGCAAGCATCTTATTTCAATTCATCTGAATAAATCGCTTTCGCTTTTTCGCGAAGGTTATAATTTGAAGCCATTACTTCTCCATAAGCACCGGTTGTGCGAATGGTAAATAAGTCACCGCGATTGGTCTCGGGAAGCATTACAGCTTTGCCGAAACAATCGGACGATTCACAAATGGGGCCAACAACATCGTATTTTAGATGTGAGATATCAGATGTGAGATGTGAGATATTTTCAATCTTATGATAGCTCTGATATAATGCCGGGCGTATCAATTCAGTCATACCTGCATCAAGAATAACAAAACTGGTATTTACTCCTTTTTTTACATAGAGCACTTTTGAAATCAGGCTTCCGCATTGGGCAACAATGGCTCGACCTAATTCAAAATGCAACTGTTGTCCTTTACGCATCTCCAGAAATTTTTCAAACACTTCAAAATAGCCTTTATAATCGGGAACAGAATTTTCATCAGGGTGGTGGTAATCAACTCCCAAACCACCACCTACATTGATGTGCTCCAGTCTGTAGTTGCGTTCTTCAAACCATTGCTGTATCTCGTTTACTTTGGTGCAAAGGTTTTTGAAATTACTGAGGTCATTAATCTGTGAACCGATATGAAAATGAATGCCTAACAGCTTTATGTTATTGCAGGTCTTCAGCAATTCCATTATAGAATCCAATTCCCAGAGGTTTATTCCGAATTTATTTTCTTCTAAACCGGTTGTAATGTACTTATGCGTATTCGCATGTACATTTGGATTGATGCGCAATGCAATGCGTGCTGTCTTCCCCGATTTTGCAGCCAGTTCATTAATGACTTTTATCTCCTCCCCTGATTCAGAATTGAAACAGAAAATATCATTTTGCAGCGCAACAAGGATTTCTTCATCTGATTTACCAACTCCCGCAAACGCAATTTCAGAAGAATTGAAACCAACTTCAACAGCTTTTCTTACTTCATTTCCGCTTACACAGTCGGCACCAATTCCATTGTTCTTTATTACTTCCAGAATGCGATTGTTGGCATTTGCTTTTAAAGCATAATGCACGACATACTCAGGATTAGCTGCACTTTTAAGCGCAGCTAGATTGACTTCGAGCAACGACAAATCGTAGTAATAGAAAGGCGTTGCCAGACTCGAGAATTTATTCAGAGGAAATTTCATCATTTGTTTCCGCTGTTAAAAAGTCCATCATTCAAGGCAGTTAATGCTTCATTTTTATATTTTGTTTCCACTAAAACAGAAACGTTGTTCGGGCTCCCACCATAGGAAATCATACGAATAGGAATGTTCCTCAATGCTTCAAATATTTTAACAGCATAACCTTTATGCTCACCAAGAAAATCACCTACCACACAAACAATGCTCTGGTCTTTATCCACTTCAACCGTTGCAAAACTTTTTAACTCAGCAACAATTGCTTCCAAGTTTTTAGGCTCATCAATGGTCAATGAAACTGCAACTTCCGAAGTAGTTATCATATCAATCGGAGTTTTGTAACGCTCAAAAATCTCGAACACCGAGCGTAGGAAACCATAAGCCATCAACATTCGCCCTGAGCGGATCTTGATCGCATAAATTCCGTCTTTGGCAGCAACTGCTTTTATATTTCCGCCTGAAGATTTCTGAGAAATCAAGGTTCCTTTTGCTTCAGGTTGCATGGTGTTCAATAAACGCACGGGAATATTTTTCAGCCGTGCCGGCAATACGCTGGAGGGATGCAAGATTTTTGCTCCGAAGTAAGCCAGCTCCGCTGCTTCATCAAACGAAAGCTCTTCAATCGGGAACGTTTTTTTAACGATGCGTGGGTCGTTATTGTGCATCCCGTCAATGTCGGTCCATATTTGAATTTCTTCTGCTTCAATAGCTGCTCCAACAAGCGAAGCAGTGTAGTCGCTTCCACCACGCTTCAGATTATCAATTTCACCAAATGCATTGCGGCAGATATAACCCTGAGTAATAAATAATTTATCCTTCGGGTAATTCTTCAATTCTCTTTTCAAATTATCTGAAATATAATTCAAATCAGGTTCACCTTCTTCATCGGTACGCATGAAATTAAGTGCAGGAAGCAACACTGATTTTTCTCCGTTTTCTTCCAGGTAATAATGAAACAACGCAGTTGAAATCAACTCACCTTGCGCCAGAATTGCTTTCTCTTCGTGAATGGTGAAAAGGTCTTTGGTGAAATTGCGGATGTATTCAAAATGCTCAGCAATAAGCTCATTTCCTTTCTTGATGCCATCAGCGATTTTGAGCAATTCTTTAACCAACACTTGATATTTGGTGTGCAGAGCATTGATGAGTTTATTCGCTCCGTCTTTATCTCCTTTGTAAAGACTTGCACTAATTTCAACCAGACTATTGGTAGTTCCCGAAACTGCCGACAACACAACAATACGCGGCTCACTGCTCTTAATCAACTTTGCAACTGAGAACATCCGCTCAGCTGAGCCTACCGATGTTCCACCGAATTTTACAACTTTCATATTCCTTTAAAATTTGAGGCGCTAAAGTATGAAAATAAGAATGTTGTAATTTTATGAATCACAACAAATCTTAAATTTTACTTACAGGTATTTTTAAATTTTATATTTGTCGTCCCATTCGGAAAAAATGAGTGAATTTGTAGTATCGGCACGTAAATATCGTCCATCCACTTTTAACACGGTGGTTGGACAAAAGGCGATTACCTCTACGCTGAAAAATGCGATAAAGAATAATCACCTTGCACAGGCATTTTTGTTTTGTGGTCCGCGCGGAGTGGGCAAAACAACCTGTGCCCGTATTCTTGCAAAAACAATTAACTGCTTCAATATTACCGAAAACACTGAAGCTTGCGACCAATGTGAATCATGTGTTTCGTTTAACGAAAATGCATCATTCAACATTCATGAGTTGGATGCGGCTTCCAATAATTCGGTGGATGATATCCGCAACCTTGTAGATCAAGTGCGATTTGCTCCGCAGGTTGGAAAATACAGCATCTATATCATTGACGAGGTTCACATGCTGAGCACAGCAGCTTTCAACGCTTTTCTGAAAACGCTGGAAGAGCCGCCTAAACACGCGATTTTTATTCTTGCAACAACAGAAAGACACAAAATAATTCCTACCATTCTTTCGCGTTGCCAGATTTTTGATTTCAAGCGCATACAGATTGAAGATATGGTGGAACATCTTCTTTATGTTGCAAAAAGTGAAAACATAGAAGCAGAAAACGATGCCCTGCATATAATTGCACAGAAGGCTGATGGTGCTATGCGCGATGCGCTTTCTATGTTCGACCAAATTGTAAGTTTTGCAGGAAATAAACTTACTTACAAAGCAGTAATTGAAAACCTGAATATTCTTGATTACGATTATTATTTCAAAATTTCAGCTGCTTCACTGGATAGCAATATTCCTGAGGCATTGGTGATTTTCAATGAAATATTAGACAACGGTTTTGACGGGCATAATTTCATCAACGGTTTGGGTTCGCACTTTAGAAATCTCCTGGTGTGCAAGGATATTTCAACAATTCAATTACTGGAAGTAGGACAAAACATCAAAGACAAATACATGGATCAGTCGCAGCGCTACAGCATGGAAACGCTGCTGCGCGCCATTAACATCACCAACCGCTGCGACATAAATTATAAGACGAGCAAGAACCAGCGACTGCAGGTAGAACTTGCACTGATGCAAATCTGCTCACTTACAGGAAGCCCGCAACTAGGCGAACCTGAAAAAAAAAACTTAATTAATAGTCTGGGGACTGTTTCTGCATCTGTAAAACCGACAGAAATAACGCCAGCTGTTGCTTCAACTATTGAGAAATCAGAATCTGTTGCTGTCGAAACACCTGCTTCAATAGAACCTGCGCCACAGATTTACACCAAACGAATTATATCGGGAACAACCTCTATTAACGCAGCATCAGTTACAAAACAGGAACAAAAAATAACAGAAGCTGAATCAGAAACTGTAATTGCCGAGCGAAAAGCAGCACAGAAAAATTTCTCGCAAGAAGAGTTAGAAGTTGCCTGGACAAAATCAGTTAAACAACTTCAGCAACAAAATAAATTAAGCAGTTTTGCTCATACAGCTTTGACAAAAAGCAACCCGGTTTTGAAAGAAAATTTTCTGATTGAATTGGAAATTGATAATGAGGCTGCTGAAAAAGCATTAGATGTTGAAAAACTTGATTTTCTTGAACTTCTGCGCAAGGAACTTTTGAACACCGAAATACAACTGAAAACCAAAATTAATTTCGTTGTCGATATAAAAAAACTTTACACGCAGCGCGAAAAATTTATGCACATGGCGGAGAAAAATCCGAGCATTAACAAGCTTCGCCAACAACTGGATTTAGAAATAGACTGATAATTAAACACAACAACAACATGAAACAATTCAAATTAATTTTCTTAAGCTTTACAATCATTTCTTTGGTTTTAACATCGTGCACCTGCAACGATAAAAAGCCTTCAGCAGAATATGAAAGCGTTGCTAACGACCCACTGAACACGCGTATTTACACCCTTGACAACGGACTAAAAGTGTATATGTCGGTTTACAAAGATGCACCACGCATTCAGACTTATATTGCAGTTGGTGCGGGAAGTAAAAACGACCCGCATGATGCAACAGGCTTGGCACACTACCTTGAACACATGTTGTTCAAAGGAACTGATAAATTCGGAACAAAAGATTTTGCGAAAGAAGAGCCTTTGGTAAACGCAATTGACAGTCTGTTTGAAGTTTACCGCAAAACAACCGACACCGAGCAACGCAAGAAATTATATCACATTATTGATAGCGTTTCTGGTGTTGCTGCACAATTCGCAATTGCCAATGAATACGACAAACTGATGTCGGCAATTGGCGCAAAAGGAACCAATGCTTACACTTGGGTTGAACAAACGGTTTACGTAAATGACATTCCTTCTAATCAGATGAAAAAATGGTTAGAAATTGAATCAGAAAGATTCCGCAAACCGGTAATGCGTTTATTCCATACCGAACTGGAAGCGGTGTATGAAGAGAAAAATATTTCATTAGACAGCGATGACAGCAAATTGTGGGATGCCATGCTGGAAGGACTTTTCCAGAAACACACTTACGGAACACAAACTACAATTGGAACCGTAGAACACCTGAAAAATCCTTCACTAACCGAGATAAAAAAATATTTTGACAACAACTACATTCCTAATAATATGGCAATTTGTTTGTCGGGAGATTTCAATCCTGATTCAGCAATTGTGTGGATTAAAAACATGTTTGGCTCTTACCAACAAAAACCAAAACAGGAATTTATAGTTGCTGTTGAAGATGAAATAAAAGAACCGATTGTAAAAGAAGTAATTGGTCCTGATGCAGCGGTGATGGCTTTGGGTTTCCGCTTTGGCGGTTTCAATTCTCACGATGCAGAAATGATTACTATTATTGACAAATTGCTTTATAATTCAAGAGCTGGATTAATTGACCTCAATCTTAATCAGCAACAAAAAGTACTGGAAGGCTGGACCTATCCTCTTATTATGAAAGATTACTCAGCACATATTATGGGTGCTGAAGTAAAACAGGGACAAACTCTGGAAGAAGCAAAAGAACTTTTGCTCTCGCAATTAGAATTGATTAAAAAAGGTGATTTCCCTGACTGGCTGCTGGAAGCTGTAATTAACGACATGAAATTACAGGAGCTAAAATCGTATGAAAGTAACAGAAGCCGTGCAGATAAATTTGTTGAATCATTTGTATTGGGAGTTCCATGGCAGGATTACATTGCACGCACTGAAAAACTAGCAAAAATCACGAAGAAAGAATTAGTTGATTTCGCTAACGCACACTACAAAAACAATTATGTAGTGGTTTACAAACGCACGGGCGAAGACAAAAATCAGCAAAAAGTTGAGAAGCCTTTAATTACTCCTGTTGAAGTAAACCGCGAATCGCAAAGTGAGTTTGTGAAAAATATTTTGAATCAAACAGTTCCTGATATTGAGCCTGTTTTTGTGAACTATAAAGAGGATATAAAAACAGTAAATCTCAATCACAATATTCCGCTGCTTTACAAAAAAAATGATGAGAATAAGACTTTCAATCTCTATTATATTCTTGACATGGGAAGCAATAACAACAAGAAACTTTCTGTTGCTATTCAGTATCTTCCTTTCCTTGGAACTTCAAAACTAAAACCCGCAGAAGTAAAACAAGAATTGTATAAACTCGGCTGCTCTTTTGATGTTTACAACTCAGACGATCAGGTTTGGGTTAGCCTGAGCGGTCTCACTGAAAATTTTGAAAAAGGGCTTGCGTTATTTGAAGAGTTGCTTGCCGATGCACAACCTAATCCCGAAGCATTGACAAACTTAAGCGCGGATATTTTGAAAAGACGTGCTGATGCAAAACTTTCAAAAGATGAGATACTCTGGAGCGCGATGTATAGCTATGGGGTGCATGGAAGCAAATCGCCTTTCACGAATATTCTTTCTGCGAAGGAATTACAGGAATTGAAACCTGAAGAAGCTGTTCAACTGATTAAAGAACTTACTTCTTATGAGCACCGCGTGTTATATTATGGCTCAGAGGATTCAGATAAACTTGCAGAGCAACTGAACAAATTGCATAAAACACCTGAAGCACTGAAACCTGTTCCTGCTGAAGCTCCGTTCGCAGAACTCGGAGTTGAGAAGACACAAGTGTATGTTGTTAATTACGATATGCAACAGGCGGAAGTATTGATGCTTTCAAAAAGTGAGAACTATAACAAAAGCATTATGCCACAGGCTTCTATGTTTAATGAATATTTCGGTGGCGGAATGTCGTCTGTAGTTTTTCAGGATATGCGCGAATCCAAAGCTCTTGCCTATTCAGTTTTTGCATCATTCCGCACTCCAGGTAAAAAAGAAAAAGCAAATTATGTTTTGGCTTATATAGGAACACAGGCAGATAAATTACCTGAAGCTATGAAAGGCATGAATGATTTGTTGAATGAAATGCCTGAGTCGGAACATTTGTTCAATGCAGCTAAAAATGCGGTAATCCAGAAAATAAGAACAGAACGAATTACTAAATCAAGTGTGTTATTCAGTTACGAGCGTGCAAAAAGATTAGGATTGGATTACGACCTGCGTAAAGATATTTTCGAGAAAGTGCAGCCTATGAAACTGGAAGAAGTGAAAGCGTTTCACAACAATTATTTCAAAGGCAAAAATTTTAACATTCTTGTGCTGGGCGATAAGAAGAAACTGGATATTCCGACTTTGCAGAAATACGGTGAAGTGAAGTATCTGACACTGGAAGATGTGTTTGGGTATTGATTGTTCTTTCCCACAAAGACACAGAGAACACAAAGAATAAACCTTTGTGAACTTAGTGCCTTTGTGGGATTATTACTTAATCCTTCTTCACCACATACGCGTTAGCCTGCGCAAGCGGAGTAAGCACCATATCGTTTACACAAAAATGTGCAGGGCGAGAGGCAGCATACCAAATTGCATCTGCAATATCAGCAGCTGTTAAGGGCTGATAACCTTTGTAAACATTATCCGCTCTTTCTTTATCGCCATGAAAACGCACAACAGAGAACTCTGTTTCTACTAAGCCCGGAGCGATGTTGGTTACTTTGATTCCGTGCGGCAACAAATCAATGCGCATGGAGCGCGAAAGCGCATCCACTGCATGTTTGGTGGCGCAATACACATTTCCGTTTGGATAAACTTCTTTGCCGGCAACGGAAGCAATGTTGATGATATGTCCGCTATTTCTAGGAATCATTAAAGACGTAACTGCACGGGTAACATAAAGCAAACCTTTAATATTAGTATCAATCATTTTTTCCCAATCATCCAGTTCTCCGCTTTGGATTGGGCCAAGTCCGGAAGCTAATCCTGCGTTGTTTAGCAGGACATCAATGTTTGCCCAATTGCCTTGTAATGAAGCAATATTTTTATGCACTTCACTTTTGTTTCTTACATCAAAACACAGAGGAAGAACTTCTGCATTGTGATTGCTTCTTAATTCTTCGGCAAGTTTTTCAAGTCGGTCTTGTCTTCTTCCTGTAATTATGAGGTTGTAATTATTTGCTGCAAAAATGCGGGCTGCTGCTTCGCCAATGCCTGATGTTGCTCCGGTGATGAGGATATTTTTTTTCATGATTTACTCTTTCTTCATATTCACTAAAAACCCGAAACCGGCAGCTGTAAAGAACATTATCAGGCTGTAGATGGCGGCAGGAATACCCATTACCGTGTTATCTAAAATCTGCATGGCAATATAAATAGCCAGTGTTCCATTATGAATTCCTATTTCCATGCCGATTGCAATTGCCTGTTTCTTGCCAAGATTAAGCATTATTGGAATGAAAAAACCGGCTGTCATGCTCACCAGATTAAACACCAAAGCTGCAATACCAACCTGCTGAAAATAAGAAGCCATGTGTTCTTTTTCTTTCATTACGGCAGCTATAATAATAAGTGCAAGAAAAACAGCAGACATAATTTTCACAGGTTTTTCGAGTTTTTTAGACAGGTCAGACCACTTTGCGTTTACAAACATTCCAATGCTAACAGGCACCAACACAATAGCAAAAACTTCAACCACTTTTTTAAACTGCATAGTAACTACAGGACCATCAGGACCTGCCTGCATAAAATAAGCTATAGAAAGATTTACAATTAAGGGAAGTGTAAAAAGTGTAAGCACGCTGTTAATTGCTGTAAGCGTAACATTTAAAGCCACATCGCCTTTTGATAAATGACTGTACAGATTGGCCGTTGCGCCACCGGGCGAAGCCGATAAAAGCATTAATCCTACAGCTAATTCAGGTGAAAGTCCGAAGCCTCTTGCCACAAAAAAACAAATAGTAGGAAGAAGCAGCATCTGGCAAAATAAGCCCACCACCACTGCTTTGGGGTAAACAACCACTCTTTTGAAATCATCAATTTTCAGTGAAAGACCAAGACCGAGCATGATAATGCCCAAGGCAATGGGCATTACAACAGAAAGCAACATATTTGATTGCATAATGAATGGATTTAGGTTAATGGTTCAATGATACAAATCTTATTTTAATCTGAATAGAATGATGTATTTATAGGATGAAACAACTTTATTGTCGGGCGTATGGAAATAACTATTTATTTTGCACTCATTATTAATCTTTTATTTATCAAACACAATGTCAACAGGAACAGTAAAATTTTACAATGCAGCAAAAGGCTACGGATTTATTAAAGTAGACGAAACTAATCAGGAAGTATTTGTTCACGCAAGCGGTTTAGCAGACCAGGTGCGTCAGGACGATAAAGTAACTTTCGAGGTTCAGGAAGGGAAAAAAGGACCTAACGCGGTAAACGTTAAGAAAGCTTAAGAGGTCTGCTTTTTATGTTAAAAAAGTCCCACGCTGAAGCGTGGGACTTTTTTTATAGCATCTCTCACGCAAAATTTAGTTTCTCAAAATTTCTACCCAATATATTAGCAGAGGGTGTTTGAAGCCAGTTCTCCAGCAACGTAGCATACACCCGCCTGAAATCAATGGTATATTTCAGATTACCATCCTCTAAATTTTCTAGGTCGGGCAAAGGGTTAAGAATTCCTGATTTTGCAAGTTTACCACCCGCAATAAAAACATTTCCGGCCGCTCCGTGATCTGTACCTTTTCCGGCATTCTGAGCTACCCTTCTACCGAATTCAGAAAAAGTAAGAATCATAGTATCCTCGAAACGATTATTGAGTTTTAAATCGTTACAAAAAGCTTTTATTGCATCGGAATAAATTTTCAGCAACCTGTTTTGCGAAAATTTTTGAATAGCATGTGTATCAAAGCTGCCAAGTGAAATGTAATAGACCTGAGTTTCAGATCCCGATATAATAAGTTCAGCAATAGTTTTCAGTCGCGTACCGAACTCATGAAAAGGATAAAGTGATGCAGACTTATAAATTTTCGACTGCGAATAAATGTAATCAGTTGATTGCAACGTTTCCACTAATGTCTTGTGTAAGAATGCAGCATTGGGATGCCGATGTTCATCTGCATGCTGCTTTGCTGCCACACTGCGGGCAATCGTGTTTTGAGCTGAGCGGTTAAGAATATCGGGGTTACTGCAGGCAATGGCTTTCAATCTTTCGCCTTTCATTGCAAGGCTAAGGCTGTCGTCAATTTCAATAGCTGTGTGTGGTTTAGCACATTCGGGTGAACAGGTATGATCCAAAAATCTGCCAATCCATCCGGTGGAAGAATAATCAGTTGCATCGGTAGCACCCTGCCAGATATCCATTGAACGGAAATGTGAAAGCACAGGATTTTCGTAACCAACTGAATTTATTATTGCAAGATTTCCATTGTCATAAAGTTCGGCAAGTCCACCCAGATTATTATTGAATGCGGCATTATCGGTAATTTTTATCAATTCATTTTGCTGTAAACCAATAGAGGGTCTTGCTTTGTAATATGCATCATTACGAAATGGAACTAAGGTATTCAGCCAATCATTTCCACCGGAAAGCTGCACTACTACTAATACTTTTCCTTTGCCTGTTCCCGGGGCAATTATACGTCCTGAAGCTTTCAGGAATTGAGGCATCATAAATGCTGCAGATGCCAGTGTTGAAAGTTTTAAAAAATCTCTGCGGTTGCTCATGGTTATATAAGTTGAAATTCCGGTAATGACATTATTGCTGTCGAAAAACTTATCACTCTTCTTTCGTCTGTAAATGAATCGGTATGGTTATGCAACAGGTTTATGTCAATGTCTTTTGTATCGCACTGTAAAAGTGATTGCAGAAGAATTTCGTCAATTTCCCATCCATTTTTTCCGCTGCATTCATTAATCAACGCACTCCAGTCTGTGGTGATTTTTATTTTCTTTTCCTCCACTTCTTCTTCCACACTTTCGTTATCAAATTCCTGCTTAGGACGCAAATCGGGACTTGCGCCCAATAAAGCATATTGGGGTAAATTCATGCGCAGCAATAAGGTTGAACTGTCAATCCATTGTTGCCCTCCTTTCCAGCCGGAAACATTGGGCGGGAAAAACAAAACCTGTCCGAGTAAGTCCTGAGCGCTAAGCATGTATTTTTTGCGCTTGAATTCAAAGGCTAACAATTTGCGATAACGTACAATTAATTCAACAGGAGAGGCAATCTTAACACCTATATTTTCCGGATAAAAGAACCATTCAGATGTAAATATTTTACGCATCAGCGCACTGATATCATATCCTGAGTTTAAAAACTCTTCTGCCAGTTTATTTACGCGTTGCTCATCAACAATATCATTGACAAACTCGCGGTAAATCTTTGTTACCACAAACTCAGCAACCTGAGGATTATCCAATAAGATGTTTAAAATATCTTCTCCGGAAAAATTTCCTTTTCTGCCCATAAATTCTTTTTCACCGAAATCATGGTCGCCTTTTACAAATTCAAATTTACCTTTCAGATTTACTGTCCATCCTGTAAAAGCACGAGCAGCTTCGCGAATATCATGTTCGGTGTAATTTCCTATTCCGAGCGTGAACAGTTCCATCACTTCACGGGCAAAATTTTCGTTAGGTGCATTTTTTTTATTCTGCTGATTATTGAGGTAAATAATCATCGCAGGATCTTTTGCTACAGCATGAAGTAAATCGCTGAATTTGCCGAGTGCATGTTTACGCAACGTATTGTTCTGAACTTGCATCAGATAAGCAAATGGCACTGATGTGGCAAAATGGTTGTGCCAGAAAAAAGTCATTTTTTCACGCAGTTGCTCGCGCGATGAAACCATTTTATCCAACCAGGCAAGATTGAGCTCACGCAATTGTTTTTTTGATTTCAAAATCATGAGCAACACTTTTACACTGCTTACTTCTTCATCTCTTCCGTGAAGCGGGTCAGGAAGATAATTAAGGTCAGTGGAGGTGTTTGATGATTGGAAAAGCCTATCAACAATTTGTTCAATCGACAGATTCAGTTGTTGTTTAACCGTTGAGGGATTTTCACTGAAACCTGCGCGAAGAAATAGGTGCTGAATGTTGCGGGTTGTGGATTTCATAAACAGGTTTTCTGCTGCAATTCAATTTTCGTTCCAAACTATCTGACAACTAAACACAACAAAAGTTTAACTAAGAGCGTTTATAGTTGAAACGCAAGTATGAAAGAGATAGTATTTTTAACTAAAGTTATTTTTTTGTTCCTGTTTATTATTGGAACTGAAAATGCAGTTGCACAAAGCAAAGACACCATTTACTGGAATGCAAACAGAAAACTAAAATGGGAAGATTTTAAAGGCCGGGCCGACAAAACCACCAATCTGCTTGCCATGACACAAGCAGGAATTGGCTACAGTATTGCTTGTCATGGTGGAATATTAGACTTAAAAATATTTTGCTATTTCAATGTGAATAAATCATGGACTAAAGAAAAAATTGATGCTGAAGAATTGCTTCGTCATGAGCAAATACATTTTGACATTACGGAACTTTATACCCGCAAACTAAGGAAAAGAATAAGTGAGGTAAGTGACCCTTGCGGAAAAAACATAAAAGAGTTAGACAAAATTTACGGAAGCAATTTTAAGGAATGCGCCAACATGCAAGATGATTATGACCGCGAAAGCGAGCATAGTCTTAATGATGAGCAACAAAAACTATGGGAAGAAAAAGTTGCCCGTGAGTTAAAAGAACTAGAAAAATTTGCGAGAAGCAATTATTGAAGTTTCCACTCCGCTTTATTGTCAGCGGAATTTATATTCAGAATTATTTTAGGGTTGCCCGGTCTCTTTAAGGAACTGAGGTCGAACTTCAGTGTTCGTTTTATTTCTTTTTTGCACGTTTCGTTTTCAATGGTATGTTCTAGATACACATTGAATTGTGGTGGGAGGCTTTTCATCAGCAGGCCATTGCTGTAAAGTTCAAAGTTATTTTGTCCGCAGCCGCCTGTATAGGTTACTTCCAATGAAAGTGTGTCGCCTTGAATGGTAAAGGAATTGAGTGTGTAGGTTTTTTGTTTTGCTTCCGCTATTTCGCGGGCAGCATCAATGAGCACTTTTTTCACCTCTTCTTTTTCTTTCACCGTTTCGGTGGTTGATGCGTTTTGTTTTGCCTTACAGGAAAAGAGGAAAATTGATGCAGATAAAAAGAGAAACAGTAGAGCGTTTTTCATGGTATTAAAAAGAAGAGTCCCTCGCCTAAGGCGAGAGACTCTTTGGTTAACAGTATTTACTTACTAAGAATAACTTTTTTAGTGATTAGCATTCCGTCAACATTAATCCGGAGGAAATAAATTCCTTTTGAATAAACTCCCAAATCAAGTTGTAGGCGTTGTTTTCCGTTTACAGAATAACTCTCCATTTTTGAGCCAATGACATTATACAACTCACAGGTTTTAGCTTGTTTGCCTGCAGGAAACTCAACGGTAATTATATCTTTTGCAGGGTTAGGATAAACACTTACAAGTTTTTCCAGTTCCTCTTCTGCAACTCCTGTGTTGGTGCTTACAAGTATAGATTGCGAATCAGAGCAACCATTTCCATCGGTTACCTGCACGTTGTAATTTGCAGCAGCAAGTCCTGTAATGGTATTGGATGTATTTGCTGATGTTGAACTTTGTCCGTTGCTCCATGAGTAGGTATAAGGAGGCGTTCCGCCTGATACATTAACTGTTGCAGTTCCATCCAATGGTGAGCCAATATGGTCAACAGTAGAAGACACTGTAATCTGGGGACTTTCAATTACGGTGATGTAACCATTCATAAGCGAAGTATTGCTTCCATTAGTATTGGTTGCTATCAACTGAACATTAAATGTTCCGGGTGTGTT
>CAMBRL010000046.1 GCA_945870105.1 Chitinophaga pinensis
TCGCAGTTCACCAGAAACAAACTTCCTGATGGAAGAGTGGTGCGTGCTACCACCACCGGTCTTGATTATTACCACGCTTTGAACTACGGAGCAATGGCGCGACTGGGTTTTAACCGTTGGATATTTTTTGCTTCGTGGCGCTTTTCAGACCTGTTCAAGGCTTCCAAAAATCTTCCTGAGTTGCCAAGGCTTACAGTTGGTGTGCAGGTTGGGTTTTATTAGGCATCCGTCATTGCGAGCATAACGAAGCAATCTCACAATTAAATGCAGTAATTTATTCTAAATATTGCTTCGGGTGAAAAACCCTCGCAATGACGAAAACTACTTTGCGTTCTTCTTCTCCAGCGCAGCCTTCACAAACTTCACAAACAGCGGATGCGGTTTTGCAACCGTGCTTTTATACTCAGGATGGTATTGAACACCTATAAACCAAGGATGATTTTTTAACTCAACCATTTCCACTAAATTGTTTTCAGGATTTATTCCCGAAGCAATCATTCCTTTTTTCTCGTATTCTTTCAGGAAGGCATTATTAAACTCATAGCGGTGACGGTGGCGCTCGCTGATATTCTCTTTTCCGTAAACAGCAAAAGCTTTGGTGCCTTTCTTTATTTTGCAGGGATAAGCTCCCAAGCGCATGGTGCCGCCTTTTGCCGTAATCTTCTTCTGTTCCTGCATCATGTCAATCACTTTGTGCTTTGATTTTGGGTTCATCTCCGATGAGTGCGCATCCTTGTATCCAAGCACGTTTCGTCCAAACTCAATAACAGCACATTGCATTCCCAAACAAATTCCCAGGAAAGGAATATTGTTTTCGCGGGCATATTTTATGGCTGTGATTTTCCCTTCAATTCCCCTGTCTCCAAAACCCGGTGCAACCAAAATACCTTTCAGCTTGCCCAATTTTTCTTCTACATTTCCGGGAGTGATACTTTCTGAATGTATCCATTCTAATTTTACTTTGCACTCATTTGCAACACCTGCATGAATAAAGGATTCAGCAATGGATTTATAAGCATCTTTCAACTCAATGTATTTACCTACCAAACCAATGCGCACTTCGTGGGCAGGGTTCTTGAGTTTATGAACAAAATCAATCCATTGTTTTAAATCCGGCTCTTTCTTCTGAGGAAGATTTAGTTTTGCAAGAGCCACTTTGTCCAATTCTTCCTTTAGCATCAGCAATGGAACATCGTAGATGCTTTCCGCGTCCAATGATTCAACAACTGCGTTGATAGTAACGTTACAGAACAGCGCAATTTTTCTGCGCATGTCCTTAGGAATATGACGCTCGGAACGGCAAACCAATATGTCAGGCTGAATACCAAATTCCAATAATGATTTAACGGAGTGTTGTGTAGGTTTGGTTTTCAACTCACCTGCAGCAGCAAGGTAAGGCACTAAAGTCAGGTGAATATCAATCAGGTTTCCGTGACCTAATTCCCATTTCAATTGACGCACTGCCTCAATATAAGGCTGCGATTCAATGTCACCAACAGTGCCTCCAATTTCAGTAATTACAATATCAAACTTGCCTGTTTGTCCAAGCAGTTTAATTCTGCGTTTTATTTCATCTGTTATGTGTGGAATTACCTGAACAGTTTTTCCGAGGTAAGCACCTTCACGCTCTTTATTAATAACGGTCTGGTAAATTCTTCCGGTAGTTACGTTGTTGTCCTGCGAGGTTGGAACATTCAGAAAACGCTCGTAGTGGCCAAGGTCAAGATCGGTTTCAGCTCCATCATTGGTTACAAAACATTCACCATGCTCATACGGATTAAGTGTCCCGGGATCAACGTTAATGTAAGGGTCAAGCTTTTGAATAGTTACTTTGTAACCTCTTGCCTGCAAAAGTGTTGCAAGCGATGCGGAAATGATTCCTTTCCCCAATGAGGAGGTTACTCCTCCCGTAACGAAGATATATTTAGTAGAAGACATAGTAGTTTGAAATGTTACGGGGTTCAAAGTTATTAAAATAGTTGGGGCGAATAATTAAAAACACTTATTGAAAGTATATTTGTTGCGTGAGCGAAGCAAAAGAGGCGCATCTTAAAAATATTATTTCTGCCCTGCCCGACAATCCGGGCGTGTATCGCTTTTCCAATGAAGAGGGAACTATTATTTATGTAGGAAAAGCCCGCAACCTGAAGAAACGGGTTTCAAGCTATTTTAACCGCGAGCAATACGAAAACCGCAAAACATGGGTGATGGTGAACAAAGTGTCAGACATTGCCTACACCGTTGTTGAAACCGAACTGGATGCTTTGCTGCTTGAGAACAGCCTGATAAAAAAATACCAACCGCGTTATAATATTCGCCTTAAAGACGATAAAAGTTTTCCCTGGATTTGCATCCGTGACGAACGTTTTCCGCGTGTTTATGCCATGCGCAACCCTGTGAAAGACGGCTCAACGTATTTTGGTCCGTATGCAAATGTGAAGATGATGCACGCTGTGCTTGATTTAGCACGTAAGTTATATCCTATCAGAACCTGCAATCTTAATTTGGCTGAGGAAAGCATTAAAGCAAAGAAGTTCAAAGTCTGTTTGGAATACCAGATCGGTAATTGCCTTGGCCCCTGCGAAGCATTGCAAAGTGAAACTGAATACAATGAAAATCTGCAACAGGTAAAACACATTATTAAAGGAAATATTCGTTCTGTTTTGGAGCATCTTGAAACGCAGATGAACGATTTTGCTGTGAAATTAGAATTTGAAAAGGCGCAGGTTGTGAAGCACAAACTTGATATGGTGGAAAAATTTCGCGGCAAGTCAACCGTTGTAAATCCAGCAATCGGTAAGGTGGATGTGTTCAGTATTATGAGCGATGAGAAAAATGCGTACGTGAATTTTATGCGTGTGGTGGATGGAGCAATCGTGCAAACGCATACGCTTGAACTGAACAAGCGTCTGGATGAAACTGATGAAGAACTTTTGTCTTTCGCCATCGGTGAAATTTTTGAACTCTTCGGCAGCGAAATGAAAGAAGCGATTGTTCCGTTCAGTCCCGATATTGAATTTCCGGGTGTTGAATTTTTTGTTCCTCAACGCGGTGATAAAAAAAGTCTGTTGGATCTTTCGTTGCGTAATGCAAAATATTTCCGTCAGGACAAACTGAGAATACAGGAAAAAATAAATCCTGAGCGACATACGCAGCGCATATTGGAACAAATGAAAGTTGATTTGCGGATGAAAGAATTGCCCGCACACATTGAATGTTTTGACAATTCCAACATACAGGGCGCACATCCTGTTTCGGCAATGGTGGTTTTTAAAAATGCAAAGCCGGCCAAAAAAGATTACCGCCATTTTAATATCCGCACAGTGGTAGGCCCGAACGATTTTGCTTCTATGGAAGAAGTAATTACCAGACGCTACTCACGCATGCTGGAAGAAAATCAGCCCATGCCGCAACTTATTATTATTGATGGTGGAAAAGGACAACTAAGCAGTGCTTTGCAAAGTCTTGAAAAATTAGGACTGCGCGGAAAGATCACTGTCATCGGCATTGCAAAAAAACTGGAAGAGATTTATTTCCCTGGAGATTCGCTACCGCTTTATATTGACAAGAAATCGGAAACACTGAAGGTGATTCAATATGCGCGTAACGAGGCACACCGCTTTGGAATTACTCACCACCGAAATCGCAGAAGCAAAGCAACCGTAAAAACTGAACTGACTGAAATTAAAGGTATCAGCAACATTACAGCACAGAAATTATTGAAAGCTTTTGGTTCAGTAAAGAAACTCAAAGAAGTTTCGGAAGAAGAGATTTCAAAAGTGATTGGAAAGGCAAAAGGGAAATTGGTAGCCGAACATTTTAAATAGACATCTCGTCACCCTGAACTTGTTTCAGGGTCTTTCTTACAGAGATGCTGAAACGAGTTCAGCATGACGAAACTTACTACTTCCTATGATTTTTAATCTTATCCATAAAACCACCAAACAAAATCTGCTTCACGCCCTCCTGAGTTAAAAATTCATGAGGAAAGCCTAACTCAATTTTGCTCACTTCATTCAGTCTGTATATTTGTTCCTGACTGAGTTTAACATCAAGACACTTAAGGTTGTCTTTTAATTGTGCAGCATTTCTTGCGCCTACCACAGGAATTACAACACCTTTATGATTCATAACCCATTGCAATGCTACATTTCCTGCTGAACAGCCAATTTCTTCTGCAATCTTAACCACCTCGGCAGCAATAGCCACTGAACTTTCGTTTATTCGTTTACTTCCTTCTTTTATTCGTTTCGGGTCATCACTTTTGGTGAGGTATTTTCCTGTCAGCGCACCGCCTGCAAGGGGAGCCCAGGCAGTAGCAGCCAAACCTAATTCATTTGCCATTGGCAACAAGTCGCGCTCGGCATCGCGGGTAATTAAACTGTATTCAACCTGAATTCCAGCAAAGGCAGTCCAGCCGCGCAATTCGGCAATAGCATCGGAGCGTGAAATAATCCATGCCGGTGTGTCTGAAATAGCAATGTGTAAAACTTTTCCTGAACGCACCATATCATCCAAGGGGCGCAATACTTCTTCAATGGGTGTAGTGAAATCCCATGCGTGAACATAAAGCACATCCACATAATCCAAACCCAAACGTTTCAGACTTCCATCTAAAGTTTGAACTAAGTTTTTGCGGTGATTCCCGCTGTCGTTTATTCTGCCGATTTTGGTGGCAAGACTGTATTTTGTAGCAACAACAAGTTCATCTCTTCTTCCGCTTTCTTTTACAAATTCACCAAGAAATTTTTCGCTTGTGCCTTCGGTGTAGCGGTTGGCAGTATCAATAAAATTACCTCCTGCCTCTAGGAAAGTATTGAATATGTTACGGCTTTCTTGTTTATTGGCTCCGTATCCCCATTCTTCACCAAAAGTCATGGTACCAAGGCAAATTTCAGATACACGTAAGCCTGATTTTCCAAATAGTTTGTAGTTCATGTTTTGTGAGATAGAACGCAGATTGTATCTGATTTTTATGATTTGCGCAGATTGAAATCATAATGAATCTTAATCATCATAATAATCTGCGTTCCATTTTTAGTTCCACATCAGTTCCGGGAAACGTAATGTTTTGCTTTCCACAAAAGCCAACTCATCAATTTTCACTTTCATGAATTTGAATAAAGGGAAACGCTTAATAACTCTGCGCACATGGTCTTCGTCTTTTGCAGCGAAAGCAATCCACAACTTTGAACGGTCGGCAGAGAGCGAATAATTAAGAATGATATTTTTTTCCACCAAACGGTTCACAACAAATCGTTGTTGAGGAATGAGTGAAATAAATTCTTCCGTTAATGTTTCGGGAAGAAGGATGGTAGCCATAAACTTTTGCATCGTAAACTTTTTTGATGAATGTTTGTTTATTAGGTATCGCAAATTTAATTCAATTAATTTGCATTTCATAGAATAAACTTCAATAGGTAACAAATGGCAATAACAATTGTTCCGAAAGAAAAACAGGCAAGCGGTCAGTTTAACGGTGGCGCTATCATGGAAAAAAAACCAATCGGCTTTCCGCAGGATGGAGGTGGCGTGAAAGCCTATTCTAACCTTTTTTACTGGGCACATGCCTGGAGCGATAAAGGAAGCCTCATAGGCGAACATCCACATAAAGGCTTTGAAATTTTATCGTTTGTGCTGGAAGGTGATATTGAACATTACGACAGCAAACTGCGCGGCTGGAGGCCTTTAAAGAAGGGTGATGCACAAATTATACGTGCCGGAAACGGCATTTCACATGCCGAAAAGGTAAATGCAAAAACAGAAATTTTTCAGATTTGGTTTGACCCCAACCTTGAAAAAACATTGACAAAACCTGCTACTTATAACGATTACCCTGATGCAGAATTTCCAGTAACTAAGCAAAACGGAATGACCATAAAAACATTTAAAGGCGAAAACTCACCTTTGCAAATGGATACCGAAGGTGTCTCCATAAAAGAATTTACGTTGAGTGAAGGTCATCACAAATTACCGCTCGATAAGAATTCTGTTTATTCGGTATTTGTTGTGGGAGGAACTGTTCTGGCAGAAAATAATCTAATGAATAAAGGTGATTACTCCATTATTAAAGAAGTAGAAAGCGTTGAAATATCTGCTTCGGTTGAAAGTAAATTATTTGTGATTGAGACACCTCTAAGTCCAAGCTACAGGACGTATGCGGAGATGTATATGTAATCTCTATTTAGGGTTGTGTTAAATAAAGACTAAGATTTCTTGCAATCTCCTCATACGCCTTTCCATTCGGGTGCGGGTCGCTGTAATGACTGCGGTATTCTTTTGAATTAATGTCAAAAAGCAACGAGTAATCTACAAAGTCAATATTGCGTTTGGCAAGCAGCGCAGCCAACTCACCTGAGCATTTTGAACCCGGACAAAACAGCACTATAAACTTTGAACCCGGAAAATTCTTTTCAAATTCTTTTTTGCTTTCTTTAATTACAGCGGCAGCCAGTTTGAAATCATCATCGGTGATGCTGAACGGAATTTCCAAATCCAGAATATCAACAATGGCGCTGTTGGTAATCGTTTTATAAAAAAGTGTTTTCCAATATCTGCCCGTTTTAAACGTGCCAGATTGTTCAAGTTTCTTCTCCTCATCTAAAAAGAAATACGGAAAATTTTCGCCCCAGAGTTTTATTATTCTGCGAGAACCAATCAAGCGGTTAAGATGGTTGTCAATGAAAAAATAAATCAGAATTCCCTGCTTCTGTTTTATTTCTTTTGGTGTAATTTTTTCTCTTGTCTGCAATAACAAATGTTGTGTTCCATAACCCGAAACTCCATAGTTGTAGCCTTCATATCCCTGCATTTGTTGTTGAAGAAAATACGGAAGTGTTTCATTATTATTTACTCCGTAACCAAAAGCAAAAGAACAACCTGCGACTGCAATAAACTTGTCTTTTGCAATTGTATCCGTTAGAGTTTCTCTTCTTGAAAACGAATCAATTTTATAATTCTGCTCATAAATCAAACTGTCATTTACAAGGTAGCGATGATTGATGATTTTATTTTCGGGAAGGCGGTAAGCAAATATGCTGTCGGGAACAGTTGGCTGGGGGCTCCATTCGGTTATATCTTTAAAAGGCGGTTTGTAAAAATGTTTGAAATAATAGCGTGTTCCGAATTCAGCACAGCAGAAAATTATAAAGGCAACAAACAAACCGAAGTAAAAAGCAGCGAGTTTCGGATAACGCCTCACCCCAGCCCTCACCGAGGGAGAGGGAGCAGAGAACAACAATAGAAACGCTAAAGGAATTATGAAAATTACAGAAGCAATAAGAACAAGAAAGCGCAGAAAATAATCTACCTCGCGTTCAGTGGGTAATACAAATTCAAACGCCCATTCGTTCAGCGCAAGAGCTAATAGAAAAAGAATAAACCCGAATATCCGTGCAGAGATTTGCAAGCGATTTTTTCAGGTAAAGATAATAAGTAGTGGAAACTATTTCCCTGCCACTACAATCTTTTCCGTCACATCCAAATTATCAGAAACTAAATGCAGGAAATAAATACCTGAGCTAAGAGAAGAAATATCTATGATTGATTTTTGACCTTCGACTACGCTCAGGGTGACAACAACTTGTCCTAATGTATTTCTGATTTCTGATTTTGCGTTTTTGATTCCGTTTGGCAATTGAATATTCAATTGACTTGAGGCAGGATTTGGATAAACAGAAATTCCTGCTTCCTGTGGTTCGCTGATGCCAACCGATCCGGTAATATTTATATCATCTATGTAAAGGAAGTTACCTCCGCCACAAGTGAATTCAAATTTAAAACGAACGTTATCTGACGCTGCAACATTGGTTGGTAAACTTACTTGCACTTCTTTCCACTGACTTTGTGATGTAGGGTAAAGCGGTCCGTTTTGCGCAGTTACAGTTCCCAAAGCTGCATTTGAGCTTACCCAACGGGTTGCCCAGGTTTCACCGCAATTAGTAGAAACCTGTACACGTAATCTGTCTGTATTATCAGTGGTTCGTTGTGCATAAGCATATTTAAAAGTCATGGTGGGATCGGTTACCATACTCAGGTTATAGCTCGGGCTTATAAGGTCATCAACTTCACCTTCAGTATTTGAATAGTTATTCATTCTTACAGATGCTGCTCCCGAATATTTATAAGAAGTATTTCTGTCCCACGTATAAGCCGTTGCATAATTTACAACTGTCCAATCGCTTGAAAAACCGGAAGCAGATTCAAATCCTTCACTGTAAAACTGTGCATTTAACATAGCATCACCGCTTACGTTTACATAATTAGTGCGGGTGAAACTGTCACTTCCTGTATTGTTGCTTGCGGTAAGTGTTGCACTGTAAGTTCCTGCTGTGTTATAGGTGATAGTGGGATTTTGTTCGGTTGAAGTTGAAGGTGTTCCTCCGGGAAAAGTCCAGTCCCATGAAGTAGCATCACCACCCCATGAAATGTCGTTATATGTAATGGTTCCACCTTCGCAAATCTGCTGAACAGTTGATGCAAAATCTGCAGTTGGTGCGCATATATCCAAAATCAAATCATTGGTTCCGGTGGCAATAAGATTAGAACCTGAAATAAGTGTTGAACGATAATTTGAGAACGTGCTGTTGAAAATATTTTTCTGTCCGTTGGTGAATGTTATCTGACAATTGTCATTTGAGTAGTCCATGTAATTCTCAATCATATCAGGCTTATCCGGGTTTTCGTTGGTGCAGGAGTTGATGCTGAAATCACAACCGAAATTTGCATCAGCAGCTTTTGGTGTATCACTAACACCATCACCACTTCCCTGACAACCACCTGAAAATGTGTGGTCAAGGCCAAGGTAATGACCAATTTCGTGTGTCAGTGTTCTGCCTGTTCCATTGCTGGTTCCTATTGTTCCAACTCTGTCGGCACGCACAACAATTCCATCAATTTCAGGACCCCAATTTACAACATCAGGCAGATAGGCATAACCAAGCGTAATAAATCCGGGCTCGCTTCCTCCTATAGATTCAACAGTCCAGACATTAAAGTATTTGTTGTTGGGCCAGCGACTCAATCCTTTTACATTATCGTCTGCATCAACAGTAAGGCTTGAATACACGCGCACAATTCCTTCAGTACAGTTTCCATTCGGATCTTTGTTAGCCAAACGAAATTCTATTTCGGAGTTTGCTGAAACAGAAGCAAAAGTGGAACGCAGATTTCCCGCATCGGGATTGGTTAAACTGAAGTCCTGATTTAATTGTGTAATGGCAGATTGTATTTGTGCTTTTGAAATATTCTCAGAACCATTCTGATGAATTACGTGAAAAACCACAGGAATTATTCTAGTAGCTGCACGGTTTTCAATCGGGTTTACATCTGCGTGTGCACGCTCCTGACGGTAGGCTTCGCGTTGTTCAGCTATTGCAGGATTTTCGGTAATCTTTTTAGCATACATAAAATCATTGCCGCAATTCGTTTGTTCCTGAGCTATGGAAATTTGTGCAATGAAAATGAAAGAAGCAAAAACTGCCGTTGAAAAAATGGATTTAAAATTCATGTGGTTTAGAAAAATAAAATTTTGCGGACGATGATTGAATTAGTTGTTTTCAAATTCAGGAAATAAATTCCTGAAGCATGGAGTTCATTTTTATTGATAACAATAGAATGTGCTCCTTTGTTCAACTTTGAATTAATGATGGTTTTCACATTTTTTCCGGTAATGTCGTTTACTGAAAGTTCAACCTGTTCATCAGTATTCAATGTAAAGTTTACAAAGACAGTATTGTCCGAAGGATTTGGGAACACGCTAAAGTCGTTTTCTGAAATTACTTCTTCCACTCCCACAGGACCTGTTAAATTGATATCATCAATGTAAACATTATTACCTCCATCGCTGGTGGCTTCAAACTTAATAAGCACGTTATCCTGTGTTGCAAAGCTGCTGAGGTTCACGGTTATTTCTTCCCACTGACTTTGCGCGGTTGGGGTAAATGATGAATTGGATGTGCCCACTGTTGAAAGGTCTGCGCCCGCTTTGTTGTATCGTGTTTGCCATGTTTTCCCGCAGTTGGTTGAAATCATCACTTTCAATCTGTCTTCGCTGGCAGCGGTGAACTGTGAACCGGGGCGTTGTGCATTCGCCACTTTAAAACGCAATGTTGGCGGTGTACTGATTGCCGTAAAATCAATAGAAGGAAAAACCAAGGCATCAATTGCGCCTGTTGTATTTCCTGTGAAGTTGGAGATTTTCATGCACTTTGAACCGGAGTATGCTGCGTTAGAAACCTGCTGCCAGGTGGTGGTAACATTTCCTTCGTTAAAAATCAGCCACTCGTTGTTGCTGTTATCGCCTTCAAAGCCTTCAAAAAACTGCCAGTTGCTGATGCTTGCGTTTTCGGGGCTTACATAAATATAAGAGTTAATGGTTTTTGAATCGTTGCCTTGCGTGTTGGTAACAGTAAGCGAAACATTGTGAAAACCGGGAGTGCTGAACTGAATATTTGGCGAAGCGCTTCCTGAACTTGTCGGGTTACCTGTTGGGAAACTCCAGGCACGTGTATCAATGGTTCCGTTGTATGAATTATCTGTAAAGTTTACCAGATCACCCTGACAAACCATTGTGTTTTCTGCATAAAAATCAGCAACAGGTGCGCAGGCAACTGCAGGTGTTCCATCCGTTCCGGTGGCAATAAGATTGGCAGATGAAACCAAGTCTTCACGGGTTCCGGAAAGCGTTGCATCAAACACATCTTTTTGTCCGAGGGTAAATATATTCATGCACTCGTCATTGGCGTAGTCCATGTAATTTTCAATCATGTCGGGCAGGTCGGGATTATCATTGGTGCACGAGTTTGCAGTAGTATCACAACCAAAACTTGCATCGGCAACAGGAGGTGTGTCATCTATCTGCTCACCGAAAAATCCTCCGGTGCATCCACCTTGAAAAGTATGAAACAAACCAAGGTAATGCCCTATTTCGTGTGTCAGTGTTCTTCCTGTTCCGCCTAATTGCTGGTTTACATTTTCTATGGTTCCTATACAATCGGCACGGACCACAATCCCATCATTACCACCACCGCCAAAACCCGGAAGTGATGAAAAGCCAAGTGTAACTCCTCCTGATGTTCCATCTGATGCGATGGTGCGAACTACCCAGATGTTAAGGTATTTGGTATTGTCCCACCAGATCAGTCCTTTTACATTATCGCCTGCATTGCTGGTTTGTGCAGAAAAGGTGCGGGTAATTCCTTCGGTGCAATTTCCATCGGGGTCAAGTTGTGCGAGACGGAAATTAATATTAGGATTTGCGGCAACAGGCTTAAAAATATCGCGTGTATTCACGGTATCTGCATTGGTTCGGGTAAAATCTTCGTTCAAAACGCGTATCTGATCTTCAAGCTGTGCTTTTGAAATGTTCTCGGTTCCGCCTTCGTGTATTACGTGAAAAACAACGGGTATATAACGCAACGGATTGCCACCTCTTAAACCTGCTTCGCGCTCTTGTTTAATTATGCGTGCATTTTCAAAAAGGCGTGAATAGTTTTGTAAAGCTTCGGGGCTTTCCAGTAAATGTGTGGTTACTTTTTCATCGGTTGCGCACCGGTTTACTTGTTGGGCAGTGGTGCTGTTCAGTATGCAAAAAACAGAAAAAGCGAGGGCGGTAATTCGGGTAAAAGAGAAGTGCATTCGTGAGATTTAAAGATATAAATACTGTTACTTACGTTTGGCGGCAATCTTTGTCCGACAAGCGGTTAGCCCCTTTTTTGTTGAGGCGCACGAAGATAGCACTATTCTTAAATCTTGTTAAGAAATGTTAAAAATCATGAGCATATTTGCAGGTATGAAAAAACTACTCATCACACTACTGATTTTGCCTTCCCTGGCTTTTGCTCAAACCAAGGTTCTTTGCCCTACTCCGCCCATGGGTTGGAACAGCTGGAATGTTTTTGCTTCCGACATCAACGAAAAGATTGTGATGGAAATTGCTGATGCCATGGTAAGCACCGGCATGAGCAAGATAGGTTATGAATACATTAACATTGATGATTACTGGCATGCCGACACGCGCGCTGTTGACGGAAAACCATTAGTGGACAGCGTAAAGTTTCCTCACGGCATGAAATACCTTGCCGATTACGTTCACAGCAAAGGTTTGAAACTGGGCATTTATTCCTGCGCAGGCAATATGACCTGTGGGCGCAGATTTGGCGGCTATAATTATGAAGAGATTGATGCAAAAACCTATGCCGAATGGGGAATTGATTTATTGAAATACGATTACTGCTATGCTCCCGCTTCACGCAAAGCAGCTATTGAGCGCTATACCAAAATGGGAACAGCTTTAAAAAATTCGGGACGTGATATTGTATTCAGCATTTGTGAATGGGGCATACGCAAACCCTGGCTTTGGGGTGCCGAAGCAGGCGGAAGCTACTGGCGCACTACCCCTGATATTTTTGATGTATGGAGTGGCGGAAATCTATGGATGATGAGCGTGATGAAAATTCTGAAACGCCAACAGGGTTTGGAAAAATATGCGGGTCCCGGCCACTGGAACGACCCCGATATGCTTACCGTTGGCAACTACGGAACGGGCAAAGCCACCTCAGCAAAGGGCCTGTACAAAGGCATGAACGATACCGAATACCAAAGCGAGATGAGCCTGTGGTGTATGCTCAACTCGCCCCTGCTGGCAAGCTGCGATTTGCGCAGTATGAATGAAGCTACCAAAAACATTCTTACCAACCCCGAAATAATTGCCATCAATCAGGATAAGATGGGCGAGCAGGCAACGCTTATTCATAAAGCGGGAAAAATGTGGGTGTACCGCAAAAAACTGGATGGAGGAAAATGGGCGGTTGCTGTTTTAAACACTTCAGGAAAAGAAGAAACATTTGAACTCAACACCAAAATGCTGGACATAGATGGCATCTGGAAAACATACGATGTTTGGCAACACAAAGAAGCAGGACTTCTTTCGCCTGAACCAACAAAGGGACAAACGGGCGAACTGATTGTGCCGGGAAGTATTTCACTTACGGTAAAGCCGCACGAAACAGTGGTGTTGAGGTTGGTGAAGTGGGTGGCGAAGGTGGGGTATTAGAATTTGTCTCGGCAGCCCTACGGCAACGAATTCTTAAAACCACTGTAAGCCGAATCAAACGTTCCCGTTCCGGTGCAGCCTTGTTCGTTGCGCTGGTCGGTAATATTCTGCACACGATTTCCCGGATCGGGGTGTGTACTCAGGAAAACGGGCGTGTTTCCGCTTTGTCCCTCGTCAATCAGCAGTTGGAAAAAGTTGGCTGCTCCATCTGCACGGTAATCGGTAGGGCACAAATAATTTACTGAATAGGTATCGGCCTCTGTTTCGTGACTGCGACTAAACGAAAGCGTAACCAACGAAGCAGCAATGTTGGTCAAATCATTTTGGTTAGTACCCAGCAAAATGTCTAGCATCATTTGCAGTCCATAGATTTGGGTAAGCTGGTCGGTGCTGTGTCTGCGGTCGGCATGCGCCATTTCATGTCCCAACACACCGGCAAGTTCGTGTTCCGAATTCAGGAACTTTATCAAACCTGTATAAACATAAATATATCCACCCGGAGTGCAAAAAGCATTCAGCACATTATCATCATTGATAATGTAAACCTCCCACGCAAATTCATCTTTGTAATAAACGTTTCCGCCATTCAGAATTTTGTTACGGATGCCTTCAATATACGTGTATGCCTGCGGATACTGCGTGCGACTGAGCACCGGATATTCCTGTGGATTGCTTTGAATTTCGGTATTTACTTTCAGCCCAAGGTCTTTATCATCTTCTATAGAAAAGATGTTGATGCTGTTGTCGCTGGGATTGCTGCAGGCTGTAATCAGGCTTATTGCGGTGGCGAGAAAAATGAGTTTTACTTTCATGGTCAGTTGTTTAGTACTAGAACGCAAAAGTGAAGAAAAAATTGCAGATAGTCTGAAAGTCCTCTACTTTCGGGGAAAGAAAATATTATGCTCACACATCAAATCCGCGACCTCTACCTCAGCAACCTTAACAAACTGAAAGAAGAAATTTCAGCATTCAAAAACGCCCTGCCTGCCGGCAGGCAGGAAACCGACCTGTGGCACACCCAAGGCGATGTAAAAAATTCACCCGGAAATCTTGCCCTGCACCTCACGGGAAACCTCAACCATTTTATTGGCGCACAATTGGGCAACACCGGTTATGTGCGCAACCGCGACAAAGAGTTTGCAGATAAAAACATAGCCCCCGAAAAAATAATTGCAGGAATTAATGAAGCAATGGAAGTAGTGAACACCGTACTTTCAAAACTTACCGATGATGATTTGAAGAAAGATTATCCTATTCTGTTCCTGAACAAACAACACACCACCGGTGAAATTCTTTTCATCCTTTACGGACATTTGAATTATCATTTGGGGCAGATAAATTATCAGCGGAGGTTGCTTTAGCTGCTAACCCTACGCGATTTCTGCTTACTTTAGCAACCCTTTTCAAAAAACCGTGGCACTTCGCAACAAACTATTTTTCACTTTCTTTTGCTCGTGGCTGTTCATTAATTCAGCCATCGCTCAGGATTTTGTGCAAACCGTTCGCGGTCGCGTTGTTGATGCCGAAAGCCGCGCAGGATTGCCCGGAGCAACGGTTGTAATATCCACGGTCAATCCTGTTGTTGGCACAGCAACAGACATTGACGGCTACTTCCGTTTCGAAAAAATTGCAGTGGGTCGCCACGATATTAAAGTCAATTACCTCGGCTACAAAGAACAATTTCTTTCGCAGGTGTTGGTTGGTTCGGGAAAAGAAATTGTGCTGGAAGTAATGCTGGAAGAATCAGTAAAAAAACTGGAAGAAGTGGTGGTAAGCGGCAAAACCGAAGGCAGTGAAGCAGTAAATGAAATGGCAGTAATCAGCGCCCGTTCATTCTCGGTAGAACAAACCGGAAAGTTTGCTGCCACAGGCGATGACCCTGCACGCCTTGCCATGTCATTTGCAGGCGTGAGCACACAAGATGATTTGTTTAATGAAATTGTTATCCGTGGAAATTCACCACGCGGTTTGCTTTGGAAACTCGAAGGCGTTGAAATTCCAAATCCTAATCACCTTTCGCAGGAAGGCGGAAACGGTGGAGCCGTGAGCATGTTAAGCAACAACGTACTGGGCGCATCCGATTTTTTAACCGGTGCTTTCCCTGCCGAATATGGCAACGCAAGCTCAGGCGTATTTGACCTGCGCATGAAAAAAGGCAACAATGAAAAACGCGAATATGCCGTTCAGTTAGGTACCCTTGGACTGGAAGCAGCCCTGGAAGGTCCTTTTGTGAAAGGTAAAAAATCATCTTATCTCATCAATTATCGGTATTCCACATTGGCAGTAATTGAAGCCACGGGCTACAAAATAACAGGTGACATCCGCATCGGCTTTCAGGATATTAATTATAACTTTTTCTTCCCCACAAAAAAACTCGGAACATTCACGGTCTTTGGCGTAGGCGGTTTGAGCTGGTCTAAAGTAGATGACCAGAATACCTATAATAAAATACCTTATGACGAGCGCTATATCAGCGGCTACAACATGGGCGCAACCGGCATTACGCACACCTTTTCTTTCAACGACAAAGCCTGGCTCAAAACAGTAGTATCCGCTTCGGGCTACGATGTTCTTTCGCGCTATCAGATTCTGGAAAACAATGAATACAAAGAATATCAACGCACCGATGTTTCTAATTATTATTACCGGGCTGCAACACAACTGAACATAAAACTGAATGCAAAAAATGCATTGCGTGCAGGCGCTTTGTTTAACATGCTGCACTTTGTTAAAAAAGATGAAAATAAATACTGGCAAACCACCGATAAATATCTCGGTACAACATCATTTACTCAGGCATACCTGCAATGGAAACACCGTTTCACCGAAGAACTGTCGCTTATTTCGGGAATGCACTTCAGCTATTTTGCTTTGAATAAATCGTTTTATCCCGAACCACGAATCGGATTAAACTGGCAAGCAGCACCTAAACAGTTATTCAGCGTTGGCGCAGGTTTGCACAGCCGCATGGAACCATTAGGAACATACTTGGTTCCTTTTACTTATAAAGGCGATACACTCACCAATGCCCAACTTACTCTGACACGCGCCTTTCATGCCGTTGCCGGACACACCACTAAACTTGCAAAAACACTAACACTAAAAACCGAAATATATTTCCAGTATTTATTCAATGTTCCTATTGACATGAAAGGGAGAAAGTATTATTCAACTATTAATGAAGACGACTCTTATCAGGATGAACGTTTGCAGAATAACGGACACGGAAAAAATTACGGTATTGAATTTACGCTGGATAAGCGCTTAGCAGGAAAGTGGTATTTACTCCACACCGTTTCCTTATTCAATTCGCAATACATGGGGCGCAACGGAGTTTGGGGCAGCACACGATTCAACAGTAATTTTATTACCAACCTTACTGCCGGTAAAGATTTTAACGTAGGCAAAAAGAAGACAAATATTATAAGCATTAACATGCGTATATTCTGGGGTGGCGGAAGGCGTTATGCACCTTATGATATAGATAAATCTTTGCAGGATGGAGAAGAAGTGAAAATTTATACCAATGGCTACACCGACCGCGCAGCCAATTATTTCCGAGTGGATGCAGGCGTTTCGTTTCGCAAAAACAAACCCAACTGGGCCTGGATAATTAAATTAGACATTCAGAATGTTACCAACCGCCCTAACGAAGTAAGCCGCAGATACGATGTGGATAAACAAGAGATAAGAACTATCTCTCATTTAGGATTACTGCCTGCATTGAAATACAGAGTAGAGTTTTAGTTTGCTCCCGGATGATATACCTTCTCCGCCTTTTTCAGAATTTCTTCTTTATTAAAAGTCATTGGTTTAAACTTTTCTTCCGAGAATAATTTCATCTGGTCAGTATAATGTGGGCTGTCAGGGTGTGCAGATGCTCCATAAGTATTTATCGAATTTATTTCAATTCCACTCTTTGAAAGTTTTACCATTTGCATATAACCATCACCACTGCCGATTTTGAAAATTCCTTTTTTCTTGTCATACAATTTCGGGTCGGCAGCACGTGGTACTTCACGCAAACCACTTGCCGGAAAACTTACCTCACCACGAATATGCCTTTGCACGTCACCTAACTCAATATCAATAGTGCCGTGTGTTTTCAGAAGAAATTTTTTGGCATACGTCAACGCTTCCACCAAATCATCTTCAGGCACAGGTGTTTTTGCAATCATAAAAAAAGCAAATGGTGCGTCTAACTTTTTTGTCAGGTAATTATGCGTCAGCATGGCTAAAGCTGCTTCACGGTTATCTGTAGCACCATCTAAATTCCATTTCCTGATTTTCAAAATAGCATCCGCTATTTCGGGATATTTTTTTTCATCAAGCGAGTACATTTTTTTGAAATGCAATAAATAAGAAGAGGCAGAATCACTGTCATACGATTTATCAAATTTGAAACGATGAAAGTCATCCCACGAAAATTTGCCCTTGTGGTTTTCAAACAGATTTTTGAAACGCTCACCGCGATTGTAAGTAAATTTATGCAAGCCCACAAAATCGCCACCCCACTCACACTGTTCACCTGTGCAAAAAAGCGGAGTGTTATTGGCATTGTAGATATATCCGCAATCAGGATTTGTTACAGTGGGCATTTTGTTATACGGAACAATATCGGTCCACTTATAGTTGGATGATGTCCCTTCAATTGGTTGCCTCCAATCCAATTTCGGGTCGCGCATCGGAACATTTCCTCCCGAATGCAAATAAATATTTCCCTCAACATCACCGTAAATAATATTGAAAAGCGGAATGGCTTTCATCTTCACAGCGTTTTCAAACTCAGTGAAATTTTGAGCTTTATTCATCTGATACCATTGGTCGGTAGCACGTATATCATTATACGAAGGATAACGAATAGCAAATAAACCCTGCTTGCTTTTATAGGTTGGTCCATATTCGGTGAGGAGCACTTTTTTCTTTACACCGATTACCATTCCTGCAATTTTTACTTTCAGTTTAACAATGCGCACACCAAAGTTGCGCCAATCTCCATCATACTTGTATTGTTTTTTATTTTTCGGATTTATTTCAATTTTATAAATATCACCAAATGTGTGGTAGTTGGTGGTGTGCGCCCATCCTAAATGTCTGTTCGTTCCAACGAAAATACTGGTGCCTCCCGGAAATAACCCTCCAATAATATCCCAGCCCTCTTCACTTTGCACATGCGCTTCATACCATGCAAAGCGCCCTTCCAACGGCTGATGCGAGTTGATAGCTAAATAGGTTTTTCCGTCTTCGGTTTGCGAAGGAGCAATTGCCATAGCATTAGAACCAACATCATTTACCTCATAAAATTCTTTAATCCGATTGTCGCGAATAGACTTGATTGCCATACCCACACCAGCCAACAATGAGGTTTGTAGAACAGAACCTTTCAGCAAATCCATTTCGGTAATCGGAAACGCTTTTTTGTAAAGCACTTCTCTCGGATGTGCAGCAGCATATGCATTCAATCCCTGCACATAACCAGACAATACTTTTTTATACTCGGGCGAAATTTTGCTTTGATAATCTGCCTCAACAATGGAATCAATATTCAAAAACTGCAAACCGAAATCAAACAACACACCTTCTTTTCCCAACACTCTGCCAAGCATTTTTTTTCCTGCCAGAACATTATACTGAATGTTTTTAAAATCATCTTCGCTGTGCGCCCATGCCAGCCCGTAAGCTGCGTCAGCATCAGTTTTTCCGAAGATATGCGGAACGCCAAACGTATCGCGTGCAATCGTAACATCCTGTGGATTTACCTGAGCACAAAGTATTGCGGAATGCGTTGTGAAAAATAATAAAAGAACTGAAAAACGAATCATAAACGAAGTGTGAAAAATTATATTCGGCTAAAATACAGAACCGTTAAAGACATGCAGCATATATTCGTATTAAATAATTACTAATCATATTTCATTTTCATTTGTTATGTTTCTTTACGTTCTTTGTCATTGCAAACGTTTAGTAAATTATGTCAAGAATTTTAACAGGAATACAAAGTTCAGGAATACCTCATCTGGGAAATATACTCGGTGCTGTGATGCCTGCCATTGAGCTATCAAAAAAATCAGAAAACGAATCATTTTTCTTTATAGCCGATTTGCACTCGCTTACTACTATTAAAGATGCGGCAACCCGAAAACACAATGTTTATTCCGTTGCAGCAACATGGTTAGCATTTGGTTTTGATACTGAAAAAAATTATTTCTACCGCCAAAGCGATATAAAGGAAGTAACTGAGCTGACATGGTATTTGAGTTGTTACACGCCTTTCCCGATGCTGGCAAATGCACACTCTTTCAAAGATAAGTCTGATAAACTTTCAGATGTAAATGCAGGACTTTTTACTTATCCTGTTTTAATGGCATGCGATATTTTGTTGTATGATGCAAAGTATATACCCGTTGGAAAAGACCAGATGCAACATTTGGAAATGGCGCGTGACATTGCAGAATCCTTTAATCACCGTTATGGAGAAACCTTTGTTGTGCCCGAAGGAAAAGTGGATGAAAGTGTGATGATAGTTCCTGGAATTGACGGACAAAAAATGAGCAAATCCTACAACAATTTCATTGATATTTTTCTGCCTGATAAAGAATTGAAAAAAGTAGTTCTCTCCATTATTACCGACAGCACTCCGCTTGAACAACCAAAAAATCCTGATACCTGCAACGTTTTTGCTTTATACAAATTAGTAGCTTCTCCTACACAAATTGAAGAAATGCGCCAAAATTATCTGCGTGGCGGCTATGGCTACGGCCACGCAAAAACTGCACTGTATGAAGTAATTGTTCAACGCTTTGAAAAAGAGCGCAAACAATACAATGAATATATGAGCAACCCTGCAGAACTGGAAAAACAATTAAAAGCAGGTGCAGATAAAGCCCGCAAAATTGCATTGGAGGTGATTGGCAGGGTGAGAGAGAAGATTGGATTCTAGCTCAAATTATTTTTTATAATCTCCAAATGCTGGTCAACATGATGCATCGTGAAATACAGCATTTCTCTAACAGTTAGTTTTCCTAAAAGTGGATGCGGCAAAATATATTCATCCAATTGCTGTTCAGAAAATAAGTTGACTTGTTTGCAAAGTTTTTCAACTTTTGAATTTACCTGTTTGCAGAGTTTTTCTTTTTTGTCATAAGAAATTGCAGGGGGCACAAACGCACCGGTTGCAACACCTCCATTTGCCAGTTTCTCTTTGTATCTGCTCACTAATTCATCGTAGTTTCTTGAAGGGCGGTTTGCTTTACCAAATAACAAACCCGGAATAAACTTAGGAAGCATAAACGCCTGCACCAATGGTGAAACACTCCGGAAAATATGGTCTGTTTGCTGTCCTGCTGTCCATTTACCATTGTTTGAAAACATAAAGTCCTTCTCATTCAGTGATTGAATATGGGCAGTAAAAACATTGTGTCTCTCTCTTAATGCAGTAATGATTTCTTGTTTAGTCATTTCAATTATTAAATCGTTTAATATCTACTTCTTTATCTAAAGGAGTATTATTCTCTATATACTCTGCGAATTGCTTTGCAAAAAACGGTGCAATCATCACACCTTTTGTTCCCATGCCGTTAAAAATTCCTATGCGTTTATCTTCAGAATGCATGCCAATCAATGGTCTGCGGTCTTTTACTGTTGGGCGAATTGCAGCTGCCTGATCAAGGATTTCATAATCACATTTCAAAACCTTTTTCAGTTTTTCAACTAAATCTGCTTTTCCTTTTTCGGTTGGCGTATCGGTCAAATCATCCCAATCATAAGTTGCTCCAACTTTAAAAACATCATCGTATTGATGAGCTACATAAATACCTTTTGAAATAATATTTTTAGGCAAGAAATCTTTGATACAAATAGTCAGCATCTCACCTTTTGTCAAAACAAAGGGAAGGTTTTTAAAGAATTTATTTTCAGTTGCAAGACTTCCTTCACAGAAAATTATTTTTTCAGCGGATACATTTTCCCATTCTAATAATTCACCTGAAGTATTCAACTTTTCATAATCCAGTTTTTTTATGCTGAGTAATTTATTAGCGATTAAAAATTTACGGTAGGCACTCAGCAACTTTGCTGTATCCAGCCAACCTGAACTCAACACATTTGCACTGCCCAATTCATCATTTACAATAGTTGTGTATTGTGATTGCTCTTTTGTAGTATCCAGAAAAGCCATAGCCTCACCATTGTGCATTTTCTTCTCCCAAAAAGTGCGTTCATCTTTTGAAGAGAATAATTTCAGAATTGTGTTTTTGTGCAAAGCTTTTACACCAAGCGCATTTTCCATCTCGGTATATAGCTCTTCAGCAACCGGAATTAGTTCATCTGCCTTCCAGCTTTTGGTCATGCGCTTAAACACAACCGGATTGTATATACCAAGTGCAATTTCAGATGAATTTGGTTTATCGCGGTGGTCAACAACCAACACTTTTTTACCTTGCTGCATCAGTGTCCACGATAACACCGTTCCTGCTATTCCTTGTCCGACTATGATGTAATCGTAATGCAAATTACAACGGAATATTTCCGTGTTTTTTCTTAGGCAACTTTGCAACTTTTGTCTCCAGCATTTTAAACGCCTTGATTAATTTCTCACGCGTTTGCTCAGGAACAATTACTTCATCAACATAGCCTCTTTCTGCTGCACGGTAAGGATTTGCAAAGTGTTCTGTGTATTCCTCTTCTTTCTTTTTCAAATCTTTTTCGCCTTTGAAAATAATTTCCACTGCACCTTTCGGCCCCATCACGGCAATCTCAGCAGAAGGCCATGCGTAGTTCATATCAGCGCCAATATGTTTACTGTTCATCACATCATACGCGCCACCATACGCTTTGCGCGTGATAACTGTTATGCGTGGAACTGTTGCTTCACTAAAAGCATACAACAATTTAGCTCCATTGGTGATAATTCCATGCCACTCCTGGTCGGTGCCGGGAAGAAAGCCGGGAACATCTTCAAACACAAGCAAAGGAATATTAAACGCATCACAGAAACGCACAAAGCGCGCGGCTTTTGCAGATGAATTAATATCCAGAACTCCAGCTAAAAATGCAGGTTGATTTGCAACAACACCAATGCTTTTTCCGGCAAGTCGTGCAAAGCCAACTACCATATTTTCAGCAAAGTTTTTATGCACCTCAAAAAAAGTTCCCTCATCAATAACACCATCAATTACCTCGCGCATGTCGTAAGGTTGATTTGGGTTATCGGGAATTATTGAATTCAATTTCGGGCGACTTTCGCTTTCCGGTTTTTCATACGGAATTGATGGCGCTTCTTCTTCACAATTCTGCGGAATATAGCTCAGTAATTTTTTGATGTAGGCAATACATTCCAATCCATTTGCACACGAAAAATGTGTCACTCCTGATTTGGTAGAATGTGTTGACGCACCGCCTAATTCTTCGCTGGTTACTTCTTCATGGGTAACCGTTTTAACCACATTGGGTCCCGTGACAAACATATAGGAAGTATTCTCCACCATCAAAATAAAGTCAGTGAGCGCAGGTGAATAAACTGCACCACCGGCACAAGGACCCATAATAGCTGAAATCTGAGGAATAACACCTGATGCCAATGTATTGCGATAAAAAATATCCGCATAACCCCCCAACGAAACAACACCTTCCTGAATACGAGCTCCACCTGAATCATTTAGTCCGATAACAGGCGCACCGTTTTGCATTGCCAAATCCATGATACGGCAAATTTTTTCTGCATGTGCTTCAGCCAATGAACCACCAAACACCGTAAAATCCTGCGCAAAAACATAGACCATTCTTCCCGAAATTGTGCCGTAACCGGTAACAACTCCATCGCCCAGAAATTTCTGTTTATCCAATCCGAACTCCTGAGAACGGTGTGTTACGAACATTCCAATTTCTTCAAACGAGCCTTCATCCATCAGAAAATGGATGCGTTCACGCGCTGTCAGTTTTCCTTTTTTGTGTTGCGATTTTATGCGCTCTTCGCCACCACCTAATTTGGCTTCCGAAATTTTATCTTCAAGTTCTTTTATTTTCTTTTTCATTTAAAGAGCAGATTTAAACTGGTTCAAAAATCTAACATCGTTTTCAAAAAACAAACGCAAATCATTGATGCGGTATTTCAACATCGTAATGCGTTCTATTCCCATTCCGAATGCAAAGCCTGTATATTTTTTACTGTCAAGACCACAGTTTTCCAACACATTCGGGTCAACCATTCCGCAACCCAGAATTTCTACCCAGCCTGAATATTTACAAATATTACAACCTTTTCCATCGCAGATAAAACACGAGACATCCATCTCGGCACTCGGCTCGGTGAAAGGAAAATATGAAGGTCGCAAACGGATTTGCGTTTTCTCACCAAACATTTCGCGGGCGAAATAAAGCAGCGTTTGTTTCAGGTCAGCAAACGAAACATTTTCGTCAATATAAAGTCCTTCTACCTGATGAAAAATACAGTGTGCTCGGGCAGAAATAGCTTCATTACGAAAAACTCTGCCAGGCATAATGCTGCGAAAAGGCGGTTTGCCACTTTCCATTAATCTCACCTGAACAGAAGAGGTATGAGTTCTTAAGGCAATGGAATTCTTTTTATTTGTAACATCAATAAAAAAAGTGTCCTGCATATCACGCGCAGGGTGTTCTTCAGGAAAATTTAAGGCCGAGAAATTATGCCAGTCGTCTTCTATTTCCTGTCCGTCCTGAACGGTATATCCAATGCGCGAAAAAATACTGATGATTTCATTACGAATAATTGAAAGCGGATGGCGTGAACCCGACTCGGCAGGCTCACCTGGAGCTGTCAAATCAAAGTCAACGGTGCTTGTGTCAGCTGAATTTTCAAGCTTTTCTTTTAATTCATTAAACTTTGTTTCAGCTGCGGTTTTGACTTCGTTCAGCTTTTTACCAACTTCACGCTTTTGTTCGTTGGGAACGGCTTTAAATTCTTCGAAAAGGTCTGTCAACAAGCCTTTACGCGATAAATATTTTAAACGAAAGTTTTCAAGCTCATCAACCGTTGCGGGTTGTAAAGCATTTATTTCTTCCAGCAATAAGTTCAGTTTTTCCTGCATAAATTTTTAAAACGAGGCGTAAAGTTGCATAAATTCTTAAATAATCGTGCTTTCGCGTATCTTTGCGCCCGCAAATTATTACAAACATGCTTCTTCATAATCGTATAGACAAAAGAGAACTGAAAAAACGTTTGATGGAAGAACCCATTAAACGTGTTACGCTTTCGTTTTATCGCTACGTTATCATTGACACACCTGATGAGTATCGTGATGTGCTTTACAAACGTTGGGATGCGTTGAATGTGAAAGGAAGAATTTATGTTGCTCGCGAAGGAATTAATGCACAACTTTCCGTTCCTGAAGAAAATTTTGAAACGTTCAAAAAAGATATTGAGAACGATAAATATTTGGTAAACGTTCCGTTCAAAATTGCGGTTGAAGATGACGGAAAATCATTTTATAAACTGTTGCTTAAAGTCCGCAAAAAAATTGTAGCTGACGGTTTGAATGATGACGCATTTGATGTTACAAATGTGGGCAAACACTTATCGGCAAAGGAATTTAACGAGGCACTGGAGCAGGAAGGAACAGTAGTTGTTGACATGCGTAATCATTACGAAAGCGAAGTGGGACGATTTGAAAATGCCATTTGTCCCGATGTGGATACTTTCCGTGAGGAATTGGAATGGGTAACCGAAAATCTGAAAGACAAGAAAGAAAATAAAGTGTTGTTGTATTGCACAGGAGGAATACGCTGCGAAAAGGCAAGCGCTTATTTTAAGCATGAAGGATTTAAAGATGTAAACCAGTTGCATGGCGGTATTATTGACTATGCAAGACAAATAAAACAGGAAGGTTTAGAATCAAAATTCAAAGGCAAAAATTTTGTGTTTGATGAACGTTTGGGTGAAAAAATTACACACGATGTGATTAGTGTTTGTCATCAATGCGGTGAACCTTGCGATGAGCATACTAACTGTGCTAATGACGATTGCCATTTGCTTTTCATTCAATGTCAAAAGTGTAAAGAAAAGATGAAAAACTGCTGCACGCCCGAATGCATCAGTATAACTGAATTACCGATAGAAGAACAGCGTAAACTCCGCAAGGGAAGAATAAAGAATGACAGCCTTTCGGTGTATAAAAGCCGCCTGCGACCCGATTTGAAAAAACTTTTCACCACTAAGAACACATAGACCACTAAGAAAGCACTAAGAAAAAGCTAAGTGAACTTGTGTCCTTAGTGGTAAAAAAAATGTTCTCAGCACTCAATCGCAACAATTTTATTGAAAAATTACAGGAAAAGGAATTTGACCTGCT
>CAMBRL010000047.1 GCA_945870105.1 Chitinophaga pinensis
TTTATCCAAAACATTTTACAAGCAAAATGACTGATGCAGATGGTGAATGTGCTGAAACACTTGTTTGGCTGAAATTTTCAAAAGATTGTGAATACATTTCGGAAGAAACAAGAGCTAAACTTTATAAAGAATATGAAGAAGTAGGCAGAATGCTGGGAAGCATGGTGAGGCATCCTGAGAAGTTTTTACCGAAGTCTTAGTTGGAATTAATAGCAGCAGGTGTCAGGTGAAAAAAGCGGCAGTTGGCAGCGGCAGTCTCAACAAACTGCCTACTGCCGCTGCCGCTAAAAAACTACAAAATATGGCAAATCCCTATTTCAAATTCAAGCAATTCGTTGTTTATCACGACCGCTCATCACTGAAGGTGGGCACTGATGCTGTTTTGTTGGGTGCATGGGCTGAGGTTGCGGATGCTAAACATATTTTAGACATCGGAACAGGCTCAGGCGTTATTGCCCTGATGCTGGCTCAGCGCAGCCCCGCACAGATTGATGCCATTGATATTGACGAAGAATCGACCAAACAGGCGCAGGAAAACTTTTCAGACAGCCTATGGTCTGAACGATTAAGGGTTCATAACATTTCGCTGAAAGATTTTACGGCTACTGCAAAGGCTAAGTATGATTTAGTAGTTAGCAACCCACCCTACTTCACTGATTCATTTAAACCTGCCGACCCACAACGGTTTAGTGCCCGACACAACGACCAATTGCCTATTCATGAACTGGCAGAAAATGCTGTAAAGCTTTTGAGCGCAACCGGCAAATTCTGTGTTATTCTTCCCGTAAAAGAAGCGGGCTTACTGACTGCGGCACTTCGCAACCACGGACTTTTTCCCGAAAAGGAGTTTTGGGTGTATTCGTTTACGGGCAAAGAGGTTTTTCGCAAACTTATCTTATTTGGCAAAAACGAAACCAACTGCGTTCGCGAAGAACTAACTATAGAAACCGGCCCTGGGCAAGGTTATTCAAAAGAGTATATTGAACTGACAAAGGAGTATTATTTAAATTTTTGAAGACTATTTCACTTCAAAATCCAGCATTTTTTTATCACCAATAAAGGCTTGCAGGCGGTCGCCTGCTTTCACGGCTGCCACTCCTTCAGGCGTTCCGGTAAAGATTAAATCGCCCTGATTGAGGGTGAAGTATTTAGAAAGTTCAGAAATTATTTTGCTGAAGTTATGCAGCATCAATGAGGTGTTGCCCTTCTGCACGGGAGTGCCGTTTACCTGCAAACTAAAGTCAAGGCTATTCAAATCTGCAAACTCTGTTTTTGAAACAAAATTGCTTACAGGTGCTGAGCCATCAAAGGCTTTTGCTTTTTCCCAGGGAAGACCTTTTTCTTTCAGCTTGCTTTGCAGGTCACGGGCGGTAAAGTCAATACCTATGCCTATTTCATTAAAATAATCGTCAGCAAATTTTTCGGTAATGTGTTTTCCGCGTTTAGAGATTTTCAAAACCACTTCCACTTCGTGGTGCACATCTTTTGAAAAGTCAGGGATATAAAAAGCCTCATTATTGCGCAGCAAAGCTGTATCGGGCTTCAGAAAAAAAACAGGTTCGGCAGGTACTTCGTTTTTAAGCTCCTGAATGTGTGCAGCGTAGTTGCGTCCGATGCAGAGAATTTTCATAATTATAGTTATTTACCGCTAAGGCGCTAAGAACGTAAAGAAATATAAAAACTTCGCGTCTTTGCGGTGAAAAAATTATTTATTGAAAGAGCGCAAACGTATTTCGGTCAGCACTTTTTTAGTGTATTGGGGAAAATCGGCAGTCATCATCCAATTGTAGTAACTGGGCTCGGCACTTAAAATGGCTGTAACAACTTTGCCTTTGTGCTTCCCGAAATTAATTACCTCTTCGTTTTTTTCGTTAAAAATAATGTGTCCTGCAAAGTCAACATTGCGGTTACGGATAGAGAAGTCATGCAGGAATTTCACATCGTTTTGCAACTCAGGATAACGCTCTAACTGCGCTTCTAAAACTTCATATGTTGCCAGTGTATCAGCTTCTGCGCTGTGTGCATTTTCTAAATCTTTCTGGCAATAAAACTTGTAAGCAGCAGAAAGAGTGCGTTGTTCCATTTTATGAAAGATGTTCTGTACATCAACAATTCTGCGGCTTTTCACATCAAAGTCAACACCCACTCTTAAAAATTCTTCCACCAGCAGTGGCACATCAAAGTTCAGGCAGTTGTAACCGGCAAGATCGCAATCTGCAAGATAGTTTTTCAGTTCATGGGCAAAATCCGCAAACAAAGGTTTGTCCTTTACATCAGCATCGTAAATTCCATGCACGACTGAGGCATCGGCAGGAATAGGAATTCCGGGATTTATTCTTCGCGTAATACTTTCTTTATCTCCACCGGGAAGAACCTTAACAACTGAAATTTCTACTATTTTGTCGGTGGCAACTTTTACACCTGTAGTTTCAAGGTCAAAAACGGCTAAAGCCTTATTGAGTTTAATCATGGTTTGGTTGGGGTCGTCTGCACAAGTCCTTTCTGCATCAGGGTAATGTCTTTTAGTATGGTAGGCAGATAACTGCTCTTGTCGAAGATATTCAGGTCTTCTGATATTTTGTCGTAGCCATCAACTTCCACTTCCAGTTTATAGTTTCCGGGCTTAAGAATAATCACATACGTTCCTTTTTTGCCTGGCTTGTATGAGCCAATAATATCTCCTGATGCAGGGTCAAGCACATTAATAGATACCTCTACTCCGGGTTTATTAAGAATAGATTTTGTTTCGGCAGCAACAGGTTTATAATTTGGAATTGGAAGTTTTTTAGAGCGGGTTTCCATCCATTCAAAACCAGATGCATCTTTCGGAAAAGTTTCGGGTGTATATTTTTTTACTTCTCCATTCATCTTCCCGATGATAGAAATTTCCATCACCTGCCCTTCGGGAATTTCCATTTTCTTATCTTCTTTAAATGTCCAACCCGGTTTATCTTTCGGATACCATTCATCTGTAAAATAAACATCGCGAGTGCCATCAGTATAAATATGAAAATTGACAACTTTCTTCTCAGGCTTTTCCATCACCTGAATTTTTCCGGTAACGGCAGATTCCTGCTCTTCCACTTCATTGTAAATAACACGGTAAATATCCAGTTCGCCTATACCGCCCGGACGAAGAGCGGAAACGTAACCATAACGTGAGTTATCAGAACGAGAAAAAGTAAAATTATCCTGTGTGTTATTAATAGGGTAACCCAGGTTTTGCGGTCGCGACCAACGTTTCATTTTAGCATCCCATTCGCTGCGGAACACATCGTAACCGCCCATGCTGTTATGTCCCTTAGAAGCAAAATACAACAGCTTGCCATCTCCTGAAATGTAGGGGAACTCCTCGTCATACTGCGTATTGATGGTTGGTCCAAGGTTTACGGGTTCGCACCATGTTCCGTTTGGTAATTTATGTGCAACATAAATATCTGTTCCACCAAAACCGGGGTTCTCTAAAGGTGTACGAGAGAAATAAATGGTATTTCCGTCAAGCGTTAAACTTGCAGCTGTTTCGGTTTCAACCGTATTAATATACTCTCCAAGGGAAACCGATTTCTGAAATGAAATTTTTGAACCGCGTGTTTTGCTTTCGCTCATCCAGATATCGTCATAGCCTTCAATGTTATCAATACCAATCAGAATGTATCCACCATCTGCCGAAAGACCTACTACCTCTTCCACCCAATCAGTATTAATGGTTGGTCCCAGGTTTTTTGATTTTTGAAATTCTCCGTCTTTTTCAAATGAAACAAAAACGTCAGCGCATTTTGCTCCATCAAAATCAAGATTGCCGCCTGTTACTTCTTTTCTTTTGGTTGAAAAAACTACAAATGATTCATCTGAAGGTACAAATGGATTGTAATCAGATTCAAGAGAGTTTACTTTTTTGCCAAGATTTTCAAATGTTACATTTACAGGCTTTTTCATCAGTTCCTTTGCGTTGGTGCATATTTCAATCTGACGAATGGCTTCTACAACTTTACCTCCCTGAGAAATGGATGTTTTGTATTTAGTAAACGCCTCAATAGCCTGATCAAGACTATCATTAACCAAATAGGCACGACCTAAATCGTAATAAATATCATCATCAGTTTTGCCAAGTGCAATTGCCTTTTTCAGGTACTGAATGGCATAAGATTTATCAATATTGGTATTCAGATAAGATATTCCTATACGATAGTTGTAAAGCACATTATCCTGCTCTTTGGTAATAAGAGCAAGGTATTCTCCTAATGCAGCTCTGTAGTTTCCAAATTCAAAATTATCTCTGGCAACTTTTTTTTCCACTTCACCAACTTTGGGAACAACTAATTGGGCAATAGAAAATTTAGAAAGAAAAAAGAAAGAAAAAAAAAGAAGAGCGAATAATAAACTTCTTTTACTCATTATATTATTTGCTTTGGAAATAAATACTGCAAAACACCTTCAAAAATTAAGGAGTTTTATATTTTTTAACTTCCATTTCAAGCAAAGACTCGGTAATAGCTATGTCTGTATTTTTAAAGCAGAAGATACCACCCCAGTTCCATGTCTTTTTGTCGTAAACTGTAACCGTTCCCTTGTCGTTAATGATATATCTTTTCAGCTTAAAATCTTTACCATCAATATTCTCTTCAGTAAGACCCTCCGGGTAAATCAAAGCGATATCAGAAAGAAATTGTACTCTTCTGTCTTTTTCACTAAGTTGATTATTTTTAGCCCTTTCCTGTGCTTCTTCAAAACGTTTCTTCCTCTCACTTTCACTTAAACGCTTGGCGTCTTCCTGCGCTATTTTGTATTGCTCAGCACGTAATTTTTCTTCTTCCAGACGTTTTACTTCAGCAGCAGCTTTTGCTTTTGCTTCAGCTTCATCACGCACACGTTTTTCTTCTGCTAAACGTACAGCCTCTTCACGTGCTTTCTTTTCAGCTTCTGCTCTTGCTTTAGCATCTGTTTCATCTTTTATGCGCTTTGCTTCGGCTAAGCGAGCAGCTTCTTCACGTGCTTTTTGCTCTGCCTCGGCTTTAGATTTTGCAACAGCCGCTTCCTGTACACGTTTTTCTTCTTCTTTTCGCGCAAACTCTGCTTCTGCCTTAGCCTCTGCTTCTGCCTGCAAGCGCTTAGCTTCTGCCACTCGAGCAGCTTCTTCAGCAGCTTTTTTGTCAGCTTCGGCTTTTGCTTTTGAATCAGCTTCTTCTTTCAAACGCTTAGCTTCTGCCACTCGAGCAGCTTCTTCAGCAGCGTTTTTGTCAGCTTCTGCTTTAGCTTTGGCATCAGCCTCTTCCTTCAATCGTTTTGCTTCGGCTAAACGAGCTGCTTCCTCATCCTTACGTTTCTGCTCTGCTTCTGCTTTTGCTTTAGCATCTGCAATTTCGCTTATGCGCTTTTCCTCTGCCAGTCGTGCAAGTTCATCAGCTTTTGCTTTGACTGCAGCTTCCTCTGCCAATCGTTTTTCTTCTGCTGCTTTTTGTTTTGCTTCTTCAGCAATTTTCTTGATATCTGCTGCTAAACGGGCTTCTTCCCCTGCTTTAGCTTTTGCCGCTTCCTCTTTCTGACGTTTTTCTTCTGTTAAGCGGACAACTTCATCAGCTTTAGCTTTAGCTGCGGCTTCATCAGCTAATCGTTTTTCTTCTGCTGCTTTTTGTTTTGCTTCTTCACCGGCTTTCTTGGTCTCTGCTGCAAGACGTGCTTCTTCCTCTGCTTTAGCTTTTGCAGCTTCCTCTTTCTGACGTTTTTCTTCTGTTAAGCGAGTTGCTTCATCAGCTTTAGCTTTTGCTGCGGCTTCATCTGCCAATCGTTTTTCTTCTGCTGCTTTTTGTTTTGCTTCTTCACCGGCCTTCTTGCTCTCTGCTGCAAGACGTGCTTCTTCCTCTGCTTTAGCTTTTGTAGTTTCCTCTTTTTGGCGTTTTTCTTCTGCTAAACCGTTAGCTTCTTCTTTAGCCTTTCTCTCTTCCTCAATCTTAGCTTCAGCTTTTGCTTTTGCATCAGCTTCTTCTTTTATGCGGTTTTTCTCAGCCAATTTTGCTTCTTCTTCTTTTCTTTTTTCTTCGGCTTCAGCCTTTGCTTTTGCATCAGCTACTTCTTTCAAACGCTTTTCTTCTGCAGCCTTAGCTAATTCTTCTTTTACACGCTTCTCCTGTTCTGCTTTTGCTTGAGCTTCTTCTTTTTGCTTTCCGGCATCTGCAAATAGTACTTGCGCAGCATCTGATTTTGAGGCAAGAATTTCTTTTGATTTTTGCTCAATTTCTACCCTGCGCTTCTCCTGCTCAGCAACTTCAGTTGCTTTCTTCTGTTCAAATGATTTTTGCAGTTGTTGAACTTCAACTAAATCTGCAGCCGATTGAAGTGATCTGAAATCAATACCTATAGCAGGCTGACCACTTTCTTCCGCTTTTTTTACATCTCGTTCATATTGCTCATACATGGCAACCGCTTTTTCTTCACGATAAGGAGCATTAGCTGGTAACGCATTTTTTAATGCGTTGATTGTTGTCTCTCGATTTCCAGCACCTGTAGTAATTGCGTCCTGAATTTTCTTTCCCTGTTCAGACTTTGTCTGTTGCAGTTTTTCTTCACGAACTTTTTCAACTCCAACTTCTGCTTTTTTAGATTCAGCCTGACGCTCTTTGCGTTTCTCTTCCATGGCCATGTAAAGCGCAACTTCGCTATTTTTCATAGCATCTTCTTTCTTTTTGTGCTCAGCATCAACCGCTGTTAATTCTGCTTGTTTACCTGCATTGAAAATTGATTTGTAATCAACTGCAGCATAATTTTTACCTTGCTCCTGCATGATTTTTCTATCTGCTTCGTATTTCTCATACATTGCAGTAGCTTTATGTTCAGCAAAAGGATCATCTTTACCGAATGTTTGTTTAAAGGCTTCTATCATTTTCACTTTATCTCCTGCAGCAGATTTAACAGCTTCTTCAATTTTAGCAACAGCTGCAGCTTCTTCTTTCGCGCTTTTCTCATTTACCTTTTGCATGTACTCATCTACTCTTGCTTTCTGCTCCTGAGATTGTTTTTGCTCTGCTTCATCCTGAGCTTTAATTTCTACAAAATTAGCAGCAGCAAACAATGCAGAATAATCTACATTTAAAAAGGTTGATCCTGATAGTTTTTGTTTTTCATAAGCCTCATATAGCGCAGTAGCTTTTGCTTCTTTATAAGGGTCTTCTTTCGCGTAAATAGTTTCAAGTTGCTTAATTGTTTCTTCTTTATTGCCTGCACCTGTTTTAATAGCCTGCTCAATTTTTTGTTTTTGCTCGGTTTCTGCTTTTTCGCGCAGTACTTGTTGTACACGTTCTGCCTCCTCTAGTTTTCCTTTCATCTCAACAGCAGCAGCTTCTTTTTGCTTTTCAAGTGCCTGTTTCTCAGTTTTTGCTATTTCTTCTTTTGCAATACGTATTTGTTCCTGAACTTTTTTAACTTCTTCTTCTTTTGCTTTTACTATTTGTTGTTCAGTCTTTTTTCCTTCCTGAAATAATATGCCATAATCAACTGTTCCGTTTGTTCCCTTTTGTTTTTCATACGCCTGATATATTGCTTCTGCCTTTTTTTGGGCAAGAGTATCGGTATCTAGAAATGTTTTCTTTAAAGCATTTATTGTTGTTTGTTTGTCTCCATTTCCTGATTTTATTGCATCTTCAACTTTTTCTTGTCCTAATGTTTTTTCATCTGCTATAAGAGTTTTTGCCTGCATTTCGAGCAACGCCTTGTCTTCTGCAGCCTTTCTCTGAAACTCTAATTTTTCAAGCCTTTCGCGCTCTAACTTTGCTTCCTCTTCCAGTTCTTCTTTTGAGTAATCTAACTGATAGTCAAATTCTTTTTTCCTCGCGTAATAGAAAACATTTGCAACAGGGTTAATATAACCGAGACCATCACGGTCAGGTACAAGGTCAACTATAAAACCAAAAGGTTCAGGCTGATTTGTAAGTGCATATACCTCTGTATCAAAGGTTACTTTTTTTGTGGTATAGCCTCCTCCAGCAACTTCAATCATATACTTTCCTTCAAGGTCTAATTTGAAAGAAAATTTTCCATCACCTTTTGTTAATTGTTTTTCAATTTCAACCCATTTGCCGGTTTTATCAATATCCTGATAAAGAATAACAATAACGTTCTTTAGTTTATCCTGAAGTTCCTGCGCAGAGCCATTTATAACTAGTTTCCCGGGAATACTGCCGGCAGGCGGCTTCTCCTGCTCAAGCAAAACCTGTGCAGAAACAGAAAGCGATAATTGAGAAAGAAGGAATAAAGAAAGTAGTATTTTTTTCATCTCAACTCTTAAATTTTTTAAACAACTAATTTACGAACTTTCAGATTACTATAGTTGTGCCCGAAAATTATTTTCCTTCTGTGGTAATAATTTTTTTACCGTCAACACTTAAAATAGTAAGTTCAATTCTTCTGTTCATCTGGCGACCTTCCAGATCATCATCACCATTAGGTTTTAGATTATCAGCAATAGGTTTAGCTTCACCATAACCTTTGGTAACAACTCTTTTGGCTTTTATTCCTCGTTCATCCAACCAATTCTGAACCGACTTTGCTCTTCTTCTCGATAAATCAATATTGTATTCGTCAGTTCCTCTTGAGTCGGTATGAGCAGCTACTTCTACAATCATATCAGGATTGGAAGTCATAAAATAGTATAATTTTGAAAGTTCAATAACCGACTCATCACGAATATTATCCTTATCAAAATCAAAATAAATTCTTTCCAAAATAATTTTATCTCCGGGCTTAAATTTTTTGGTATTCGTAATATCCACATCCATCAATGATGGGTCATAGCCAAGTTTTTTAATGACTTCAAGTTTGGCAAGTTCTTTTTCAAGTTCTACAATTTCATCAGCAAGTGAGAGATTTTGTTGTTCAACTTTAGGTATCTCCATTGCATATGTTTGATCCATTCTGTATTTTGCATTTGGATCCGGACGCATAGTGTAATCTTGAATAATCTCTGAGATGAAAGAACTTTGTCCTAACACTTCTACAACACCCATAGTATCAAAGTAAAGCGGATTTTGAATGTAAACACAATATTCACCCGGCTGAAGTATTTGAACATAATTACTGTTACGAGAATTTGGTTTATAGTAACCTATCAGTTCATTGGTTTCCATGTTTGTAACTGACATAATAAATTCTGGCAATTTCATGTCAGGATTTTTCTTCAACGAGTCTGCAATATTTGTTATTGATCCTCTTACTAAACTTCTCTCTGGGTCTATTTCGTTAAATGTTACCTTATAAATATCCTTTTCTCCAAATCCTTCGGGTCTGAATTGAGCAACGTATCCATATCTGCCTGTAGTTGACATTGAAATATTATAATCTTCATCTACCGTATTTATTGGGTAACCAAGATTTTTAGGTGTTGACCAGGTTTGGGTAAGTTCGTCCCAAACTGAAGTGAAGATATCAAAACCTCCCATACTTACATGGCCTTCCGAAGCAAAATAAAGTGTTTTTCCATCTGCTGCCAAGTGTGGGAATGTTTCGTTGTATTTTGTATTGATAACCGGACCAAGGCTTACAGGATTTCCCCAGGTACCATTTGGCATTCTATAAGACATAAAAATATCAGTGCCTCCATTAGTAGTCTTATCTTCACGAGAGAAGAATAATTTATTAGCATCTGTAGATAGTCCTGCAGATGTTTCAATACCGTCTGAATTTATATTTGTTCCGAAAGTTTTATATTCTTCATAATACCGACCTTTTCTTTGTGAGACATAAACATCATCGTATCCGTCAAAGTTGTCAATAAAAACAAGCATTTCTTCACCATCTGCAGAAACTCCAACTACTTCCTCATACCACTCAGTATTTACTGCTGAACCTATATTTCTTGCTTCTCCAAATTTTCCTCTTCGTTCATTTGCCCTGTAAATATCTGATGTTTTATATCCGTCATAGTCAATCTGTATACCCAAACAATCTGGCCTTTTTGAAGTAAAAACAATGAATTCTTCATTTTCCGGAATAAAAGGGTTATACTCAGGATAAGGCGTGTTGATGCGGCTACCAAGATTTTCAAAAGTAACATCCAAGGGATACTTAACAAGTTCCTTAGCATTAAAACACATTTCAATAACGCGGTCTCCGGCAATAATATTATCATTTGCGGAGCGCAGAATGTCCTTATATTTATTCAAAGTAATAATAGCCTCATCAAAACGGCCTACAAACTGATATGCACGTCCTAATTGATAAAGTGCTTCTTTATCAAATTTTGGTTGCTGTGTAACAAATTCCAAATAGCTGATGGCTTTAGACTTATCAATATATGTTTCAAGATAGCAACAACCCACGTAAAAATTATAATCTACATTCTGAGGATCATTTGCAAGAAGTAATAAGAATTCATCCAAAGCTGCTCTGAAATTTCCATTCCAATAATGTTCTAATCCCTTCTGTTTAGTTGGCTTATATATTTTATCTTCTTTTTCTTTTTTAATTTTATCCTCAACTTCCTGAGTAGTAGTAATGTCTCTTGACTGCGAAAACACAGCAAGAGGCAATGCTAATAGCGTAAAAACAAAAAATAAGAATGAAAAAGTATAGGTCTTTAACATCTAGTTATTTCACATATTTATCAGCCTGTGAAGCCTTTTTAATTTCGGGATAATAATACCAAATATTTTAAAACACGCAAAAAATTTAAATCTTCGTTATTAACAATTTTATTAAGATTTAGGTTTTAAATCCTTTGGAACATCAAAATTTTCAATCTTAACATTCTTTGCATCAAGGTTCAAAATCCTGATTTCAATTCTTCTGTTTAACTGTCTTCCTTCAGGATTATCTGATCCATCAGGATTCTCATTTATAGCAATTGGTTGACCTTCTCCCATTCCAACAGCTTTAAAGCGATTAGCATCAATACCTTTTCTTGTAAGATACCTTACCACTGCATTTGCTCTGTCTTTTGAAAGCTCTACATTATAATCATCATTCCCATGAGAATCGGTATGACCACTAACTTCAACTTTTATGTCCTTATTATCTGACATATAGTTATATAATTTCTGTAGTTCTTCCTCCGACTCTTTCCTGATTATTGATAAATTATAATCAAATAAAATATTTTTAAGTACAACAGACCCACCCTTTTTAAATGATTCGAAATCAGTTTTCATAACTGCTGCCTGATATTTTTGCTGCTTCTGAATTTCTTCAAATTTAGCTAACAACTCTTCGTACTTTTTATTTTGGTCCGTAACCTGCTGTGTCAACTGATTAATTTTATTACCCGATTCAGCTATTTGCTTTTTAAGTTGTTCGTTTTCTAAAATCAGTGCTTGATTCATTTTCTTCAGTTCCTCAATACTCTTTGAATTGTCAAGTGCATCTGCTTGATTTTTTGCTTCCTCCTCAGCTTTAGCTTTGGCGACTACCTCTTCTGCTTTCCGTTTTTCCTCAGCAATCTTCTGTTGCGCTTTAACAAATTCTTCTTGTTTCTCTTTTTTAGCGGTTTCTTCTAATTTAAGTTTCTCGTCAGCAAGTTTCTTTTCAGCTAACATTTGCTCTTCTGCTTTCTTTCTATCTTGTTCTTCTTTTTGAGCAGCAAGACGAATTTCTTCCATTTTAGCTTTATTAGCTGCTTCAAGAGACGCTTTATCTTCAGCATCTTTTCTCTCAGTTTCCTCCTTAGCCTGTAACTTCCTTTTTTCTTCAGCTATCTGTTGGTCTTCTTGTTTCTTCTTCTCTTCATAAGACTCCTTAGCGAAACCTGATGCCAGTTCTTCTTTCTCTGTAGTTATTTTTTGAGTTTGCGATTTCTTAAGTTCTTCTAAGCGCTTAACAATTTCATTTTTCCTTGCAACCAATGAATCGTCAAATGCTTTTTTCTTTTGATCAGCAATTAGCTTTTGTTCATCTTCCTGCTTTTTCTTTTCTGCTGCAAACTTTGCTGCTTCATCAGCCTTACGTTTCTCTTCTGCTAAACGTGCGGCTTCCTCGGCAAGTATCTTTTCCTGCTCTGCCTTAGCTGCTGCAAACTCTTCTGCCTTTTTCTTCTCCTCAGCTGCCAAACGTGCTGCTTGCTCAGCTTTAGCTTTTAAATCGGCTTCTTCCGCAATCTTTTTATCCTCTGCAGCTTTATTAGCTGCAAGTTCTTCCGCTTTTTTCTTTTCCTGAGCTGCTATACGAAGTGCTTCCTCAGCTTTGGCTTTTGCTGCGGCTTCTTCAGTAAGCTTTTTCTCTTCTGCTGATTTAGCTGCAGCAAGAGCTTCTGATTTCTTCTTTTCCTCTGCTGCTAAACGGTCTTTTTCATCAGCTTTAGCCTTTGCTGCAACTTCTTCTGCCTTTTTCTTTTCCTCTGCTGCTAAACGGGCTGTTTCATCAGCTTTAGCCTTTGCTGCAGATTCCTCAGCCAATTTCTTCTCTTCTGCTGATTTAGCTGCAGCAAGTGCTTCTGATTTTTTCTTTTCCTCTGCTGCTATACGGGCTGCTTCCTCAGCTTTGGTTTTTGCTGCGGTTTCCTCAGCCAATTTCTTCTCTGCTGCTGATTTAGCTGCAGCAAGAGCTTCTGATTTCTTCTTTTCCTCTGCTGCTAAACGGGCTGTTTCCTCAGCTTTAGCCTTTGCTGCTAATTCCTCAGCCAATTTCTTCTCTTCTGCTGATTTAGCTGCAGCAAGTGCTTCTGATTTTTTCTTTTCCTCTGCTGCTATACGGGCTGCTTCCTCAGCTTTGGTTTTTGCTGCAACTTCTTCTGCAAGCTTTTTCTCTTCAACTGATTTAGTTGAGGCGAGCTCTTCAGTTTTTTTCTTCTCAGCTGCAATGCGTTTTTCTTCTTCTGCTTTCTGCTTCTCTTCTACCAGCCTTGCTCTCAGAACAGCTTCTTCAGAAAGTCGTTTTTCTTCAGCCGCTTTTGCTGCTTGTTCTGTTTTGCGTTTTTCTTCTGCTAATAAAGTTTCCTGCTCTTTAGCAGCTTTCTCCATCGCAACAAGTTGCTCTTCCAATGCCTTCAGCTCTGATAGTTTTTCGTTTTCAGGTTCTTTATTATCTGCTATCTGCTTCACTTCTTCAACTTTCTTTTCTTCTTGTTGCGCAACTTGTTTTCCGCAAATTACAGGGTCAAGCATTATTGCTTTTGTTATCTCTGCATAGCTTGAATTTTCAGGAACTACTATTTTATCGATTTTAGACTGATAACCATCACACTCATAGGTAACATTATATGTTGCTCCGGGTTGAAGAATAAAAATATAGCTTCCAGTAGATTTATTAGGTTTATAAATTCCTGTAACAGCATTGGTTCTGGCATCAGCTACAATAATATTTGCAAGAATTTCCGGACTATTTTCAAGAATAACAACACCTTTCATAACGGTAAGGCTTTCTTTCTTTTTTTCGGTAAGCTCAATCAGATAAATATCTTTTTCACCCATACCACCTTCCATGCGAGACGAGTAATAAGCATAGTGTCCATCAGGAGTAGTAACAAAAAACACATCATCTTCAGGAGAATTGATCGGATAACCAATATTAACAGGTGTTGACCAAGCTCCATCGATATTCTCAGAAGTGAATATATCAAAACCACCCATACTATTGTGACCCTGAGAACTGAAGATAAGTGTTTTTCCATCAGCTGCAAAAAATGGTGCTTCTTCATCAAAGGCGGTGTTTATAGTTGCTCCTAGGTTTTCAGCTTTGCCCCATGTACCATCAGGAAGAAGTGAGATTTTGTAAATATCTCTTCCGCCTAAACTTCCGCTTCTGTTACTGACTATGAATAAATTTCGTCCGTCTGCCGAAACTGTTGCATGGGTTTCCCAAGAACCTGTGTTTATTTCACCGCCTAACTTTTCAGGTTTTGACCATTCTGCACCATTTAATTTACTCATGTAAATATTACCATCTCCATTATCGTCTTTGTAAATAAATAATTGCTGTCCGTCAGGTGAAAGGCCTATAGTGGCTTCATGTCCTTCCGTATTAATATTAACTCCTATACTTCGTGGTGTTGTCCATTTACCTTTTTCTTTTTTTGCAATGTATATGTCCTCATAGTACTTTCCGTCAAGAAAAAGTTTCCCGCCAGTCCCTTCTCTGCGTGAAGTAAAGATGAGTGTATTGCCATCTCCTGAAATTACAGGGCTATATTCTTCATATTTTGAATTGATAACCGAACCCAATGATTGAACCTTAATATTTACAGGTTCTTCTATAAGTAGTTTTGCATTTTCAGAATATTCAATCTGATGTTTTACTTCAGAATACGTATTCACATCTTCTAAATCAACAAATGACCGGTAATTATAATAATTTGAAATTGCATCATCAAAACGGTAAGAAAAATGGTATGCTTTTGCGAGATTATAATATGTTATACCTGGTGCTGTCTTTTCCTTGTAATCGCTTTCTTTATACATAGGCGATGGAGGCGAAAGCATTATTGCCTGCTCAAGATAATAGATTGCTTTTTTTCTGTCAGGGCTGGCACCAAGATAGGATGTACCCAACATGTATGCAATATTTGCATTTGAAGAATCGTAACCATATAATTCCTTGGCAATAGGCAGGGCTTTGTAATAGTCACCGTCATACAAATAACCATCAACCAAAGCGAATTTCTTTTTAAAATCCGCTTCGTTGGTAACTTGTGCGCTTACTGTGCTGAAAAGAAATAAACCTAAAACTACTAAAAGTAAACCTGCTCGCATAAACTGTCCGTAAAAATACAATATTCTAACATTACACCGTAAAAAATAATCACGACATAACATCAAAAAAAATCAATAAAACTATAACATTCGAGCAATAATAAGCAAAATAACAAGACTAAAGCGTCATTAATTTGCAAAAAGAAAGAAATTACTTCTTTTTAACCTTCATAGGTTCAAGATTTACCGCCTTATTTATTTCAAAATAAGAGGTTCCGATAGGAACTGTCAAATTCTCGGAATGGAATAAATAACCATTTGCTTCATAAGCAATATTATAAGTAATTCCTGGCTTTAGGATTAGTGTAAAACTACCATTATCTGCTCGGTTTCTGTAAGTTCCGAAGAGTTCACCTGATTTATTATCAGTTACGTTAATGGCAACTTTGGGAATAGTACCATTTTCATCTTTTTCAATCTTTCCTTTGTAAAGAGTAAGCGGCTCCTGAATTTCAAGTTCAAGGTTAATCAGGTAAATATCTTTTTCACCAAAACCACTGTCTTTTGAAGATGAATAGTAAGCTCTTTTCCCATCTGGTGAAGCAACAAAAAAGACTTCATCATCTGCTGTATTGGTTGGATAACCAATGTTTCTGGGCTGTGTCCATTTCCCGTCATCCTGAAAAACAGAGAAGAAAATATCAAAACCACCAATACTAGTATGTCCTTTTGAACTAAAGAAAAGTGTTTTGCCGTCAGGATGCATGAACGGTGCATCTTCATCGTACTCGGTATTTACAACATCGCCAAGGCTTTGTGCTAATCCCCACTCACCATTAGGTAATTTTTTACAGGAATAGATATCCAATCCGCCTTTTCCGCCATTGCGATTACTGGTAAAAAACAAGAGTTGTCCGTCTGGTGAAACAGAAGCATGCGTTTCCCATGCTTTGCTATTGATATCCGATCCAAGTAATACAGCTTCGCTCCATACATCATTCTGTAATTTACTCACATAGATATTTCCATCGCCCCAGTCATCGCGATAAATATAAAGTTGCTGCCCGTCTGCCGACAAACTGATACAGGCATCATGTCCGTCTGTATTAATTGCTGGGCCAATGTTACTTGGCGTAGACCATTCACCGTTTTCATTTTTTACAGAAACATAAATATCTTCAAAATATTTATCATCATCTGCTTTAAGGTTTCCGGTTGTTCCCTGCCTGCGCGAAGTAAAAATCAGCATAGTTTCACTGGCATCAATAACAGCTGAATAATCATCAAAAGCCGAGTTAATTTTCTTTCCTAAGTTTTGGATTGAAAAATTAACTGGTGTCTTAAAAATTTCTCGTGCATTATCGCACATCTTTATCTGTCGGTCAACATCTTTTATCAGGTCAACTTCGTATTCTGGTATATATTGTTTGAACTGCTTATATTCGCGGATTGCACTGTCAACCTTAAAGTCAAGGTGATACGTTTTCGCCAACTTATAAATAGCATCCGGTGGAGCTTGTGTTTCTTTATAAGTTCCTTCTGCAAATTCTTTTGAAATATTTTTTGAAGCCGCTTTAAAGTAAGGAATTCCAAGCGATTTACGATTAGTAGTACTGAAATAGCACATACCAATTTTGTATTTAACATGAGCATTTTCCGGATATAGTTTTTCCAGCTCAAGAAAATTTTTCAGGGCAAGATCAATCTTACCTGCTGCAAGGTGCTGTTCAGCAACAGGAAATATTTTTTTCAGATAATCTTCGCCTTGCGCAAACGAATGCAGCGTGCCGAATACAGAACATAAAATGCAAATGAGGAAAACTTTCTTCATAGAAAAGTTTGTGTTTAGGTTTTTAATACCAATCAGACTTATCATTAGACAAGAACCAATAAATAAGCCCTCAATACGCTTGTTTTCTTAAATAGTTCTGTTTATATCGAATTGTTCTAAGTAATCAGCCACTCTTCTTACAAAACTTCCACCCAAAGCACCATCAACTACCCGGTGGTCATAGGCATGAGACAGGAACATCATGTGGCGAATTCCAATGGTATCGCCAAACTCTGTTTCTATAACTGCAGGCTTTTTGCGGATAGCTCCAACAGCTAAAATTGCTACCTGAGGCTGATTTATAATTGGCGTTCCCATTACATTTCCGAAAGTTCCAACGTTAGTTAAGGTATAAGTTCCGCCTTGAATTTCGTCAGGCAGAAGTTTGTTATTTCGTGCCCGGTTAGCCAAATCATTAACTGTTTTTGTAAGTCCGTAAAGGTTCATACGGTCCGCATTTTTAATTACAGGCACAATGAGGTTTCCACTTGGTAAAGCAGCTGCCATTCCGATGTTAATATTTTTACGGATAATGATTTTTGTTCCGTCAACAGAAACATTCACCATCGGAAAGTCTTTAATTGCTTTAGTAACAGCTTCTATAAAGATCGGGGTGAAAGTGAGCTTCTCACCTTCCCTCTTTTCAAACTGGTCTTTCATTTTATTGCGCCACAAAACAATATTTGTCACATCTGCCTCAACATACGAAGTAACATGCGGTGAAGTATGTTTACTCATTACCATATGCTCAGCAATAAGTTTGCGCATACGATCCATTTCAATTATTTCATCACCTGCATTTATGATTACAGCCGGTTTATTTACCACTGGTGCTGACTGCTGTTGCTGACCATTTGAAGCAGGCTTATGCTCTTCCACAGCTTTGGGTGTGGCAACTGTTGTTGCTTGACCCTTGTTTGGCAAATAAGCAAGAATATCATTTTTGGTTACACGACCTTCTTTTCCTGTACCCGGAATAGTATCTAATTCTGCCTGAGCAATGCCTTCTTTTTGCGCAATGTTGCGAACTAAAGGAGAATAAAAGCGATCTGATAGTATTGCAGGAGCAACAGAACGAGAAACCACAGGTTCAGAAACACTTACTGCTTCTTGTTTAACTTCAGGAATAACCGAAGCAGAAACAACAGTTTGTTGCTGGCTTCCAGCCTCTGCTTCGCTTCCAATAAGGCAAATAACTTTACCTACCTGCACCACATCGCCTTCTTTAAAAAGTAGTTTAAGAATTTTTCCAGATGCTGGTGAAGGCACTTCGCTGTCCACTTTATCGGTGGCTATTTCCAATACGCTTTCATCGGCTTCAACGTTATCGCCTTCTTTTTTCAGCCATTTAATAATGGTTGCTTCAGCTACACTCTCGCCCATTTTGGGCATTATCATTTCGGTATTCGGCATTTTATTAAATCAAAATATGTTCGCGGACAAAAGTATAGATTATTGTGAATTTCAAACGTTGCCCGTTCTCCCCGTCTCCCTTAAACCTTTCCACAAAATATTTATATCATTCCAAAGGCAGTAATCTTTTGCATAAAGCATATTCAGCTTTTGTATAGTTGTTGTTTCCACTAACTGTTTATCAAGAGCATCCAGTGGATTTAAAACGCCTTCTTTTATTTTCGGTAAATTCCATTTTTGCCTGTCTTCAGTTCGTGGAAAATAGTATCCAATCCAGGATTTTTTACCGAACAAAATACTGATGCAATTTTTTATTAATCCCAATGGCTTATCAACTATAAAAAGAAGAATAGGAAATAATGAGAACAACACTAAAGAAACAAGCAAATCAAGCATTCGTTTATTTCTTTGATTTACTGTTTTCGAAATGGAGTTAATATCAATTACATACAATTCGCCTAGCGAATTGATGGAGTTACTACCAATGATATAAAGGCTTTCTGGAGGTGCTATTTTATAATCCACCTGCGAATTTGAAGAAACAGACATTTTATCAATTATCACATTTGAAGGCAAATCTTTTGCACAAAAAATCACTTCGTTAATTTTGTAAATATTTATTATTTCTGAAAGTTGATTAAGCGTTCCGATGTAATCTGAATTCTTACTTTCTTCTGTTTCTGAAGGATGAATAAATCCCGAAAAAGCTGGCTGCACTTTCGCCTGATTCAACAATGCTCCTACCCTTTTTGCTTCGTCTTCTTTGCCAACTATAACAATTCGCTTATTTGTTCCGGAGCTTAAATCAAATCCCTTTATTTTCAAAAGGTGGAAAAGCAAGCGTAGAGTAAGCATTGAAAAAATTGCCCACAATGTTCCGAGCAAAATCAATGCGCGTGAAAAGCGATACGTTTCGGGAAGCAGTGCATAAATAACCAATATAACTGCGGTTCCTGCAAAAATACCGCGAACAATTTTTGATGCTTTTACAGGCTTATCATAACCGGCACTCAGAAATATACTCAACAACCAAACAGCTATGTAAAGCGGCAAAACGCCAAACAAAAATTCGGGCGGATAATGTACGCCTTCACCTGCTTTCACCGTTTCTTCCCAATAGTTAGCAAGGAAGTAAAGCCCTGAAAAAAGCAATACAGAATCAAGTGCAGGAACAAAAATAAGTTCCACAAATCTTTTAAGAATTGCAGCACCTGCTCGGATGTAAATAGCAATATTAATAAGGAACGAAAAGGTTTTTGCATTTTGTTGCGAAAAATGCTTGCGCGCAAAAATTATCATCGCATTGTAAAATACAAACACAAAATTTACGCTGCTCTTTTTAGTGCTCTCGCCTTTGTAATGAATGATACGCGCTTCAGGAAAATAATAATTTTTCCAGCCACCTTTGATGATACGGTATGACAAATCAATGTCTTCGCCATACATAAAAAAGTCCTCGTCCAGCAAACCCACTTTATCTAATGCATCTTTGCGCATAAGCATAAATGCACCCGAAAGAATCTCAACTTCGTTTGTTTGTTCTTTGTCCAAAAAACCGAGATGATATTTACCAAAGCGTTTTGATTTCGGGAACAATGCTGAAAGCCCGAATATCTTGTAAAAAGCCACCATTGGTGTTGGTAAGCCTCGTTTTGATTCAGGCAGAAAGTTGCCTTTCCCGTCCAACATTTTTATGCCCAATCCACCTGCATCAGCATGCGAATCCATAAAGGAAACACACTTACTGAATGTATCGGCTTCAACCACTGTATCTGGATTCAGCAACAGAACATATTTTCCTTCAGACTTTCGGATTGCCTGATTATTTGCTTTTGAAAAGCCAAGATTTTCTTTATTGGCAATCAGCTTTACTTCCGGAAATTTTTTGTGAACCATTTCCACAGAACCATCCACCGAATTATTGTCAACAACAAAAATTTCAGCCTCCAGATTAGTTAGTGCGGCACGAACAGAATGGAGGCATTGCTCGAGAAAATACTCAACATTATAATTGACAATTATTATGGATAGCTGCATCACTTAACGAACAAGAGAATTTTCGTAAGGAACACGATTAACAATACTTCTACCTAAAGTGATTTCATCGGTATATTCCAGTTCACTACCAACTGCAACTCCGCGCGCGATGGTGGATATTTTTACATCGAAACCATTCAGTTTTTTAAAAATATAAAAGTTGGTGGTATCACCTTCCATGTTAGCACTCAGGGCCATTACAATTTCTTTTATATCTCCGCGTTTCACACGAGTGATAAGGCTTTCCACATTCAATTCTGCAGGACCAATTCCATCCATTGGTGAAATGATTCCACCCAGAACATGGTAGTGACCTTTAAATTGTGCTGTGTTTTCAATTGCAATTACATCACGGATATCCTCAACCACACAAACCAACGAACCATCGCGTGAATGACTGGAACAAATGCCGCAGAACTGCATTTCTGAAATATTATGACAGTTCTCACAATACTTGATCTGCTCACGTAATCGAATAAAAGTATTTCCGAATTTCCGCACTTCATCTTCATCTTTCTTCAACAGATAAAGAACGAAACGATAAGCTGTCTTTCTGCCGATACCCGGCAAAGAAGCAAACTCGTCAACAGCTTGATCAATCAATTTTGAAGAAAAATTCATCCGCCAAAAATAAGAATAAACCATCAGCACGAAAGCAGATTTTAGTAGTTTCGCCCCATGTCGCCTACCCTCATCATTTCCTGCATAGCTGGCTATTTCTCTATCCTGCTGCTTATAGCATGGTGGACCAGCCGCAATGCCGACAGCAAAGGATATTTTCTTGGCAACAAATCCTCACCCTGGTATGCTGTTGCATTTGGCATGATAAGCGATTCGCTTTCGGGCGTTACATTTATCTCAGTTCCAGGCGCAGTTGGCGCTTCAAACTTCTCTTACTTACAATTAGTGCTTGGCTACGTTGTTGGTTATTACGTTATCGGAAGTGTGTTACTTCCGTTATATTACAGATTAAATCTTACTTCTATCTACACCTATTTATTGCAGCGTTTTGGAGCGTACTCACAAAAAACAGGTTCGTTCTTTTTTCTTTTATCGCGCACATTAGGTGCCGCAGGAAGACTATTTCTAGCAGCCGGTGTGATACAACTTTTTGTTTTTGACCACTTCGGAATTCCTTTCTGGCTTTCGGTATCTGTGATTATTATTCTGATGTTGGTTTACACTTATAAAGGCGGAATTAAAACACTGGTTTGGACCGACACTTTTCAATCTGCATTTCTATTACTGGGAGTTGTTTTATCAATAGCAGCAATAAGTTCAGAACTTAATCTCAGCTTTGCAGGAATGACCGAAACAGTTGCCAACAGCAGCTACTCAAAAGTGTTTTTCTGGGACTGGCAGGCAAAATCATTTTTTCCAAAACAGTTTTTTGGAGGAATGTTTATCGCCATTGTTATGACGGGACTTGACCAGAATATGATGCAGAAAAACCTTAGTTGCAAATCACTGGGAGATGCGCAGAAAAATATTTACTGGTTCAGCATTGTGATGGCAATTGTGAATATATTTTTTCTTTCGTTAGGCGCTTTGCTTTATGCCTATTCCGAAAGCAAAGGAATTGCAATTCCTGAAAAAACCGACAACTTGTTTCCGATGCTGGCATTGCAACATCTCGGAACTTTTGCAGGATTAGTATTCATTATCGGTTTAACGGCAGCTACTTTTTCCAGTGCAGATTCAGTGCTTACAACACTTACCACTTCTTTCTACATTGATTTTCTGGATGCAGAAAACAAGGACTATTCAGAGAAAAAGAAAACAACCATCCGGCATATTGTTCACATCAGTTTTGCTGTGATTTTGTTATTAGTAATTTTGGTTTTCAAAGCTATGAACAATGCTGCAATCATTGACACGGTGCTTATGCTCGCAGGCTATACCTATGGACCGTTATTGGGTATGTTTGCCTTCGGATTGTTTTCAAAACAAAAAGTAAATGACAAACTTGTTCCGCTTGTTTGCCTCCTATCGCCATTGATTTGCTACTACGTAAATCTTAATTCAGTTGAGTGGCTGGGCGGTTATAAGTTCGGCAACGAATTATTGCTGCTGAACGGAACGCTTACTTATCTGGGGTTGTGGGCTATCAGGAAAAAATAAAATCACAGAGATTTATTTTTTCTGCAGTTCGTGGCCGAACTTAGCACCGTTGTTCTTAAACAGATTATAAAATTTCATGCTGTTGTTCAGTGTTTGCATGAGGAACTTCTTATCCTGTTCATTTTCGGTTTCAAAAGCTTCTTCAAATGTTTTTTCGGTGTCGTCCTGCACCCAATCTAATAAAGTGCGACCATCATCTTCAACAAAATTCATATTCGCTTTCATATCGTAAACGAGGAAGAAAGCTACATTCAATGCATTTTCCAACACACATTTACGCAACATACTTCCGCCCGAAAAACCCGGCTGTGGCTTACAACGGATGCAGGCATAATTTGCCTGTGTCCATATTTTGACTTTGTCTAATGAATTCTCTGCGCTGCGTTTCTGCAACTGAAATTTAACAAGCGATGCCTGATTATTTTCAATGTTGCTGCAAATGTTTTTCTCAAAAATAGAACCAAGGTTGCAGGGCACTGCCTGCTTTGCAGCAGCGGTTGGAGTAACAACAGTTTGTGCCAATAGAGTTTGGACACAAAAGAAAAATAACAACAAACTAATTTGTAACGATTTCATTCGGATTACAATCATACAATATTTACTTCACGCTCCAACGAAACGCCAAATTTTTTCTGCACAGAATCCATTATTTCCTGCGACAACTTGTATAGCTCATCTCCTGTGGCACAGCCATAATTAACTAATACCAGCGCCTGATTTATGTGCACACCAAAATCATTTTTCCGATAACCCTTCCAACCGCATTGCTCAATGAGCCATCCGGCTGCCAGCTTCACTTCACCACCCGAAGGATATGCCACCACATTGGGAAATTCTTTTTTTATTTTCTCATGCAGTTCCTGAGACACAACAGGGTTTTTGAAAAAACTTCCGGCATTTCCTATTTGCTTTGGGTCGGGCAGTTTGCTGCTGCGAATGTTGCACACAGCTTTGCTGATAGCAGCAATACTTAATTCCTTAACACCCATCTTCTCCAGTTCCTGTTCAATTGCTCCGTAACTGACATTAAACTTCGGAGTTCTGTCAAGCCTAAAGGTAACTGAACTAATGATGAACTGATTGCGGTGTTTGTTTTTAAAAACACTTTCGCGGTATCCGAAATTACAATCTGCAGCAGAAAACTTCATCATTTCACCGGTAGCAATTTCCAACGCTTCCAACTCATGAAAAACATCTTTTATTTCCACACCATAAGCACCGATATTCTGCATGGGACTTGCTCCCACATTTCCGGGAATAAGCGAGAGATTTTCTACTCCCGCATAATTATTTTCAATGCAGTGCAACACAAAGCCGTGCCAGTTCTCACCCGCTCCAACCTTTACAAAAATATGTTCGGCATTTTCTGATGAAACATCAATTCCTCTGAAATTATTTTTAATGACAATGCCATCAAAATCTTTGGTAAAAAGAATGTTACTGCCTCCACCGAGAATAAGTTTATCTGCTTTGCCAAATTGCTTCTCAGAGCAAATTTCACGCACCTCTTCTGCAGAATTAATTTCAGCAAAAAACCTGGCTTTTGCTTCAATTCCGAAGGTGTTGTATTTTTTCAGAGAGAACTCTTCGCGGATTATCATTCAGTAAAAATCTTGCGGACGAAATTAACTATTAATGGAAGTTTTAAGTAATTTTTCAATACCTTCAACTACTTGTTGAGTGGCTCCTTTCTTTGTATTCATGTATTCAGCAATTCGGGCTTTGACAGCTTTATCACTGCCTATAACAAAAAAGAAGTCTGTAATTTTATTATTCATCTGGCGAAATTTTTCAATAGTAAAAGCCATGCTCAGATTTACCATTTCCACTGCCTCATTAAATTTCTTGTAATTAGGGCCAATAATTATTGGCACAGAAAAAGCTGCGGGTTCAAGAATATTGTGAATTCCTTTTCCAAAGCCACCTCCTACATAAGCCACATCTCCGTAGCGATAGAGCTGTGACAAAATTCCAATACTGTCAATAATCAGAACATCGACATCTGAAATATTGTTTTCATTCGCTTGTGAAAAACGCAATGATGAGACAGGGATATTCTCAATCAATTCAGCAATTCTATTGTCATCTGTTTCGTGCGGAGCGATAATATATTTCATTGTTTGCTTCCGTTTTTTTATCAGTTCAATTATAATCCGCTCGTCTTCTTTCCAGGTGCTGCCTGCAACTATTGTAGTTGTAGTATTCTTAAATTTTTCAATCAATGGAAAATCAATCAGATTTTCAGCTATTTGCATAACACGGTCAAAACGGGTGTCACCGCAAACTATTACATTGTTAAACTTAGCTTTACTCAGTAGCTTGCGTGATGCTTCATCCTGAACATAAATGAGATTAATCTTAGCTAAAATCCTGAGAAACCACTCGCCATATTCCTGAAAAAAGTATTGGTCTTTCCTAAAAACGGCAGAGAATACTACAACCGGAATTTTATTTTTCTCCAATATCTGAAGATAGTTGAACCAAAAATCATACTTAGCAAAAACTGCAAGCGCAGGTTTTACCAGTTCAACAAATTGTTTGGCATTAGCAGCAGTATCTGCAGGCAGGTAAAAAACATAATCTGCTCCCGAATAGTTCTTTCTGACTTCATAGCCCGAAGGTGAAAAAAATGTGATCAGAATTTTAAAAGAAGGATTTCTTTGTTTGAATAGTTCCATGACTGGTCGAGCCTGCTCAAACTCACCAAGTGAAGCGCAATGAAACCAGACTGTTTTTTCTTCTGGATTTACCTTGCTTTTTATTTCATCAAAAACAGTTTTTCTGCCATCAACCCATTTGCGGGCTTTGCTGTTCCATAACGCTGCAATACGGATGGATAATGTATAGAAGAAAATTGCAAGGTTGTATAGGATATTCAATTGTTTCTCGCAAAGGCGCAGAGGCGCAAAGTTTAGTAATAATAAGTTTTTCCCGCCCGTTTATAAAACGGAATTATAAACCCGATACGGATTCCATAAAGCACATCGTAGCGGCTTTTAGTATCGCGCTGCATAGTATCCCAGTTATAGCTTCTGCGGTTTTGAGTAAACGCTTGTGTGAACTCAAAGCCGCCATAAAAATTCATCAGTCGTTTATTTCCAAGAAACATATAACCCAGAAAATGATCCAGCAGAAATCCGTTTGACAGTCGGTCATATCCTTTCTTGGTTTCTTTTGTTAGTTGTGGTGCGGTGTTATTGGCAATATCAAAGCGAATTTTGTGCTGCATAAAACCTGCTCCCGTTGTAAAAATAATTCCTGAATTTTTGTTTGGTTTTCCAAGTGGGAATATCTTTCCGATTTTAACACAAGTGGTATACCCTCTTTCT
>CAMBRL010000048.1 GCA_945870105.1 Chitinophaga pinensis
TTTTTTTTGCCTCTGCTATTTTTTGTTTTGGGTGGTTTCACCGGGCGAAAGATTTTTCGCCCCTACAGGATTTCTACGCGGTAAGGTATTGGTGCGCCACCGTTAGGATTGTACAAATTCAATCGGGTGCGGGTGGTGGCATCAAAGCCTAACGCGCTTGCCTGCATGGTAAGCGGTGTGCCTGCTGTAATAGTTTGCTGGTAGCCGTTTGGTCCATCGGTTGGCATGGTTGCAAAGTAAGCCATGATGCTGCCTGTAGCTCCGGTGCCTTCGTGGGTGATGGTTATCTGGTCGGTAGCGGCATCTACCGTTACACTTATGTTTACGATTGCGCCCCCATTAATAGCTCCTGTTGCAACCTGGTTGCTGCTGCTGCTTTCGTTAATAACGTAGTCGTTATACTTGCTTTCGTCACGGCTTTCCCAGTGGGTTTTGCCGGTGTTGGCCAGTTTTACCAGTTCGGCATATAGCTCGTTGCCTTTGTTTATGCGTCCTGTTACAGCCACATCGCGTTCTTTGATGCGGGTAATTTGTGTGTCTATTAAATCGTCAAAATCGTTGGTTGTAGTTATCAGTGCGGTTAGCACAGCTGCGGTTACGCCTTCGGTGGCAAGGTTTGCTGCATCGGCAGTAGCTAAGCGCCATACCCTTTTTCCGCAGCGTCTTAAATCGTTGTCGTCCATTTTGCTCAGTAACTCCCATCCGTAGGCAACGGTTTCATCAGCTCCTTCACCGTATTTGTTTTCAACGCGGCTGCGCATTTCGCGTATCATAACGCGCAACTCTTCGCCTTTTTCATTTTTTTGTCCGGTGGCTACTACCATAGCGCCCATCAGCTCTTCATCGGTAGGCAGGTCGTCAAACTCATCGCGCAAATCTTCAATGGCATCAAGGCGGGCGGTATCCCAGCCATAGGTGGCAAAATCAGTAAGGTCGCGGGTGCCCGAAATAACAAGGCTGTCGGATACCTGCACCAAGGTTCCGTCACTCAGTTTGTAGTTTCTGCGGGCAATTTTTGCTTTCATGGTTTTTGGTTTTTGTGGTTGGAGCTGCAAAGGAAAACAGTTTTCAAATAATTTCAAAATTTTAAACGGATAATATTTTCAACTGGCAGTTGTTAATTGTCGATTGGCGAGTCAAAAATGCACTTGCGGTTGTAAATTCAATATATGATAAAATGGCTTTTTTCAGCCCCCGAAAACCACTAAGTAATTAAGTAAAAACCACCAGAAACGGTAAAAAGTCACTGAGCAGCCTGCGGAAGCCTTTTAGAAGTAATATCTAATAGGTAAGAAGTAATACGTTGTAATAGGGAAGTAGTCCGTGGCATTACCTATTAAATATTACTTATTACATAACTACTCCTTTACTACTGCGCCAAGGGCGGCTAAGTCGCGGAAGTCGGTTTTTAAGTCTGGGAAGTGGTCTTTTATAGTTGCGAAATGGTCTTTTTAGTTGGGGCATTGGTCTGTTAAGTTAAAAACGGGGGTTTGGGGTTGAAACGGGAGTAGGGCAAAAAAAAGCCCCGCGGAGGGGGCGGGGCGGTGGAGATTTAATCAGAAGCTTATTATTGAATAATTTTCAATTTTCAATCCAGTTGATTGCAAATTTGATTACTTCTTCAGGATTATTAATTATTTCATCAGGTGAAACATTTGTTTCATAAATTTTTTTATTTCTGTCAGCAAATTTATTTACTGCTAAAAAAATCATTGCACTGTCTGCCAGCAGAATTCCCTTTGTACCTGTTGTTGCTCCAAATGAATTTTCTCCAAAAGAACGTGTATTTGGCATCCCTCTGAAAGCAATAGCAACAGCTTCTCCTGCACTTGCTGTATTCTGATTTATTAATGTAGCAATTTTTTTATTTTTATGTTTCAATTGATATGATTCTTTAATTTTAAAATATTCCTTGCTACCAATGCTAGCTGCTCCTGCATTCAGGATCCAGGGATTGTATGTGTTATCTGATTGATAAAAATATCCTATTGTTCCGTTACCTAAAAGAGGTGTAAGACCTATTAACATAGGAAACAGACTTCCTCCAGTATTATCTCTTAAGTCAATTATCCAACCATCTAAATTATTTGAATCCAGTTTTTCAATTGCCTGTTGTAAGGTCTTTATATAAACAATAGATATGCTATCATTTAAACACATCCATGCTGGTATTTTTATATAACCAATTTTATTATCAATCACTTTTGGGGAGAAATTATTTGACGAAATAAATACTGTATCATCAAAAAAAGTTTTGAATTCTTCGGGGGTATAAAAAGCACTATGATTATCCTTTAAATTTAAAAGAGTATATCTTATGATAGGATATAGTTGATTAATTTCTTTTGCTTCATCAGCCTGTTCGTGTAACTCTTTTCTAAATGAATTCCAGTCAATCTCTTTTTTATTTATAGAATATATTTCAATAGAATCTAAAACTGTATCTAAATACTTACTTGCAGTACTTTCTGAACAACCATTAAAGATTATCAAATAAATAAAAAATAAAATATTATTAGTAAGAATAAATTTTTTCATACAGGTAAATAATTATCCCTTCGACTACGCTCAGGGCAACAGCCCCTCACCTCACCAACGTCACCGCACCCACCACTGTTTTCTCCTTATTAAACACCGAGCGGAACCGGATGTAATAAACATACACATCATTTTGCGCAATGGTGTTGGCATCTAAGGTGCGGCCGTCCCAGCCCTCATCGGGCGATGGCGTACGGAAAACACATTGTCCCCAGCGGTTATAAATGGTCATGTCAAATTCTTTTATGCCCATGTTATTGCTCACAAACACATCGTTCAGTCCATCTCCATCGGGCGTAAAAGCGTTGGGCACAAAAAACCGGAATTCGGGATTTACGCGCACCGTAATGTAAGCCGTATCGGTGCAGCCCAGCTCGTTCAGCACCACCTGAAAGGCCGTGTAGTTGCCCGTGTCCAGATAAGTATATTGGTAGTTGCAGTGCGGAATAGAATCCGTGCCGTCACCGGGAAAAAGCCAGCAATCAATGCCTCCCTGCGAGTTATCGAAGAAGGTAATTTCGGGGTCAAAGATGGAAACCTCCGGTGTGTCTACACTCATGGCGGCAATGGGTTGCGGGTTCACCGTTATCAGCCCCGGAACAAAAAACGTATTGGTATCAATGCAGCCGTTGGTAGTGATTACGGTAAGGCTAACATCATACAATCCCGGCTGCTCATAAACGTGTAAAGGATTGGCATCGGTAGAGGTAGCCCCATCGCCAAAGGTCCAGAAATATTGAAGCGTAGTGCCCGCCACCGAGCTGTCGGTAAACTGCACCGTGTAGGGCGCACATCCAATCAGCGGCTCGGGGTCAAAGGCTGCCACCGGCTGCGGATACGTTGTAAACGAAGTGGTAGCCGTGCTGCTGCAATTGTTCTCCGAAATGGTAAGTTCTATTTGCTGCAAACCCATTTGTCCGAACGAAATACCCACAGGATTTTGTGCCGCTGAAGTTTGGGGAGTAGCGTTATTACCAAAATCCCATGCAAAAACGGCATTGGCCCCAAACTGCCCTGCCGCTTGAAAACTAAAACTGTTATTGATAAAACACTGGTCGGCAACGGGCGCAATATCTGCCTGCAAATTCGGGTAAATCTGGTACGTTGAAATGGCTGTATCGGCACAGGTATAGCCCGGATTTACTACCAGCGTAACGGTATATGTTCCCGTGTCTGGATAAACATAACCGGGGTTTTGCACATCAGAAGTATCATTGAAAACAGGAATAACTCCAAAGTCCCAGTGGTAATAGGTGCCGTTGGTACTGGCATCGGAGAACTGCACGGTCAAGCCGTCACAGAAATTAGTCTGCGAAGGTATTGCCGCAAAAACATTGGAAGTGCAATTCATAACATTGAATTGAAAATCGCGCTTGTTAACGCTCAGCAAAACCCCGTTGCGGTATTCGCTCACGCATACCGCCACCACAAATTGTCCAATGGTGTTGGGCGTTCCCGTAAGCAATCCCGTGTTGGCATCTATTGCCAGTGCAGGAGAAGATGCTAACGGATATGTACCTGAATAGGGATTATTCCAGCCCACAAACTGGTAGGGCGGACCGGCAGCGGGCACCGGCATAGGGTCTAAGGCGCTTGCACCGGTAAAAGGTTCGCAGAGTTCATACACTAAAACATCGCCATCGGGGTCGGTGGCGCTGTGGTCAAAATTCAGCGGGTCGCCTGCACACAAAACAATGGGCGGAAAATCATTGTAATAAGGACTGCTGTTGCACATTACCACACTCTGTTCGGGAATGAAACAGTAATACGTAGCACCTGCATTTCCGGGATCGCTGAGATTTAAAATAGTTCCGTTGCGGCAGCAGCGCTGATAAGCCAAATGGTAACCACCGGGAATAGAAGGCAGGTTGGCTTCGGCAACATACACCGCCTCTTCCACACATATATTTGGCGGATACTGCAAACATGGATTATTAATAATAGGCGGAACAGGCGTAGAGCCCGGCAGCGAAACCTGCAAGTCCATTAGCCATGCCCCTGAAGAATTGTAAACCGAAATAGTAGCAGGGTCATCAAAAGGAGCTTCACCGTTCAGGCAGTCGCGGTAAACTTTTAATGTGATGAGGTAATTGTTGCCTCCCGTGCACTGGTAAAAAATTTCACCACCAACAATGTGCGTTGCTGCTGCCTCAGCGAAAATTGTGAAAAGAAAAAGTAAGAGTAATATTACTTTCCTGAAAGACATGGTTAAATTTTTTGGTCAGGTAAAGTTCTATCAGATGCGATTAGCTTTTTATTTTTCTGTGTAACTCTGTTTTAAAAAACTTAGTGCTCTCAGTGTCCTTAGTGGTAAAAAAACTACCTCACCAACGTAACCGTCCCCATCCGCTTATGCACCTCACCAATCGGTGTTTTAAACATCATGCTGTAAACGTAAACATCGTTGGGATAAAAAGTGCCGTCATCGCGTTTGCCATCCCAGTATAAGCGTGTATCAAAAGTGGTGTAAATTTGCTCGCCCCAGCGATTATACAATCTCATTTCAGCCGACCGCCATCCTTGTCCAACAGGAGAAAAATATTCATTCAGTCTGTCGTTGCCGGGAGTAAAGGCGTTCGGTATCCACACGTGAAAATCAGGATACGCAATCACAGGATAAATTACACTGTCAATACAGCCCGCAGAGTTTGTAATCACTAACAGCACATAATACGTTCCGGTATCAGTAAACGTATGCAAAGGACTGTAATCAGTAGAAGCTGTTCCATCTTGAAAAAACCACTGACTGTCTACTGCATCAATACTGGTGTTTACAAAACGCAGCGTTCTTGCACCTTGGTATTCGTAAGTGAAATCAGCATGAGCAGTATCAACATTTACCAGTATAGTTTGCGTTGCAGAAAGACTGCAACTATCAGTAACCGTAATGGTGTAATTGGTGTTTTGTGCAGGGTTTACATAAAACGTTTGTCCATCGCCCAACCCATTGTCCCAGGTGTAGGTGTAGCTTGGTATTCCGCCCGTAACCGTTGCGGTAATTAGGGCACTGTCGCCACCGCAGATCGCAGCATCGGATGCAGTAACCACCATCGGCACATAATTAGGCAAACCAACAGTAATTGATTCAACAATACTTTGGTTTCCGCAGGTATCAGAAACTGTAACCGTGTAGGTAGTGGTAACAGCAGGATTTACATTAATGCTTTGTGTGTTTTGGCCACTGTCCCACGAATAATTATAGCTCGGAATTCCACCGTTTACAGTAATGCTCAGCGTAACCGTACCCGGACAAATCAGCACGGTATCATTACTTACCGAAACTAAATTAAGAGGAGGCGCATCGCTGATGGTAAGCGCAATAAACGGTTGTGGCGCACCGTTGCAGATGCTGCCCAGTTGCAGTGTAATAATAATGGTTTCAGAGCCTTCGGGAATACCATCTGCGATACTTGAGAGTGTTAAGTCGGCAATAGTCTGCCCCGCAGGAATCACAATGCTGTCGGGTATTTGCACATAATCGGTTCCGTTTGCTGCTGTTCCGGTAATGGTATAGTATACCGTTTGTGCGCTGGAAGTAGAGCCGGTGCGTTCAAAATGAATAATGGCATCACCGCAACCTTCAATTAAAGCTGTATCATTCAATGTGCTGGAGTATGTTGCTTCCGCACTAATGTTCACCGTTCCGCTGCTGAAACTGTTGGCTTCCAGAAAAACGCCTGAGTCCCATACATCATCACCACCATCAGCAACTGCCAGTTTAATATGGTAAGTCTGGCAGGGAATAACAGTAGCTTTGGCTTCCAGAACAGCAGTGAAACCATCATACTCAACAGAATTTCCGCTGCAGTTATCTACATAATAAGCGCAGTTAGAACAAGGTCCGTTTGGTCCGCCCATGAGGCAGTCATTGCTTCCGTTGTTTACATCGTTAATGGTTACGGGAGTTGCTGTGCCCGGAATAATTGCAATATTTTCAGCAGCGTTGGAGTAAGGTCCGGCTATTCCCGGTCCGCTGATAAAAAATCCAAAAGCATCATTAACTATTCCGCCAACAAATTCAGGATATTCTTCCGAGCCAAAAACATAACGGAATGTAACAGAGTCGGCCAGCGGTATAAAATCAAATTCCAAAATACAGGCATCAAATGTTGATACTCCTGAAATCTGGTCAAGATCAGGATCTCCGCCTATTGAATTTGGGGTTCCTTCGTTGCCACTATCATTTGGTCCGGGCGCATTAATAATATCTCCGGTGGTAAGTATAACACCGCTTGCAAGCCCGATGTTTGAAGTTGCTCCGTTAAAAAAACCACGGGCATTTGAGTTTCCTGTATAGGTGATATTGCTTACGGTAATTCCGTTTCCGAGCAAAACATTCTGCACCAGCTGAGTTGGCGTTTGCGTATTGTTTGTAGTAAGTTGGGCATTGGCAAATAGCGAAAAACACAACATAAAAACTGCTGCGCAAAAACCTTTTACTGCTATTTGTAATTTTGATTTAAACAATTGGTTTTCTTGGACTAAGTCACAAAAATAAAGTATTTTTTCTCTAAACGGGCAAACTTTAACGTTTGTCGAACGAAAAAATCGATTAAAGGTTTATCTGTTTGTTCGTGACATATTGTCACGTTTCGTGATTTTGAATATCTTTGCAGCCCTTTTTATTTCGGGAAACACAAATGGAATTCAACGAAGAGAAAACAATTGATGAAACCAGACAAGGCGAAGCCCTTATCCTTTCCCAACCTTTGGGATTGAAAAAGCTTTTCCTTGAAAGCTACGGTTGCGCCATGAATTTTTCTGACAGTGAAATTGTGGCTTCTATTCTAGTGGGGCAGGGTTATTCCACTACAACTGACGAAACCGAAGCTGACTTAATTCTAATAAACACTTGCGCTATCCGTGAAAATGCAGAGACACGTGTTCGCCAGCGGTTGACCGAATTTAAAAAGAGAAAAAAAGAGAATCCATCCATAATTGTTGGTGTGATGGGTTGTATGGCAGAACGTTTGAAGGCAAAATTCCTGGAAGAAGAAAAAATAGTTGACATTGTAGTAGGTCCCGATGCTTACCGCGATTTACCAAAGCTGATTGAAACGGTTGAAGGCGGACAAAAAGCAGTAAATGTGTTGTTGTCCCGCGAAGAAACGTATGCCGATATCAGTCCGGTTCGTTTGGGAAGCAATGGCGTTACAGCATTCATCAGCATCATGCGCGGATGTGATAACATGTGTGCATTTTGTGTAGTTCCCTTTACCCGAGGTCGCGAGCGCAGCCGCGACCCGCATAGCATTGTGGAAGAAGCAAAAGACCTTTTTGAACGAGGCTACAGAGAAGTTACTCTGCTCGGGCAAAACGTAGATTCATATTTATATGCCGGAGGAGGTTTGAAAAAAGAAATCACCGAAGAGCAGAAAAAAACAGCTACAACTTTTGCCAATCTTTTGGAACTGGTTGCACTGGTTTCGCCTGAGTTGCGGGTGCGTTTCAGCACTTCCAATCCCCAGGATATGACAGACGATGTGCTTTATGCCATCGCGAAACACGAGAATATTTGCAATTACGTTCATCTGCCGGTTCAGGCGGGAAGCACTTCCATGCTGACACGCATGAACCGTGGCTACACACGCGAAAAATATTTAGACCGGATTGCAGCAATTAAAAGGATTATTCCTGATTGCGGAATTTCAACAGATATTATCACCGGCTTTTGCGGAGAAACAGAAGAGGAGCATCAGGCAACACTTTCATTAATGGAGGAAGTCCGCAATGATTTTGCTTACATGTTTGCCTACAGCGAACGCCCGAAAACCTTTGCCGAAAAGAACCTGAAGGATGATGTTCCGGAAAGTATAAAGTTGAAAAGATTACAGGAAGTAATAGATCTCCAGTTGAAACATTCAGCAGAAAAAGTGAAAGCAGGTGTAGGAAAAGTTCACAAAGTTTTAGTGGAACAGTTTTCAAAAAAATCATCGGATATGCTTTCGGGACGCAATTCACAAAACACTGTTGTAGTATTTCCAAAAGGCAATTTCAAAAAAGGAGATTTTGTGAATGTGCTGGCTACCAAATGTACAGGCGGAACCTTGATTGGTGAGGCTGTTTAAAATTTTTTTCATGACAACGCAAGAAATAAAAAACCGTTTTGGAATCATTGGCAACTCACAGCTGCTGAACCGCGCCATTGAAGTGGCTATGCAGGTTGCGCCAACCGATATTACTGTTTTGGTAATGGGTGAAAGTGGTTCGGGAAAAGAAACTTTTCCAAAAATTATTCACCAGTTAAGCGCTCGTAAACACGGAACATATATCGCTGTAAACTGCGGTGCAATACCTGAAGGCACAATCGATTCGGAATTATTTGGACATGAGAAAGGTTCATTCACGGGAGCGCACGAAACACGCAAAGGTTATTTTGAAGTAGCTGACGGAGGAACTATTTTTCTGGATGAGGTTGCGGAGATGCCTTTGGCAACGCAGGCTCGTTTGTTGCGTGTTCTGGAGACAGGTGAATTTATAAAAGTGGGTTCATCAAAAGCACAGAAAACAAATGTGCGTGTGGTGGCTGCTACCAACGTAAATATTCCACAGGCAATTGAGCGTGGAAAATTTCGTGAAGATCTTTATTACAGGCTGAACACAGTTCCTATTTATGTTCCATCCTTGCGTAACAGGAGAGAGGACATTCATCTGCTTTTCCGCAAGTTCGCCAGTGATTTTGCAGAGAAATACAGAATGCCTGCAATCAAGTTAGAAGACGATGCAGTGCGCATGTTGGAAAACTACACCTTTCCCGGAAACGTGCGCCAACTGAAAAATATTGTGGAACAGGTTTCCATTATTGAAAAAGAACGGAATATTTCAGGAGCAATATTTCAACATTATTTGCCAACAGATAATGGCAAACCTAATCTTCCTGCGGTTTATGAGAAGCCAAAAGATAATCCTGAATTTTCAGAGCGCGAGTTGTTATACAAAGTGCTTTTTGACATGAAAAAGGATATCAACGACATGAAAAAATTAGTCGTTGAGTTAATTTCAAATGAAGAAGGCAATCAGCAGTTCCGTGAGAAAAATGAAGGCCTGATTAATAAATTGTATCGTGAAGTGGAGCCTGTATCTGAAATGGATCATGGTATTCAGGTGCAGCGCAAAAATAACGAACACGAGCATTTTGTAGTTCCAGAAGAAGTGGCCGAACAATCGCTTTCGTTGGAAGAAACAGAAATCGGTTTGATTAAACGTGCGTTGGAAAAGCACAAAGGAAAACGTAAAGATGCAGCTGCTGAATTAGGAATTTCAGAACGCACTTTGTATCGCAAAATCAACGAGTATAATATTGATAAATGAGAATTTCTGCGCTGCTTGTTGTTTGCTTTTTAGTGCTGACTCAGACAGGATGCGGTGTTTATTCTTTTACAGGTGCTTCAACGGGTGAATCAAAAACAGTTTCCATCATTTATTTTAAAAACAACGCTCCGCTCGCTCCTCCAACGTTCAGCCAGAAGTTTACAGAAACATTACGTGATAAATTCACTTCACAAACAAGTTTAACCTTGGTTCCAAGCAAAGGTGATCTGAACTTTGAGGGATTTGTAACCGGTTATGCTACTGCTCCGGTTGCCATTCAGGGTAACGAGACTGCCGCATTGAATAGACTGACAATTACAGTCAGCGTTACGTTCACTAACGCTAAAGATGAGAAACAAAATTTTGAGCAAAGCTTTACCCGTTTTGCTGACTTTAATAGTTCACAAAGCCTTGCTGCGGTGCAAGACCAACTTGTTACCGAAATTAACGACCAATTGGTACAGGACATTTTTAATAAATCGGTAATCAATTGGTAAGATGAATTTAGAACAGTTCAACGGGTTCCTGAATTCACCTGCAATGCTTAACGGGCAAAGCCTTCCGCTGCTTACCGAGTTGGTAAAGGAATATCCCTATTTCCAGACTGCTCAGATTTTGCTGGCTAAAAACCTGCACAACGAAAAAAATATCCGCTATAACGCACAATTGAAAATTGCAGCTGCTTACAGTGCAGACAGGACAAAACTTTATGAGCTCATCAATGGAATTGCAAAAGTTGAAGAGAAGGTAATTCAGTCTGAAATAAAAGTAGAGCCTGTAGTTGAGATAAAGGAAATTTCGCAGGAAAGACCTGTGTTGAAACCTATTGAAAGAGTTAAAACGGAAGAGCCTTTAGTTAAGAAGAAAGAAGAACCAAAAGTTGAGCAGGTAGTTGAGAAAAAAGTTGAACCTGTTGTTAAAAAGCAACAACCTAAAGTGGATGAAACACATACGTTCACCGAATGGTTGAGATTGGCTTCGCTTCATTCGGTGAAAGCAGTAGAGATTGAGCGCGAGAAGAAAAAGCCTTCACAAAAAGATGCGTTGATTGACAAGTTTTTGCGTGAAGAACCAAAAATCAGTAAGCCGCAGAAAGCTGAATTCTTTTCGCCTGTAAACATGGCAAAGCAAAGTATTATAGAAGACGATGAGTTGGTAACTGAAACGCTGGCCCAGATTTATGAAAAACAGGGCTTTTTTGCCAAGGCAATTAAGGCTTACGAGAAATTAAGTTTGAAATATCCCGAAAAAAGCCTTTCCTTTGCAGCCCGAATTGAAAATCTGAGACAAAAATTAAACGAACAATAACATGTATTTATTCATTTCAATCTTAATCATTATAGTATGTGCACTGCTGGTTTTAGTAGTGTTGGTGCAAAACTCTAAAGGCGGAGGTCTGTCTTCCAGTTTTGGAGCTTCCAATCAGGTGATGGGGGTTAAAAAGACCGGTGATTTTTTGGAAAAATCAACATGGGGTTTAGCCATTGCATTATTGGTATTGAGCCTTGCTTCAACAGCTTTTATTAATCGTGAAGATGCAGGTGTACAAACCGAATCGGCTATAAAAGAGCAGATTGATAACGCGCAAGATCCTTCAGCTGCACCGCAGGAAGCACCTGCTCCGGCAGCAGGACAAGAGCAACCTGCGCCTCCTGCAGGAAACTAAGCGTTAATAAATATCTTTCATTTAAAAATGTCAGGTTGTCACAGCCTGACATTTTTTTTAGCCGAAAACTGCAAAATTGTCCCTTAAAGCCGCTTGGCACGGTAAGTGACAATGGGCGCATACCGAAAATAAATTATCAAATTAGTTAAACCAATAAATCAAATTAAAACATGTCAGTAAAAATCAGACCTATTGCCGGCACACAGAACCGTGTGGTTGTTGAAGCAGCCGCTGCCGAAGAAAAAACAAAATCAGGAATTATCATTCCTGACACCGCAAAAGAAAAACCGCAACGCGGCAAAATTGTTTCTGTAAGCGAAATTGATGAAAAAGGAAACAAACCAGCTGTAAAAGTTGGTGACGAAGTTCTTTACGGAAAATATGCCGGAACCGAAATCACAGTTGAAGGCAAAGAATATCTTATCATGCGTGAAAGCGACATTTTCGCAGTAATCTAAATCATTTGTGATTTTGCGATTTGGTGATTTAGCGAATTAAAGCACCAACGTAAAATCAATCACTAAATCACTAATTAACTAAATCAATAAATAAACAAAATGGCTAAACAAATTATATTCAATCTTGAGGCGAGAGACCAAATCAAGAAGGGCGTTGACGCTTTGGCGAACGCTGTAAAAGTTACCCTTGGTCCAAAAGGACGTAACGTAATTATTGACAAAAAATTCGGTGCACCAACTATCACTAAAGATGGTGTAACGGTTGCAAAAGAAATCGAACTTTCAAACCCGGTTGAAAACATGGGTGCGCAAATGCTGAAAGAAGTGGCTTCAAAAACTGCTGACATCGCTGGTGACGGAACTACCACTGCTACGGTGCTTGCACAAGCTATCGTAACTGCAGGTTTGAAAAACGTTGCTGCCGGAGCAAATCCAATGGATTTGAAACGCGGTATTGATAAAGCGGTTATTGCGGTAGTTAAAAATCTGCAAAAACAATCTAAATCAGTTGGTGACGATAACGATAAAATCGAGCAGGTTGCAACTATTTCTGCAAACAGCGACAGCACCATCGGGAAACTGATAGCTGAAGCAATGAAGAAAGTGAAAAAAGAAGGTGTTATCACTGTTGAAGAAGCTAAAGGAACCGAAACTACTGTTGAAGTAGTAGAAGGTATGCAATTCGACCGCGGATATGTTTCTCCTTACTTTGTAACGAATGCAGAGAAAATGGAAGCAGTTCTGGAGAACGTTCAAATTTTGATCTACGACAAAAAGATTTCAAGCATGAAGGAGTTACTTCCTTTGTTAGAGAAACAAGTTCAGTCAGGTCGTCCTTTGTTAATTATCGCTGAAGAAATTGATGGTGAAGCATTGGCTACTTTGGTTGTAAACAAAATTCGTGGTTCACTAAAAATCGCAGCTGTAAAAGCTCCGGGTTTTGGTGATCGCAGAAAGGCAATGTTGGAAGACATCGCTATCCTTACTGGCGGAACAGTTATCAGCGAAGAAAGAGGTTTCAAATTAGAGAATGCTGACCTTTCTGACCTTGGAACTGCAGAGAAAATCACGATTGATAAAGACAACACTACCATCGTAAACGGTGCAGGTGCAAAAGACGATATCAAAGCGCGTGTTAATCAAATTAAAGCGCAGATTGAATCTACAACTTCAGACTACGACAAAGAAAAATTGCAGGAGCGTTTGGCTAAATTAGCCGGAGGTGTTGCGGTTCTTTATGTTGGCGCTGCTACTGAAGTGGAAATGAAAGAAAAGAAAGACCGTGTTGACGATGCATTGCACGCTACCCGCGCTGCTATTGCAGAAGGAATCATTCCGGGTGGAGGCGTTGCCTACATCCGTGCCGTTGAAGCCTTAGATAAAATGGTTGGAGATAACGATGATGAAACTACAGGTATCGCAATTGTTCGCAGAGCAATTGAAGAGCCATTGCGCCAGATCGTTGCTAACGCAGGTGGTGAAGGTTCAATCGTAGTTCAAAAAGTAAAAGAAGGAAAAGGTGATTTCGGATACAATGCACGCACCGATGTGTATGAGCATTTGTTGAAAGCCGGAGTTATTGACCCAACTAAAGTTGCACGTGTAGCTTTAGAAAACGCTGCTTCTATCGCAGGAATGTTGCTCACAACTGAGTGCGTACTTGCTGATGAGAAAGAAGAAAACGCTGGTGGCGGAATGCCGGGTGGCATGCCAGGCGGAATGGGCGGAATGGGTGGAATGATGTAAGCCTTTCCTTTTTAGAGGTTAAATAAAGCAGCCCCGTCAAACGTAAGTTTGGCGGGGCTGTTTGTTTTACGTTCTAAAAACATTCCCCGGTTTAAATGGAGAATTATCACTGTGCATCTTAATCGCTTTGCGCGAAAGAACAATCACTACAATCAACGTAATCAACGCACCAAAAGCAATTACGGGCACTTCGTTTACAAACAAACAAAAGTCATAAGCACCGTGAAAAAAAGTAGCGGCAAGTATTCCGGTAATTAATAAAGCCTTCTCGCGTTGAGGATTAAATTTTGCAAGTCCAGCAAAATAGCCCATCATTACTGCATTTGCTGCATGGGCAGGAACAGCAGTAAACATGCGCAGCAAGCCAACACTAATTCCGCCATCCATCACATACATCACATTTTCCAATGCTGCAAAACCCAATGAAACCATTACGCTGTAAATGATGCCGTCAAATGGTTCATTAAACTCAGCACGGTTGTAGGCAAATCGTTTAAAGAAAATGTATTTCGAAAATTCTTCGCTGAAACCAACAACTATAAAAGCATGAACAAAATTGTGCGACCAGTATTCATCAAGTGCAAGCAAAGGACCACCGTAAACTTCAAGAATAACAGCAGGAATAATACTTACTCCACCCAGAAAAAAACATTTCAGCAAAAGACCTAAAGGTTCTTTCTCGTGCTTGTCTTTAAAGTAAATGAAAATAGCTATTGCAAGGGCAGGCGCAAGAGCAATGGCTAAAAGGTAAAACAAATCTTAGGTTTAAAGGTTTGATTTAAACTCTGCAGAAAATGCTTCCCAGGTTATGCTGCGGTATTTATCAGAACCAAAAAAAGTAATGATGGGTTCCAGAGCTTCGGGTGTCTGAAATCCCGCAATAGGTTGAATAAGATTCAGTTCTTTATCTAAATAAACAATAGTAGGGTAGGAGAGTTTTCCCTGCATCAACTCCGCTGCCAGTTCATGATAACCGCGCTGTCCGTTGGGAATAAATTTGAATTCGCGTTCTCTGAATAAGATGGGTTCCTTTTGCTCAGCATTAAATTTTACAGCATAAAAATATTGATTTACATACGCAGCAATTTTAGGATTGGCGAATGTGGACGCATCCATTTTTTTGCACCATCCGCACCAGTCGGTATAAACATCCATAATAATCGGGCGCGGTTCTTTTTTTGAAAGTTCCACAGCTTTTTCAAATGTTACCCAATTAATGGTTTCCTGAGCGGAAGCAGAATATAATGTGAAAGAAATCACTAAGGCTAAAACAGAACGTAACTTCATGTGTTATTGTATTTGTATATTTATCAGACTGAATACAAAATTACAAAATAATTGAACTTTCTTGCTCACCTTTATTTGTCGCACACATCAGATGAATTGATGTTTGGCAATTATATTGCCGATGGTGTGCGCGGAAAATTAGATGGGCGCTTTCCAGAAAAAGTGATAGAGGGAATTCGTATGCATCGCGCTATTGATGACTTTACTGATACGCACCCTGTTTTCAAACAAAGCTGCATGCGCTTGTATGAGAAGTATGATAAATATGCGTGGGTAATCGTTGATATTTTTTACGACCATTTTCTGGCAGCCAATTGGAACGAGTTTCATCCGCAACCGTTACAACAATTTTCGGCAGCAACCTATCTGATGCTGGAGAAAAACATAGAACTCATGCCCGACAAATCAAAACGGTTTTTCCAGTACATGACCGAATACGATTTGCTTTTCAATTATTCCAAGACCGAAGGCATTGAACGAGTGCTGGCTGGAATGGCGCGCAGGGCAAGGTTTCAATCCAATATGGAAAAAGCAACTGCCGACTTAATTAATGATTACAGCGACTACGAAAAAGATTTCCGTTTATTTTTTCCTGAGCTGGAGAAATTCTCGAAAGGGTTTTAGGCCAAACTAATGCTGTGCGCATTATTCCTTTTCAAGCACAAATTTTTTCTTGTAAACAAAATCAGTTGAAAGTCCTTGTTGTTGCAAACTGTAGATGCTCCATACCTGACGCTTCTTGCTGTTTTCTTCAATGGTGTAAGCAATGTCGCAATCAATAATGCCCGAACATTTTCCGTTGATGATAATGATGCGTTGGGCATGGTCGTCAATTAAAAAATCAACAGCAGTGCCACTTGCGGTAGACCCATTTGCAGTATATGAAAAATCAAATACCATCAGGTCAAGGACATCTTTGTAAAAGGTAAAATAGCCTGCGTCATTTGACTCGGCCACCATTTCAGTAGTGCCATCGTTAAAGATTTTTATGTTCTCGTAATCAACAATATTCCAGGTGCCTTCCAGACGGTTTTCCAGCTTATCATCTTTCTGGCAGCCGGAAAATAACAGGGCTAGACTTAGTATAAATAGAGTTGCTTTTTTCATGGTGTTATCTTTATTTAATTCTGCCGATTACAAATTTCAGCGAAAGGTTAAGGATTGATTTATGGAGCGGTGTTTCGTTAAGCATGTTGGCTTCATCATACACCAATGTGTTATTTGAGAAGGTCTCAAAATTCACAGGAAACTCACTTTGTCGGTAACGGTTCACATCAAAATCCATCAAATGTGTTTCTGAGTTAAGCGCGGTTTTTATCGGGAAGGTCCAACGTGCCGAAACCATGAGCCTCCATATTTTTACCGAAACAGCTACACCGTGCGCAAATGTGGGCGCAGTGCTTTCATAAAAGCCAAGGATATCCATCTCGTAACACATGCTGCGCGAGCCATCGGGATAAGTAACTGTGGACTTTAAGGAAGTAGTGCGGAATTGCGCCCCGAATAAGTAATCAATAAATAGAAAGCCCTTTATCTGAGGCCCCATGCCGAACATAACGGGAACGTCATTAAAACGCAAATCAAGTTCGTGTACATAGTTATTCCACAAAATACTTTTATTCACTTGTTTTCCCCAATAAGCTCCTACTGAAAAAAGCATGTGAAACGAAACCTTGCTTGGGTTGTAAAAATCAAATGCAACTTCAAAGCCCGGTGTAGTGGTGGTGCTGTTCCACATTGCATAGTCCTGTTTCATATTCACTTTATAATACCGGTTCCACGAGGCAGAAAAAGTATCGAGCTGCGTTGGATCCATTTTACTAAAGCTTACGCCCGGCCCGAAGCTGAAATTAATGGCGTATTGTGCAAACGAATGATTGCTTGCTGCAATAAGAAAGAACAGAATTGCTAAGTAGATTTTCTTCATGGAAGAACAGTTTAGTTTATGCAAACATAGCTTAATCTGATTATTCTTTTAGCACACGTTGGCAGTAAAATGCATTTTCAGTTTCTGCAATAATAAAATACAATCCGCTGCTGAATGTTGAAATGTCAAAAGTAAGTGTATTGTTAAATACAGCTAATAAAGCACCTTTTGAATCAAACAGATTTACTTCTTTTATCTTTCCTGAATTTTCAGGCAAGACAAGATTAATTTTTCCCGTTGTAGGATTAGGAAATAGTTGAAGTGCATTTTCCTCAAAAGAATTTTCTTCCACACCTGCCGCAACATCAATGTTAATATCGTCAATAAAAATATTGTTACCACAGCGACCATTAAATACAAAACGGAAACGAAAATCATCCACAAAATAGGAAGAAGGTATGCTTGTAACGCCTTGTTTCCATTGTTGCTGGGTTGTCGGATAGAAAGGACTTATTAATGGAGTTGAGGTTTCTAATTCAATTCCTGTAAGTGTTAGTTTAGTCAGCCAGAAATTGCTGCAACCTTTATTTATTTGTAACAGCAACTCGTCATTAATCGAATCGGTTTTTCCGGCAAATGCATACTTAAAACCGATGTTTGTTTCTGTTACCTGCGATAAATCAATTAAGGGACTGTAAAGATCATCTTTTGTGTCCATTGTATTATTAAAATTACTGAGCATCACCGAAACAGTGCCGCTGTAAGGAGCCTGTCCGTCCAATGACCAATTATTTTCCGAATCAAAATTACTTTCAAACCACCCTATGCTTTCAAGTTCCGGTTCATCTGTTTCAAATGATTCCGAAAAAGGAAACATCTCCGCATTTGTTTCCGGCAATACAGAAATAAAATTGCTCTTCGTTTCACTAACAGAACTGCTGTTTGCATATACTGTTAAACTCACATCATAAACGCCTTCTGAATTATAATCAACCTCTGGTTCTTCTGCTGTTGAACTTACAGGCGTTCCACCTTCAAATGTCCACAATACAGAATCAAAAGGCGCCTCATAACTTTCATTGTTAAACGTAATTGCTCCACCCGGACAAACAACCTTTTTATTGCTGCTGAAATCAGCACCGCACAAAACAGGCGCATCGTAAACCCCTGTTGCAATAAGATTTGCAGGTTGCCATAAATTATTCCGGTTTCCGATAGGTGAGTTCAATGCAGCCTGCATTCTGTCTTTTTGCCCCGTGGTAAACATAATGTTGCAGTACGAATAATCCATCACGTTCTGCACCATATCAACCGTAGAATTGTTGCACGATGTGCCGCTCAGATTACAACTTTGCCAGCCGATAGTAGGCGGAGTATCCGCAACTCCGTCATCAATTCCGCAATCGTGATTAGGATCGGCACAAGGCAGAAAATAATAACCAGGAACATTATTTCCGCCCCAGATATGCTGCAAATTCAAATAGTGTCCGCACTCATGCGCAAATGCTACCGATTGCGTCAAATTAGATGTGCCAATGGTCCCCACATAATTATGCGAAAGCACAATACCATCCCATCCCGGAACAGTATCCGCATCCGAAGGAAAAATTGCATGACCGGCCAGACCCGCTGCATTTTTAACAACATACACATTCATGTAATTTGCAGGATTCCATTGCACAAGATTTTTTACCGCATGATCTCCTGTTTCCGAAAGCGATGAAGCAATGCGGTTAATTCCGCTATGGCAATTTCCATCAGGGTCGAGTTTTGCTAAACGAAATTCAATGCGCGTATCAGCATGTAGCGGTTTAAAAATCTCCACAATACTTGCCGTATCATCCCGTTCTTTGCGGAACGTTTTATTCAGCATATCAATAGCGCTGTAAATCTGTTCGTTCGCAATATTCTCATTACCGTAATTATGGATAATATGAAACACAATCGGAATAACATACAGGGCAGTATCAGCAGTTGATTCCTTTTCCGTTTTTGCAGCAATAAATTCATGGGTAAAATTTTCTAATTCTTTTTCACGCTCAATTACAGCTTTTGCAAGTTCAGGATTATGCTTCAGGTTAGAAATGCGCAGTTCATCTGCTCCGCAATTCATTGACTGCTGTGAAAGAGCAGCAAAATAGATTGTTAAAGCACAACTAATCAGTAAAACTTTTTTCATGAAAATGATATTTATTGGAGTGTAAATATACTGGCGATTTATTTTAAGTTTTGTCAGAAATAACTAACTTATAAACCGTCCACTTTTCGAATTGCTAAAATGTTAATTAAATGTTTATAAAAACACTTGTTTTTACAGGCGGTTTCATGTTATTTCCACTACATATTTTACTATCTTCGCACGACATTTAAAAACAACACAAAAATTCAGATTAAACATAAGTGCAAACAACAGAAAATATGGCAGAAGATGAAGTAAAAGAAATTAAAAATGCGTCAGGTTACGGTGCAGATAGCATACAGGTTCTTGAAGGGTTAGAGGCAGTTCGTAAACGTCCTGCCATGTATATTGGTGATGTGGGCATCAGAGGTCTGCACCACTTGGTTTACGAGGTAGTGGACAATTCTATTGACGAAGCCCTTGCCGGACATTGCAAAAACATTGATGTATTCATCAACGAAGGCAATTCAATCACCGTAAAAGATGACGGCCGCGGAATTCCAACCGCTATGCACGCCAAAGAAAAACGCTCAGCGCTTGAAGTAGTTATGACCGTGCTTCATGCCGGTGGTAAATTCGACAAAGACAGTTACAAAGTATCAGGAGGTCTCCACGGTGTGGGTGTATCCTGCGTTAATGCACTTTCTACATTGCTTAAAGCAGAAGTTCATCGCGAAGGAAAAATATTCCAGCAAGAATACAGCGAAGGGAAACCACTCTACCCAACAAAAGTAGTTGGCGAAAGCGATAAAACAGGAACCATCGTCACCTTCCAGCCCGATGCTACTATTTTTATTGCTACCGATTATAATTACGAAACACTCGCAGCCCGTTTGCGTGAGTTATCATACCTCAACAAAAAAATAACACTCAACATCACCGACCTGCGCACCAAAGACGAAAACGGAGCACATAGAACAGAAACCTTTTACTCTGAAAGAGGATTAGTTGAGTTTGTAGAATACCTTGATTCAACACGTGAAAAGCTGATTGAAAAACCAATTTACTTAGACACCGACAAAACAGGTATGCCCATTGAAGTGGCAATGCAATACAACACTTCTTTTGGCGAGAATGTTCACTCCTATGTAAACAACATCAATACAATTGAAGGTGGAACCCACCTTGCAGGTTTCCGCAGAGCGTTGACAAGAACCCTGAAAACGTATGCCGAGAAATCAGGTATGCTCGAAAAGAAAAAATTTGAGATAAGCGGAGAAGATTTCCGTGAAGGATTAACAGCCGTTATTTCCATAAAAGTTCAGGAACCCCAGTTTGAAGGGCAAACCAAAACCAAACTCGGAAACAACGAAGTAATTGGTGCTGTGGACGTAGCTGTTGGTGAAACACTCAACAATTACCTGGAAGAAAATCCGAAAGATGCACGTAGATTAGTAGAGAAAGTATTATTGGCTGCCGAAGCCCGTCATGCAGCCCGCAAAGCACGTGAACAGGTTCAACGCAAAAACGTTCTTACAGGAAGCGGACTTCCCGGAAAACTTTCTGACTGCTCTGACAATGACCCTGCGAATTGTGAGATTTACTTGGTTGAGGGAGACTCGGCAGGTGGAACAGCCAAGCAAGGTCGTGACCGTAATTTCCAGGCAATCCTCCCGCTCAGAGGTAAAATTCTGAACGTTGAAAAAGCAATGGAATGGAAAATTTATGACAACGAGGAGATAAAGAATATGTTCACTGCATTAGGAGTTCACATAGGCACACCGGAAGATGACAAAGCACTGAACATTGAAAAACTTCGTTACCATAAAGTAATTATCATGTGCGATGCGGATATAGATGGAAGCCACATTACCACACTTATCCTTACTTTCTTTTTCCGCTATATGAAAGCGCTCATTGAGCAAGGACGCATTTATATTGCCACACCACCCTTGTATTTGATAAAGAAAGGAAAAGAAGAGAAATACTGCTGGAACGAACAACAACGCGAAGAAGCAGTTAAAGAATTAGGAAAAGGTAAAGATGACAGTGTAAATACCCAGCGCTATAAAGGACTTGGAGAAATGAATGCAGAACAGTTATGGTCAACTACCATGAACCCTGCAACCAGAACATTAAGACAAGTATCTATTGATAGCGCAGCCGAAGCTGACCGCATATTCTCAATGCTTATGGGCGATGATGTTCCGCCACGCAGAGATTTTATTGAGAAGCACGCGAAGTATGCACGAATTGATGTTTAAGCATTAATCTGCACCAAATAAAAAGCCCCGCGATAATTATCGCGGGGCTTTTTATTTTCATACAATTATTATTTCTCTGTTTTATTTTCTTCTAAAGGTTTATTCAATAAAGTTGCATTCCTTCTATCTGCAATTTTGGTTGAAGTTACAATTCCGGGTTTCTTACCTGAATTATTACTACTTGAATTAATTTGCCCCTGAGTTCTATCAGCTGGAACTTCGTTAAAAGAATCTTTCTCCTTTGTATCAGATTTTGCAGTAATACTAGTTGAAGAGATTTCTCTTTTGGGCTGTTGAATAGCTTGAGCATTACTAAAATGCAGGCATCCAAAAATAAATAGTCCGGTTACAAATACTTTTTTCATTGCGTTAGCGCTGCTTATTGAGTAATTAAAATGTTCAAAGCAGATCTAAAACTTCCTGTTGGTCCTCCAAGATAAACCTGACAATCACCTGTTGCATCACCTGCCCAAGCTCCTCTTGCATCAATTGTGTGAGATCCAGCAGTAAATGACCCGGTATAACTAACTCCCCAGCCTTCATATGTGGCTACTAGTTGGCTTGTTCCATCCATAAGTGTTATTCTTTGCAAGTTCTCCGTTACAGCTCCATCAACAAATATTGCCCATTGAGAATTACAATCAGTGAAACTTGGGCCTAAATTTAATGTAGTTCCGAATGCGTGTGCAAATACATTCCATGTTTCGCCACTTGGTACATTAAAAGTATAAGTTAAATCAGGAATTTGAGTGTAAACAATACTTGTCCCACCTGGATCCCCAACTGTAAGTTGGCTTTGAGTTAAAAGAGCAACTGATTGAACGTTAGCAGCGCCAGAAGGCCCTGTAGCTCCATCAGCACCTGAAGGTCCTGTTGCACCTGCAGCTCCGGTCGCACCTGCAGCACCTGTAGCGCCATCGGCACCTGAAGCACCTGTTGCACCTGCGGGCCCGGTAGCTCCATCAGCACCTGAAGGTCCTGTTGCACCATCAGCGCCTGAAGCACCAGTTGCACCTGGTAAACCGTTAGAGCCTTGAGGTCCTTGAGCGCCAGTTGCACCATCAGCACCTGAAGCACCTGTTGGTCCTGCAGCACCGGCAGGTCCAGTTGGTCCTGTAGCACCTGAGTTTCCACTTCCGCCACCACACATGGATATCCATGCAGTAGTATTCCAATAACAGAAACACAATGAGTCGATGTTATAGATTAATAATCCGTTTTGTGCATTACCAACGGTAATTGCATTCATCTGGTTGGTGTTTAACCTTGGAACCAAAAGACCTTTCGTTGTAGATGTAAGGTCAAGTAATGCAGTATTATCGGGTGTAGTTGTGCCGATACCAACGTTGTTGCCTTGCGCAAATGCACCTAGTGTAATAAACATTACAGATGCAAACAGTAATAATTTTTTCATATTTTCTTTAATAAATATTTTAATTTGGGGCTGCTAAAATAGGTAAAATATAATAACTCCAAAATTATTTTACCGGTAAAGTGTCACCCTTCCATAAAATTTGTGTTTTTCACCGTTGAGGTCAAGCATTTCAGCTACCCATACATATACTTCTTCCTGAGCTTTATTGCCTGTTGCAACTGTACCATCCCATTTTTCACCTGGAGTGTGGCTTGCATAAACTTCCTGTCCCCATCTGTTGAATATGCGGAATATATAATTGTCGGGGTCAATAGTTTCGCCTTTCGGGAAGAACGTATCGTTTGTTCCGTCTGAATTTGGAGTAAATGCACTTGGAACATAAAAGGTGAAAATTGGTGTTATTTCTACAAGATTTGAAGTGCTGTCTAAGCAGCCCTCTGAACTTTCTACATAAAGCCAAACGGTGTATGTTCCGGTATCGCCATAGATGTGGCTGGGATTTTCAATAGTTGAAGTTGTATTATCTCCAAAATCCCATGACCACTGTGCTGCTCCATTTGAATTATCATTAAAAGTAATCTCAGGATTAAAAATATCAGTTGAAGGTGGCAAAGCAGAAAAATCAGCAACCGGCAGCGGATAAACAGTAATCATATTCTGCATGGTAAGCGAATCTTTGCAGCCATCAGGTGTAGTAACCACCAGCGTTATATCAAAAACACCCGGATCATTATAAGCATGAGTAGGAGTAGTTCCTGAAGAACTATTATTTGTTCCCGAATTAGGGTCGCCAAAATTCCAGTTAAGATTAGCAGGTTGAGGTACGGTGTTATCTGTAAATGTTACTCTCAATGGCTCACAACCTTCATAGGTGTTTGCACTGAAATTAATTGCCGGAAGCAGGAAAATATTCACATCAACCGCTTGCGTTGCAGGAGGCGTTCCGCAACCATCATTCACGGTAAAATTATAAGTAGTGTTCAGCGCAGGTGTAACCGATACAGGAGGATTTACAGGATTGCTTCCGCCATCCCATGTATAGGTGTAATTGCCATCACCACCTGTTGCGTTCATGTTCATGGTAGCAGTTTCGCCCGGGCAAATATCAATGGGGCCGGGAGGCAGCATGTTTAAAGCCAGCGGAGGATTTACAGTGATTGTAACTGTTTCGGCAGGAGCAGGGCAATTGTTATTATCATCCACGTTAATAGTGTAAATGGTTGTTACAATTGGTGCAACGGTTGGGTTTGCAATAGTTGGAGTAAGCAATGTTGGGTCGGCAGGAGCGGCTGTCCATGAATAGGTGTAACCGGGTGTTCCGCCCTGAGGTGTTGCTAACAGATTAGTGGTTGAGCTAATGCAAATGGTAACATCTGTTGAAGTTAGAATTGCAACAGCTGTTGGTTCTGTAATAATTATAGTATCTCTTGCTATACAACCAACAGCATCAGTAGCTGCAGCAATATAAGTAGCGGCACATAATCCGGTTGCATTGGCAGTTAATTGACCCAAAGATATATTCGTGGTCAAGTCAATCCAATCATAACTAAGCACTCCAATAAATCCGGGACTTGCAACCATGTCAGCTGTTCCGTCACAGGTTCCGTTGCAGGTAGCATTAGTTGACGCAGTTACGTTTACTGTAAATCCTGCGCTGTTTGGAACTGCTACTGTTCCTGAGACCGTGCATCCGCTGTTATCCTGAACAACTACATTATAGGTTACAGGAAGAAGTCCGTTAAATGTTCCGCTTGCCTGAAAACTTGCTCCATTGTCAATGCTGTATTGATATGGTCCGCCATCACCATCAGCCCCGGTGAGGGTAAGTGAACCATCAGGGTTTCCGCAATTAGCGGTTGTAGTTGCAGAGGTAAAAGTAACCAATGGAAATTCTGAAACGGCAACAGTAACCGGTTGCGATTCGCAATTGTTATTGTCCCTTATCACTAAATCATAATTCCCTGCCGAAAGAGCGTTAAATGTATTGGATGCCTGAAAAGTATTTCCGTTATCAATGCTGTATTGATAAGGAGCAACTCCTCCTGTTGGGTTTGTTATGTCAATTGATCCATCACTAAATCCATTGCAGGTTGCATCAATTATTACAGAAGTAAAAGAAAGGCTATCAACGATAACTATCATTGAATCGGCTGACCCGCAATTTCCCGGCAACGTATATACAATGTTGTGGTTACCTGCACCTGCAACTGACGGACTAAATAAACCTGCCGGGCTAACTCCCGGTCCGCTCCATGTTCCGCCCGGTTCAACCGAAGTTAAATTCACAGGATTTCCTGAAACGCAAAATGGCCCCGCAGGATTTACAGAGGGGTCTCCTGCGGGGGTGTAATCAAACCACATGGAGTCGGTATGCTGGCAACCATAGGTATCTGTTATGGTAAGATAAAACCAGGTGTCCTGCTGCGGTGCCGGGTCTACAAGTGTATTTAAACTGGTGGTG
>CAMBRL010000049.1 GCA_945870105.1 Chitinophaga pinensis
CGCCAACGCCATGTTTTTCTTTAAACTTGTCTTTGTATTTTTTGCGGAGTTCCATAATCCCGCTCATATCCACTTCATTGAATGTGGTGAGCATAGCGGTTTGATTTTTCACGCCAACCAAACGTTCCGCAAGTTTTCTGCGCAGGCTGCTCATCTTCTGGCGATCGGTTTCGCGTGAGCCCTGCCATGAATTGGTAACGCTTTCGTTATTGAATCCTGCAGACATCGCCTGCAAGACATCGCCTTTGGTAATACGTCCGTCTTTGCCTGTTGCTTTTATTTTTGATGAAGTCAACCCATTTTCTTCCATCATTTTTTTAGCTGAAACAGAAGGAACTCCATCGGCATACGATTTCTTTTTCTCTTCTTTTACTTCTTGTTTTTTCTCAGGTGCCGCAATTACTACTTCTGCAGCTTTTTCTTTTTTCTTTTCAGTTGCAGCAGGTGCTTTTGCATCAGTATCAATCGTGCAGATAGTTGCGCCCACTGCTACTTTTTCTCCTGCTGCAATTAAAATTTTAACTGTTCCCGACTCCTCTGCATTAACAGTCAGCGTTGCTTTATCCGAATCTATTTCGCACAATTCATCATCTTTGGAAACATAGTCACCATCTTTTACCAACCAGTTGGCTATCTCAACTTCTGTGATGGATTCTCCCGGACTTGGAACCTTAGTTTCTGCTATCATTTTCGTTTATGCTTTTACAATTGTTTTGCTGAATACTTTTTCAACTAATTTTCTCTGTGTGTGTGCATGCCGTTCATGTGAACCTGTTGCAGGTGTTCCTGAATCGGGGCGTGCAATAACTTCTAAATCTATGTTGTGATACAGGCGAACGATATAAGGCCATGCTCCCATGTTGGCAGGCTCTTCCTGCACCCAATACCACTTTTCGGCATTTTTATATTTCTGAACAACGTTATCCAATTGTTTTTTAGGCAGCGGAAATAATTGCTCCACACGGATAATTGCTGTTTCGTTATCAGCTACTTTTTCTTTTTGTTCCAGCAATTCGTAGTAGATTTTGCCTGAGCAGAAAACTACTTTTTTCACATCTTTTATGGTTGCGGTTGCATCATCAAAAACTTCGATGAATGAACCTGTTGCTAAATCATCAAGCGATGAAATGCAGGCGGGGTGACGCAGCAAACTTTTTGGTGTAAATACGATTAGTGGCTTACGGAAATTGCGTTTCATTTGTCTGCGCAAAACGTGAAAAAAGTTTGCCGGTGTGGTGCAGTTAACAACCTGCATATTATAGTCGGCTGAGAGCGAAAGGAAACGCTCCATTCTGCCGCTGCTGTGTTCTGCGCCCATACCTTCGTATCCATGCGGAAGAAACAAAACCAGCCCGTTCATAACATCCCACTTTTCTTCGGCACAGCAAAGAAACTGGTCAATAATAATTTGTGCTCCATTGTTGAAATCACCGAATTGCGCTTCCCAAATTGTAAGGGTGTCAGGTGTTGCAAAGGCATAACCGTAATCAAAGCCCATTACAGCATATTCAGATAACAATGAATTGTAAATCTGAAATTCAGCCTGCTTTCCGTTGATGTGATTCAAGGGCACATATTCCTCTTCCGAGTCTTCAACTTTCAATACTGCATGGCGATGCGAAAATGTTCCGCGCTCTACGTCCTGTCCGCTGAAACGAACGGGGTGTCCTTCTTTCAACAAACTTGCATACGCCAGTAATTCAGCCATTCCCCAATCCAGTTTGTCAGTTTTAAAAACCATGTCGTGGCGGTCCTGCATGATTTTTTCCATCTTCTTGAAAAACTTTTTTCCTTCCGGAATGGCTGTAATTTTTTCAGCGATGTCAATCAGTATTTTTTTATCAACTCCTGTTGCAGGCGAGGTATCAAAGTCTTCCGGTTTTGACCTGCTGAAGTTTTTCCAGATGTCGGATAGGAAAGGAATGATTTCAGCGTTTTTAATTTGCTTTGCTTCATCCAATCGTTCCTGTAAAAATTGATTGAATTTCTTCTCCATCTCTTTTACCAGTCCGGCTTCTACAACTCCCTGTTCCGTTAGTTTTTTGTTGTAGATCTCTAACGGATTGGGGTGTGTTTCAATGATTTTGTAAAGCAGGGGCTGAGTGAAACGTGGCTCATCACCTTCGTTGTGTCCGTATTTGCGGTAACACAACAGGTCAATAAAAATATCGCGTTTAAAAGTCTGACGAAATTCAATTGCCAACTGTATGGTATTTACTACTGCCTCTACATCATCGCCATTCACGTGAAAAACCGGAGACAGTGTTACTTTAGCCACATCGGTACAATAAATACTTGAACGGGCATCCGCAAAATTGGTAGTGAAACCAACCTGGTTATTAATTACTAAGTGAATAGTGCCGCCTGTTTTGTAGCCATCAAGCTGAGCCATCTGAACAGTTTCGTAAACTACTCCCTGAGCGGCAACAGCTGCATCTCCGTGAATAATAATTGGACAAAGTGCATTCGCATCATTGTGATAATCCTTTTCAATTTTTGCACGGGCAATACCTTCTACCACGGGACCAACCGCTTCAAGGTGCGAAGGGTTTGGACAAAGATTCAATTTCACATTTTTTCCACTTTCGGTTTTGTCAATGGAAGTAAAGCCCTGGTGATATTTTACATCTCCTTCAAAATAATCATCTTCATAATCTTTACCAGCAAACTCCGAGAAAATGCTTTCATACGTTTTGTTGAGTGTATTGGCAAGCACATTCAATCTTCCGCGGTGCGCCATACCAATTACAAATTCGGCAATTCCGAGTTTTGCTCCTCTTTCAACAATGGCATCCAAGGCAGGAATTAAGGCTTCAGCACCTTCCAGTGAAAAACGTTTTTGTCCTGTAAATTTTTTCTGAAGAAAATTTTCAAATACAACTGCTTCATTAAGCTTGTTGAGAATTTGTTTTTTCTCTTCAATAGAAAATGCAGGAGTGTTTTTTGTGCTTTCTAATCTTTTTTGAATCCAGCCCAGCACCTCAGGTTTGCGCATGTACATAAACTCAGAACCAACACTGCGGCAATAAGTCTGATAAAGGTGTTCAATAATAGTTTGCAATGTTGCAGCACCAATTCCTATTTCGGAACCTGCCTGAAAAACGGTGTTTAAATCGCTTTTCTCCAAACCGAAATTTTCAATAGCAAGAGTTGGTTCATATTTTCTGCGTTCGCGAACAGGATTAGTTTTCGTAAACAGATGACCAACTTTTCGGTAGGCATTAATGAGATTAATTACATGAAATTCTTTCTGAACGTTTTCAGGAATTTCAGATGAAGAGGAATATTTTGAGAACTCAAAACCTTCAAAGAATTTTTTCCAGCCGAAATCAACAGAATCGGGATTGGATTTATATTGTTGATAAAGAGTTTCTAACGAGGAAATATCAGCGTTACTTAAATAGGAATGTTTGTCCATGTCAATTGCAATTCGGGCTGCAAAGGTATGGTTTTAGAAGCGTGTTTTTATGATTTTACAGCTTCTTTTTCCGTTGCGAAAGCATGTGTCCGAACATTCCGGGAAAGAAAACGAAATAGGAGAGGAAGATGATTCCAAAAACAACATCGTTTACTGAAAATGTAAATCCATCCTTTGCCACCCATGAATAGATGATGAGCAACTCACCTGTTACGCCCATCGGATAAAGCACCAGAAAAAGTGTGTAGCGAAGAAACACCAAAATCTTTATTTCTTTACCTACTAATCCTGAAAAGTAAAACGAGTAGCGCACTATTTCGGTAATCCCCCAGGCAAACATTATCAGATGCAAACCGGTTATTCCGGCTACATTAATGTATTCTTCGTTTTTTAGTAAATCAATTAAAACCACTACCATAAAGCGTGAGCCAAGTTGTTTTATGGTAGTGCCAACAGGCGAAGAAACAATCTTTAAAGCAGCATGAATTATTTCCAGCACCGCTGCAAACTGGCAGATGTTTAAGAGTATAAGCCCAACTTCATTTAACTTGCAGCCGTTTAGTATGTAGATAATGAGCAATGCCGCCCAGCCGATGGCAAGCGTGAGGTTGTAGAGTTTGAGGTAGGTTTTCATATGTCACAAAAATACTTTTGTTTTTCAATCCTTGAATTTGAGGGTATTAAATCGATTACTTTTACTCTTGAAAAATATCCTTTATGAGTAAGCGATTTATTACAATTCTGATTTTTTTTCTTGTGATTTCAAAATTGTCAGCCCAATTTCCGAATGTGCTTATCAGCAATTTTAATGACCCGGAAGAAGTATCTATTTGCATTAACCCAAAGAATCCACAACAGGTTGTGGCAGGAGCTAATATTGACAATTTGTTTTATTCATCAGATGGCGGGCAAACATGGACAATTGATAGACTTGAAGATACTATAAACGGTGTTTGGGGTGACCCTGAAATATTTACTGATACAGCAGGCCATTTTTATTTTTCACATCTGGCTAATCCGCCACAAAACGGAAGTTGGGTTGATCGCATTGTTTTTTCAAAATCAACAGATGGGGGAGCAACATGGAGCGCTGGAACTTACACCGGGCTTAATGGTGCAAAGGTTCAGGATAAAGAGCAGGCAATTGTAAATCCCGCAAATAATGAGATTTACGTTACATGGACACAGTTTGATAATTATGGAAGCACAGCTCCAGGAGACAGCTCTGTTGTTCATTTTTCAAAATCAACCGACAGCGGACAAACTTGGAGCATTCCGCAGAGGATAAGTTCTCAGGCAGGAGATTGTTTAGACAGTGATAATACGGTGGAAGGCGCAACACCCGCAGTGGGGCCAAACGGAGAAATTTATGTAGTGTGGGCCTGGGGATTTGGGTTGTATTTCAATAAAAGTCTTGATGGCGGAAACACATGGATGCCGCACGAAACATTTATTACTTCCATGCCGGGCGGTTGGAATTATAATATCACAGGACTTTTTCGCAGTAACGGACTTCCGGTTACTTTGTGCGATAACAACGGAACCATTTATGTAAACTGGACAGATCAGCGAAACGGCACTAATGATACTGATGTCTGGCTTGTAAAATCTACTGATGGTGGTGATAACTGGAGCGCTCCAGTTAAAGTGAATGATGATGCTCCGGGAAAACAACAATTCCTGACATGGATGGACATTGATCCTGTGAACGGAAATATTTACTGTGTGTTTTACGACAGAAGAAATTTCAGTGATAGCGATAGTACCGATGTTTACCTTGCCCGCTCAGGAGATGGGGGCAACTCTTTTATAAACTACAAAGTAAATGCAGAATCATTTCTTCCCGATTCTGAAATTTTTTTCGGAGACTATACCGGAATTTCTGTTTACAATAATAACGTGTTGCCAATGTGGATGGCTTACAATAACGACACGCTGAGTGTATGGACTGCCTTGGTTGATGCCGAGCCAATGGGTATTGAAAATTCAGGAGCAGTGACATTTGCTCCGGTCAATCTTGAGCAGAATGCACCTAACCCTTTTAATGAAACGACTCAACTAAGTTTTATTCTTGGAAAAGGAGGATATGTTACACTATCTCTTTATGATATAACCGGAAAAATAATTGCCTCTCTCTATGAACATGAACTCTTTCATGCAGGTAAGTACGATTATATTTTTAATGCAAAGGCTGCACAACTTAATCCCGGGGTTTACTATTACTCACTGCAATGCGATGAAATGAAAATAACCAGAAAGATGATGGTTTATTAGCCATTGTTGATAAATGATTAAAAACTCATGAAACTACTTTTTATAACTCATCGTATCCCTTTGCGTTTTAAAACAAACCCAAATTTATTTAACCTTATGATGAAAAAACTTTCCTTAATCTTTTTAACAAGCCTTTTTTTACCCGCTTATTTGTTTGCAGCCTGCACTCCTTTTTTTACTTCTGATATTGATGCCAACGGTGATACCGTTTGTATGGGTGTGGTTATAAACTTTGCCGATGCCTCAACCATGAACGGCACAATTACCACCACGCAATGGAACTTTGGTGATGGTTCGCCAATAGATAATAGTGCAACTCCGAGTCATGCTTACATTCAGGCAGGAACCTACACTGTTACGTTCACCGTTGCTTCTACGGGCTGCACCGGGCAGGTTTTTCAAGATACCATTTATGTAATTGACCCGCCTACACTGCAAAGCGGGGGCACCGACCCAAGTTGCTATGATGTGTGTGACGGTGAAGCTCGCGTATTTATTACAGGCGTGCATAACAACTACCATATTATGTGGGACGACCCCGATATGCAGAATAACGATACTGCTACAGGGCTTTGCTATGAAATAGATTTATTGTTTCAGGCATTTGTATCTGATGATTACGGTTGTTCTGTGCAATCGCCTACGGTGATCCTTTCACAGCCCGACAGCTTAATAGCCAATGCAGGAAGCGATATTTATACCTGTGTCGGCAGCAACCCTTTGCAAATACAAGCGAGTGTAAGCGGTGGAACAGGGCCTTATACCTATAATTGGGAGCCCGGAACCGGACTTAGCGACATAGACATTGAAGACCCGATACTGACACCCAACGCTAATTCATTCGGACCATTTTTCTTTAGTGTTATAGATAACAACGGATGTGTGGCCGTTACGGATGTGGTGGATGTAAAAGAAATGGGGGCAACCATTATGGGAAGAGTTGAAAATGGTTTAGGTGCCGGTATCGAAAGTAAAGTAACCCTTTACAAGGTAGATGCAGAAAATCAGCAGTGGATTACAGTTGACGAATTCACAAGCGCTGACGGAAACTACATGTTTGACTCTGTTCCGCTGAATGATGTTATCATTTATGCAACACCTCTTATAACATCCTCTGGTTACCTGCCTATGTATTATGGGTTGCCCAACGACACCGCTGATTGGACAGGAGCCCAACATATAGGACCACTTACCTGCGGAATGGTTTTGCCTCCAAAAAATATTACGTTGCCTTCTGTTACCCCGCCTGCCGGTAACTGCACCTTTGAAGGTTATGTTTATTTAGTATGCCCGGTAGGCGTTGCCTGCAAAACGCAAACCACAGACCCTATTCCATTAATTGACGTTGTGGTTAAGAAAACCCCTCCCGGAAATGCCATTGCTTTTACACAAACTGAAACTTCGGCAGGTGATGAAGGTAAATTTACCTTTACAGGCATAGAGCCTGTTGAAACCGATACGGTTTACATATTTTCTGTAAATATTCCGGGACTTGAGATGCAAGACCCAACCTATGAAATTCAGGTTGATATAGATGATGTATTGTTTAACAACCTTAATTTTTATGTGGATACCACACCCGGAACAGGCGGTATTTTTACTTACGACCCATTAGGTATTGACCCTTTAACACGTGAGCGGAACGAAATGCTTGCCTTCCCGAACCCTTTTGATGACAATTGCGAATTGCGTTTTGCCAATAACAAAAACGCAAACTTCAACTTTGCCTTATTTGATGTTACCGGCAAACTTATTTCGCGTGCCGATGACCAAACCGGCAACCTCTACCTATTAAAAACCCAAAACCTTGATCAAGGCATTTACATTGCCGAAGTAAAAACGGGCGATGAGGTATTCAGAACAAGGGTGATGAAAAAGTAAGAAAAAAAGCATTAAAAAGAAAAGCCTTCTACACCTTTCGTAGAGGGCTTTTTCTTTTTCAAATAATGTTTTTTTCAAGTGAAAACCTATTTCAAAATGTATCGTTGAACGACACACTATATTCCCCCGCCCATGTCAGAATTAAAAAGCTATTACCTGTTCAAGAAACTCAGTAACGACAGGCTGAGCCTCATTTTCAACGGAGAAGTAAACGACAAAATCACAGACGGAATCATCCGCCTTACCGACTTTAATGTCAATAGCCTTGAAGATTTATCAAAGATGCGCAACCGTGTAAACTTCATCATGGTTGAGTGTTTTCAAAATCTGGTGCGCCATGGCAAACCAGATAATAGTGACGGGTTAAACGACAGTACTCTGTTCTCGACCCGCGTGGTAGGTCAGGCAAATTACATCAGCTCCATCAACCTGATTGATGCCAGCCGCGCAAACATGCTCAAAGAAAAATTGAAGCAGCTTAATACCCTTGAGAAAGATAAACTAAAAGCGCTTTACTTTGAAATTCTTGAAAACCAACAGTTCAGCGAGAAAGGTGGAGCTGGTCTAGGGCTTATTGAAATAGCCCGTAAAGCCGGACAACCTATTGACCACTCCATTGAAAATGTAAACGACAAATTTTACAATTTTTACCTCTCGCTTAAACTTGCTTCGCGCGAAGAGCTTATGCAGCGCGAGCATGGCGAAACCCTGCGCTTTACACGCCAGTTTGATGAAGAGATAAAAAACTCCAACATACTGATGGTCTATAAAGGCGATTTCTCAAAGGAATCAATTTTGCCCATCATCAATATTATTCAGGAGCGTATGTATTCGCCTGACGAAAGCTCGCGCGGAAAAAGTCTCTATTCCATTTTGGTTGAACTGCTGCAAAATGTTTCGCGCCACGCATTAGACACCCAAAATAAAGAAGGCCTTTTTATGATTACGTTTCACGACAATACCTACACCATCAGTGCAGGTAACATGGTAACCGCAGAAACAAAAAATGCTCTTATTGAAAAAATTGAAAGCCTTAACAAACTCAATAATTACGAACTGAAAGACCTTTACAAAAAAACATTGAAAGAAGGTATGTTCAGCGAAAAAGGTGGTGGCGGACTGGGGCTTATTGAAATAGCCCGCGAAAGCAGCGGACCTCTTGGATACGCCTTTGACGATACAGACAATAACCTAAGCTTTTTTACCCTAAACGTAACGTTCTAACACATCATGCCAGAAGTAATAAATATACCCGCAACAGAAGATACACCGGCAATAAGACTTGATGCCGGCAAAGGACAGATAGAAATATCAGGCAAAGCACTGCCCGAAGATTCGCTGGCATTTTTCAAACCGATTTACGACTGGTTGAAAGAATATTATCTGTCGCCACTGGATACCACTGAATTGCATTTGCATTTAGATTACATCAACTCTGCATCAACCCGCCACTTATTCAACATCATCAGCGGCATGCAGGATTTGATTGATAAACAAAAGAACGCCAAAGTAATCTGGCACTGCAAAAGCAGTGACGAAATGATGAAGAACAAAGGCGAGGAATTGCAAAGCATAGTGGATATTCCGTTTGAAATAATAGAAAGCTAATTAATGAATTACAGGACTCGTTATTTTATTTACGGAGCCATTTTTGGGTGTTTTTTTTTCGTTATTTCCAGCATAGTTGACCTGCTTGTTCAGGGGCTGCCTTTCTGTTTCGATAGTATTATACAGGTGCAACGCACCCAGCCTTTACACTGGGTAATTGACAGCGCCCCGCTTTTTCTGGGAGTGTTTGCCATGCTTGCCGGAATAAAACAAGATGAGGTAATGCAAATGAACCAAAATCTGGAAAAGAAAGTTCAGGAACGTACACTTGATTTGCATGAAAAAAACAGTGAATTATCACTGGCACAAAAAGACCTGAGCAAGCCGCTTGAAAAAATTTCACAGAGTATCGACTACGCGCAGCGCATACAAATGGCATTGATTTCAAATGCTGAACAAATGAAATCTGATTTTCCGGGTTCGTTCTTTTTGTTCCGTCCGCGCGATGTGGTAAGCGGTGATTTTTTATGGTATCATCGTTCTAATGGTTATGTGTATGTGGCAGCTGTGGATTGCACCGGGCATGGTGTTCCGGGGGCTTTCATGTCATTGATAGGCTACTGCCTGCTCAATAAAATTACCAGCGAAAACAAACACATTGGCACTGCTGAAATTCTGGATACCATTCACATTGAAATTCAAAAAATACTAAATCAAAAGCGCGATTCAGAAGTGCATGACGGAATGGAAATGGCGTTGTGCCGCATTGACACCAAAAACAAAACAGTTGATTTTTCAGGTGCAGGAATGGGGCTATGTTATATAGGAGCTAATGGCGAAATGCGTGAAGTAAAAGCCGATTTCTTTAGTCTTGGCGGTTTCCACTTCAAGCCTAATTTCAAATATTCCACACAAACTATTTCGTATCATACAGGCGATCGCTTCTACATGTTCAGCGATGGCATCACCGACCAGTTCAATGAAAAAGACGAAAAATTCGGACTAACCCGTTTGCGTAAAAACATGGCATTGCACTCAAACAAACCTGCTACCGATCAGGAAAAATTATTTGCCGCTGAAATAGATAATTGGAAAAAATCTACCCGCCAGTTAGATGATATGATGTTGGCAGGAATAGCGTTGTAAATTACTTTCCTCCATTCGCAGCATCTGCTGCCGGTGCTGCTGTCATTGAAGCCAGATCACGGTCAAAGAGATAAAGTCCGCCACGGTCTTCGCCCAGCAATTCTAATTTATCAAGAATAGTCATGGCTTGTTTCTCTTCTTCAACCTGTTCCGAAACATACCATTGCAGAAAGTTGTGCGTGGTATAATCCTTTTCTTTCAGGCAGGCATCAACAAGTTTATTGATTTCGTGAGTTACTGCTAATTCGTGTTTCAGTAAATCTTCAAAAACTTCTTTTACGTTTTTAAATTTTGCTTTTGGTGCTTTTGAGCCACCAACAGCAGCATGTGATCCCCGCTCGTTTATAAAATGAAAAAGTTTAAGCATGTGCACACGCTCCTCATCAGCTTGCCCGTAAAGAAATCCCGAAACTCCATTCAGTCCTTTTGCTTCGGCCCATGAAGCCATGGCCAGATAAAATTGTGATGATTCAAACTCTAACTGAACCTGTTCGTTCAGCAGTTTTTCTATATTTTTTGATAACATGATTTTCCTTTTTTAGTGTTTACAAATCTAACAATTTCTAACCTTAAAAGTTTTAAAGCCCGTATCTTTCTCTCAGCACATTCAGGTGGTGAAGCTCGTGACCGGCAATAACAAAAGCCAAAGCAATAACTGATGCAGGATTATTGTTGGCAATTCCTTTTCGCGATAATAGTTCGTCATCAAATGATTTTACAAGCTGAATAGTGCTTTGTCTTACAGATAAAAATTCTTCAACCACATCAGCAAGGGTTCGTTTTTCGGCAGCACAATTATCTGCCCATATGTTTTCATCATAACCGGGAAGTGGTGAGTTATCGCCTCTTGCAATACTCAGTGCACGATAAGCAAACACTCGTTCAGTGTCTGTGATATGAATAATCACTTGCTTGACATTCCATTTGCCATCAGCATAACTGTAATTGCCCTTTTCCTCAGCAATAGAGTTTAAAAAATCACGCGTAGTTTTAGAATTGCTTTCGAGAACAGCTAAAATATTTTCGCCTTTTACGAGCGAGATATAATTGTCAAAGTAAGGATTGTAGTCGCCCGATAATGGTCTCATATTCTATGTTGCAAAAATGGAAGCATCGTTTTTAAATGCTTTGAATTCAAGAGCATTTCCGCTCGGGTCAAGAAAAAACATAGTTGCCTGTTCGCCAACTTGTCCTTTAAAACGGATATACGGTTCAATGATAAATTTGATGTCGTTGGCTTTCAGATTTTCTGCCAGTTTTTCCCATTGTTCCATTTCAAGAATTACGCCCCAGTGCAAGACGGGAACATTTTTACCGTCAACAGCACTGCCTTCAACCTTGCGTGTTTCCGAAGGTTTTAAATGTGCCGAAAGCTGATGACCGAAAAAATCAAAATCAATCCAGTTTACATCGGTTCTGCCAACTTTGCAGCCAAGAATTTCGGTGTAGAATTTTTTTGTTTCCTGTAAATCTTTTACCGGAAAGGCAAGATGAAAAGGGCGAATTGACATGATGGTTTCTTTAATAATTTTCACAATAATAGAGAAAACTATAAATCAATCCAACGCTTTTTTATTAAACAGAATATAACCTACGTTAAATAAAAACGACCAGTTATCGTTTTGTTTGTCATAAAAATTTGCACTGAAACTGACAGGTGCAATAGGAGAACTGAACACCAACGCAAACGAAGCCATAAAGCGTGGCATCTTTATTTTATCGGCATAAGAAGCTGTAAAGTCATCGTTGCGGACTATCTCGCGCCAGGGTTGAAAAGCATATCCTTCTATACGCAAATCAAGGTTTTTAAGAATTTCAAAAACGTTTCGTGCACCTATACCCACATATTGGTTTGCACGAAAATCAGGATAAAATAATGTAGTGGTTTCAGGGAAAGGTTGAAATGCCGGAGCAAATTGTGCACTGGAAGAATAATTAGAAAAGAAGGGTTGTGAAGAGTAAACCGCTTCGGCATAAATACCTAGTTTATAAAAACTGTAGCTTTTCAGGTAGGTATCAAAAACTACTTTTGCCTGTATCCAGCGCTTGAAGTCAACGGCACGCATATCGTTTTTGCTTGTTGAACCTGGGTTCTCATACACATCTGCCTGCACATAGCGCACACGCATATTGAAAAGTCGGCCCTTGTTGGCATACTGTTTCCGGTTGTGTGTATTGGTTTCGTAAGATGCATGTGTTGAAAGAAATTTGAAAGTCAGATCATCAGTGGTATCAGTTTGCAAGAAACTTTTTGTCTGGTAGTATTGATTGATGATTCGTCCGCCATTAAGACCTATTACAACTTTTCCTTTGTAGGTAGCCGGCATCCCTGCTGAAACCTCGCCATAAGTATCAGTTGAAATAAGGAACGAAGGTTTTATAGTTTCGAAAAAAGTGCTGGCACTGTTGAAATAATTCCACTGATTAATGGTTGCTCCGGCTTCAAGATAAAACGGAACCACAGCTGGGATATCAATTCTGCCTTTGAGTTGCCCTGAAGTATAAAATCTGCCGAAATAGGTGTTGGCTGAAATGCTGACTGCTGCGAAGCCCAGGTATTTATATTGTAAGCCAATGAATGCATTATTGATAGAGCGCGAACAAAAATTTCCACCAAACTGTGCAATAAAATCATTGTCTTTCTGGATATCAAGATATAGGTCATAAAATTCGCTGGTGCGGTTGAACTTTGCGCGCGGGTATATCTTTTTTATTTTGTCATCGGCCACTAATTTGAAATAGCGTTTACGCAAATCTGTAACAGTGATGTTTTCATTTTTCTTCTTTTTCAGACTGCGCTCAACATATAGCGCTTCATAGCGGGTAAGCCCGTTTATATAGATGTTGTCAAAAACAAGTGCATCTTTTTTGTTCAGAAAATTAGTGCGTTTGATTGTGCGCTCTTCCACCGAAACTCTTCGTGCAATAGCTGCTTTAATTTCAGGCATCCGTTTCATTGTTTCTTTATAGCCTTCATCAATTACGTATTTAGATTGGCTGAAATCAAAGAGCCCAATGTCGTTCAGTTGGGGCTCAATAATGATTCCATTTTCACAAATAACACTGTAATCGGTTTTCATCATCAGCATATTTTTGATTTGGCTGATTACATTGTCTTCGTCAGGCGGGGCCGTGTTTGCTGCAACGGTGCTACCTATTATCATATCAGGATAAAAGTCTTCCAGTACCACATCAGCCGGAAAGTTGTTATACAAACCACCGTCAAACAAAACCTGTCCGTCAACCGTAATTGGTTTGAGGTAAAACGGATAGGAAATAGTGGAGCGGATTGCTTCAGAAAGATCCCCTTTTCTGAAAATTACCTGCTTCTTGTTCGCCACATCAGCGGCCACACAGCGAAAGGGAATAAACAAACTGTCGAAGTTATAATTGCAAGCTGCTGAAGCAGCGGCAGCCAATTCCATCAATGAATAGTCCATTGGGAAAGGTGACATAATGTTTGTAGGTAACACAGCTTTTAATACAGAATCTTTGCTGCGGTTAAATCGCAGAGAAATCCAATCCGATTTTTCTTCTTTAGATTTAAAATAGTAGATAAACTGTTCTTCAATAATTCCTTTACTCATGTTTATGAATTGCTGGGAACGGACAAATTCCTCCATTTCTGCGGGAGTCATTCCTGCTGCATACATACCGCCAACCAGGCCACCGGCAGAAGTTCCTGCTATATAATCAATAGGAATATTGTTTTCTTCCAAGGCTTTGAGCACACCAATATGTACCATGCCACTGCTGCCGCCACCACTTAATACTACGCCAACTTTTTGGGCAAAAGAAAAATAGGAGCAGGCTGTTATAAAAAGAAAACCAAGAATACTTTTTCTGACAAAAGCAGTAATAAACATAACAGCAGGAAAGAATGAGAAGGAGATTTTCGGCTGTAAAAGTAGGAAAGATTTAAGGAAAGGTCGGTATTAAATTATAGTAAAGTCAAAACAGTTGAGGGCGGTCTTCCAATGACTGCTTTATTTCCTTTTACTACAATGGGTCGCTCAATCAGGATAGGATTTTTTATCAAAACGTCAATCCACTTTTCATCATTTAGTTTTTTGTCTTTGTATTTTTCAATAAACAGTGGTTCTTTTTTGCGGATAATTTGCTGAACACTTAATCCAAGCTTTTTAAGCAATAATTTCAGTTCTGTTGCCGAGGGTGGTGTTTTCAGATATTCCACAATTTCTGGCTTCTTTTTTTCAATCAGCGCAAGTGTTTCGCGGCTTTTGGTGCAACGGGGGTTATGATAGATGATGAGCGAATTAGTTTTTGCCATATTCCATTAAATAGGTTTTGATAAAATCATACAGGTCTCCATCCAGAACTCCCTGAGCATTGGATGTTTCGTAATCGGTGCGCAGGTCTTTTACTAATTTATAGGGATGCAGAACATAGTTGCGGATTTGCGAACCCCACTCAATTTTTTTCTTGGAGCCTTCGATCACATCACTTGCCTCCCTACGTTTGCGCATCTCCATTTCATACAACTGCGATTTCAAAAGTTTGATGGCATTCTCTTTATTCTGCAACTGCGAACGGCTTTCCTGATTTTTAATAATGATACCGGTAGGCTTGTGTAACAGGCGCACAGCCGTTTCTACCTTGTTCACATTTTGTCCTCCTGCACCACCTGCACGAAACGTTTCAAACTCCAGGTCACCGGGATTAACATCAATTTCAATACTGTCGTCAATTAATGGATAAGCATAAACCGAAGCAAATGAAGTATGACGTTTTGCATTGGCATCAAAGGGTGAAATGCGCACCAGACGATGCACACCATTTTCGCCTTTCAAATAACCGTAAGCATATTCACCTTCAATATGTATGGTTACAGATTTTATTCCAGCCACATCGCCATCCTGCAGATCTACATCACTTACTTTAAACCCATTTTTCTCGGCCCACATTCTGTACATCCGTAAAAGCATAGCTGCCCAATCGCAACTTTCGGTTCCGCCTGCACCTGCATTGATGCTGATAACACAATCCAAATGGTCTTCTTTGCCACTGAGCATGTTCTTGAATTCTAAATCTTCAACAACTTTTTGTGTGGTTTTGTATTGTTGCTCTAATTCTTCTTCGCTTACCTCATTGGCCTTGAAGAAATCATACATCACGGCAAGATCATCACGTGATGCCTCCGCATTTTTAAACGCGTTGGTCCATGCTTTTTTAGAATTTATTTTCTTGAATAATCCTTCGGCTTTTTCGGGGTCGTCCCAAAAGCCCGGTGCGGTTGTTGTTTCTTCCTCTTCCGCTATCTCACGCAGTTTTCTGTCGATGTCAAAGATGCCTCCTCAGAGCCTCTACGCGCCCGTTAATCTCTTGAATATTGTCTACTGTTACCATGGCGCGAAGATATAGTATTCAGATTATTTCTTCAGCATTTTTTCTACAACGCCTCTCACCAAATCACTTTCAAACCCTTTGCCTACAAGAAAAGTCATCAACTTGTATTTCTTTTTCAGCGGGTGTTTTTCTTTAATTAGTCTTGACTTTTTCTCTGCTGACTCTTGTAGTGTTTTTATGTATTCCTTTTCATCAATCTCCTGAAGTCCGCTCTTAATGCAGTAATCGGTGATACGGTGCTTCTTCAATTCGTATTTTATTTTCACGCGCCCCCATTTTTTTATTCTGAATTTGCCGCGTGCAAATGATTTTGCAAAACGCTCTTCATTGATAAATCCTTCTGTGATGAGTTGCGAAATAATCTGCTCCACTTCTTTCTGATGCAGTTCCCAGTCATAGAGTTTATCGCGCACCTGTTGCTGGCAACGCTCTTCATAAGCGCAATACTTCCGGGCTTTTTCTAATTGTTCGTCCATAGGTTTAACCGCAAAGGACGCAAAGTTTTTTCTTTACCGCAAAGGCGCAAAAGGCGCAAAGAAAAACAGGTAGCTTTGCGCGCTTGCTCTGCTCCCCTCTCCTTTTTGGAGAAGGGCTGGGGGTGAGGCTCAATATGAAAAACAAAAAAGCCCTCGCACTTCTTTTTACAGCCAATGCTATTTCCGGTTTTGCTCAGGGTATCAGCATGCTGGCTATTCCCTGGTATTTTACAACGGAATTAAACGACCCCGGTGCATTCGGAACAATGTATGCAGCAGTTACTTTTCTTACCATTTTCTGGAGTTTGTATTGCGGAACGTTGGTTGACCGCTTTCCACGCAAAAACATTTTTCTTATTGCGTCACTTTCGGGTGGAGCTATTCTTTTAGCAGTTGCCCTTTGTGGCTACTTAACAGGTAGTATTCCTGTGTTGCTTGTTATGTTTGTTTTTGCAGCAACCATGTTCAATTACAATATTCATTACCCAACATTGTATGCGTTTGGACAAGAGTTGACAACCAAAGAGAATTATCGCAAAGTAACTTCCTATATTGAGATTATGGGACAGAGCACCAGTGTGCTTGCCGGAGCAATAGCTGCTATACTTTTATCGGGAACAGACAATGGAATCTTTGATTTGTTGGGCATTAACATTCACTTAGGCTTTGATATTCCTAAATGGAATCTGCACGATATATTTCTCTTAGATGCTTCCACTTATTTTATTGCATTTGCACTCATTCTTTTTATCCGTTACACTCCGGTTGAACAGTTGGAGATTGACCGCGCGAGCATTTACAAGCGGGTACTTTCAGGAATAAAATTTCTGAAGGAACGTCCTATGATTTTTCTTTTCGGGAACTGCTCTTACAACATTTTTGTAATTCTGTTGGTAGAGATTCATCTGCTGCTTCCGCTTTATGTTGACCGGCATTTGCACGAAGGAGCAGATGTATATGCGTCATCTGAGATTTACTATGCGTTGGGAGCTTTACTTGCCGGTTTCGGAACTAATTATTTAATGCGATTTATGAATGAGGTAAAAGCAATAATTGCAAAAATGCTGCTCACCACTTTTGTTTTAGTTCTTTGTGCATTTACTCAAAGTGTAGGGGTGTTTTTTGCGATTTCTTTTCTTATTGGCATCACCAATGCAGGCACACGAATTCTCAGAGTAACCTGGTTATTTCATCATATCCCGAACAACCTTATCGGAAGAACAGGCGGAGTATTTCATGTTATAAATATTTTGCTGCGCTCAGGTTTTATTGCCTTGTTCTCTATTCCGTTTTTTTCGCAAGGCAGCAATATTACCTGGGCCTATTTTATCTGCGGGGTGTTTGTATTGATAAGTGCGTTGCCACTTATCGTTTACAGAAAACAAATGGAAATGTAATTTTAGTGCGGCAGCTTATCTCTAAGCAAACCGTAAACAAAGGTTCCAAACGTAGCGCTGATTAGCACCACTGCAAATACAGTTGCACCTGAGCCGATAAGCATATAAACCGGTCCCGGGCAGGCGCCTGTTAATGCCCAGCCTAAACCGAAAATAATTCCTCCAAACAAATAATTCTTCCAGGCTTTTGTTTTTTCAGGAGGACTTATTTTTTCTCCTTCCATATTTTTCCAACCGAATTTTTTGATAATAAATAATGCAATTGCTCCCAGCACCACTGCCGAACCAATTACACCATACATATGAAATCCCTGAAAGCGGAACATTTCCTGAATGCGATACCACGAAATGATTTCTCCTTTGGTAAGCGTAATGCCAAACAATACTCCCGTTAATATGAATTTGATGTATTTCATAATTGCAGTATGTAAGGTAAAATGAACCAAGTCATAATTAATCCGCCAATAAAAAAACCGATGGTTGCAATTAGTGAAGGCAATTGTAAATTACTTAATCCGCTTATGGAATGTCCTGATGTGCAGCCAGCTGCATAGCGTGTCCCAAAACCAATCAGAAAACCGCCAACAACCATAAAAACAAATCCTTGCAACGTGAATAGATTCTCCCAGCTAAAAATGGCAGATGGAAAAATTTCATTCCCGTTTGGTGTTAAACCAAGTGCTTGTAAATCTGCAACGGTTGCTTCTGAAATGGCAATTGGTTCTGCATTCGGGAAAAACTGTGTGGCGATAAAAGCACCTAATACTGCTCCTCCCAGAAAGAGTAAATTCCATAATTGGTCTTTCCAGTTGAAATTAAAAAAATCAGAAAATTTCCCGGCACCGCAAGCTGCACAAATGGTGCGCATAGATGAAGAGGCAGAAAAACTTTTCCCGAAATAAATCATCAGCAACATCACCAAGGTGATAAGCGGACCACACACAAACCAAGGCCAGGGCTGGCTTAAAAATTCAATCATAAGGCCTGCAAAAGTAATCTTAGTTTTTAATTCTTTTTATATCTTACTTTTGCCGCGTGAAAGTGAGACAAAATATTCCCAATGCCATAACCAGCATGAATCTGCTTTGTGGCTGTTTGTCAATTGCTGCATCGTTTGACGGGTATGATAACGCACCGGCTATATTCATTCTTGCGGCAGCGGGATTTGATTTTTTTGATGGACTTGCGGCACGTATATTAAATGTACAGAGCGCAATAGGAAAACAACTTGATTCGCTGGCCGATGTTATTTCATTTGGCGTTGCGCCTTCCATTATTCTGGTTATGTTGCTTCGTCAGAAACTGGGACTAAATCCGCATGACGGGGCTTTTCTGGCTGCGGGAGTAAAAACGGTTCAGTATTTCCCATTGGTGCTTGTAATTTTTTCGGCAATGCGACTGGCAAAATTTAATCTGGATACCCGTCAATATGATTCATTTATAGGTGTTCCAACTCCAGCCAACGCAATCTTCATCGCATCACTTCCTTTAATTATTCAATCCATCAATTCAAACCTTTTTCACGGAATGGTTTTTAGTCAGGGATATAATCCGGTAGCTGAGTTTATTGCTTCACTTACTGAAATTCCCGGGGTTATTATCGGGTACAGTGTGGTGATGAGTTACCTGCTTGTTTCAGAACTTCCGCTTTTTGCGCTTAAATTCAAAACGCTCTCTTGGGAAGAAAACAAAGTAGTATTCATTTTTCTCATTTTATCGTTGCTGTTATTTTTCATTTTAAATGTGGCAGCCATTCCAATCATCATCATTTTATATATAGTTTTGTCCGTTATTAATAATAAAATTAATCCCGTTCATCTTCCGCCATTTGAGGAGAACAACGAAAACAAAAAATAAACCACCGATGAAATTCAAAGCAGAAATTGATGTAATGCCCTTAAAAGAATTGCTTGACCCGCAAGGAAAAGCTGTGGGCTCAGGTATGAAAAACTTAGGTCTTACCGAGATTCACGATGTGCGCATTGGCAAACATATTTCATTGGAATTTGAAGCGGCTACCCAAGAAGCGGCTACCGAAAAAGTAGAGCAGGCCTGCAAAAAACTGTTGGCAAACCAGATTATGGAAAGCTATAAGTTTGAGCTTACCGAGTTGAATTAGGATTCCATATTTAAGTTGGGTTCAAAAATTATAATCGGAACGCGGGGAAGCGAACTTGCTCTTTGGCAGGCAAATTTTACACAACAAAGTCTGCGTGCAATAGGCGTTGAATCAGAGTTAAAAATCATAAAAACAAAGGGCGACAAAATTCAGGACCTGAGTTTTGATAAGCTCGAAGGCAAGGGTTTTTTTACCAAAGAAATTGAAGATGCATTGCTTGCCGGTGAAATTGACCTGGCAGTTCACTCACACAAAGACCTGCCCACCGAAAGTCCGAAAGGGCTTGTGATTTCTGCCGTATCGGCCCGCGAGAATCCGGCTGAACTTATTCTTATTCGTAAGGAATCTGTTGACACCAAACAGAAATTCTCGTTTAAGCAGAATGCAATTGTAGGAACTTCATCGGCCCGCAGAAAAGCGCAACTGCTTTCGTTTCGCACAGATATAACATTGAAAGACCTGCGCGGCAATGTGCCCACACGAATTGAGAAATTGCGAAACGGAGGCTACGATGCCATCATGTTAGCAGCAGCAGGAGTGGAGCGTTTGAAAATTGATTTGTCTGAATTTCATGTGGAGCAACCTGCACCTAATGAATTTATTCCTGCGCCTGCACAAGGCGTTCTGGCATGGCAGATTCGCGAAAACGATTCGGCATTGCACGAACTGATGCAGAAGTTAAACTCGCCCGAAGCGCAGCAGGAAATAGAAACAGAGCGTAAAATTCTGGAACTTTTTCATGGCGGTTGTCAGATACCCATTGGCGTTTTTAGTAGGGTTGAAAAAGGGATTCACAACGTTTGGGTTTCGCATGCTTCAAGTTGGAATGCATTTCCTAAACGCATTTTCCTGAAAGCAGATTCTGCGCATGGTCTTGCCGAAACAGCTGTAAAAAAAATCAGAGACAATAGTGCTGCTTCTATTTTCATCACCCGCGATATTGCAGAAGAAGATTATTTCTTTCGATCTCTGAATGCTTTTGGGCACAAGGTCTCAGGTGCTTCATTAATTGAAACCACTCAGGTAGCTTTTCAAACTGTACCAGATTGTGACTGGATATTTTTCTCCAGCAGAAATGGTGTTAACCACTTTTTTGCACAACAACCTCAGCTTCCCGGAAATGTAAAATTTGGAGTTGCCGGAAATGGCACAGCAATGGCGTTGCGTAAACACGGTTTTACAGAATCATTTTGCGGAACTTCAATCGACATGGAAGAGGTGGGAAAACAATTTGCATCATTAGTGAAAGGCAAAAAAATTCTCTTCCCGCAGGCGGCAGATTCATTGCAAAATATTCAAAAGCAGTTGAACGGAATTGCAACTAGCATAAGTCTGGTGGTTTACAAGACTGTTTCTAAAACGGATATTAAGATTGACGCAAGTGATGTTACCGTATTCACAAGCCCTTCTAATGTTTCAGCATTCTTTTCAGCTAAAAATATTCCTATTCTGAAAAAAGTGGTAGCCATAGGCAAAAGCACTGATGCCAAACTGCGTGAATTTGGCATTGCCACAGCAGTTATTCCATATATGCCTGACGAAACCGGACTTGCTGAAGCGGTGTTCGGTTTGAACAACTGATTATTTTTCCTACCTTGTGTGCCCTTTTAATCAAGGCTTTGTAAAACAAAGCGGTATAATTATTGTTACTATTTCATCCCCGCATGAAAAAACTTTTCGCCCTGTTTTTACCTCTTCTGTTTGCGTTTGCAGCACATGCAACGCATAACCGTGCAGGCGAAATAACCTACCGTAGAATAAGCGACCTTACTTACGAAGTAACAATTACCACCTATACCAAGATATCCAGTCCTGCAGACCGACCTTCACTACTAATGGAATGGGGCGATGGAGATACAACAACTATTCCCAGAATAAACGGCAATGGAGTGCCTGTTGGACCGGATATAAAAAAGAACATTTACATCGGGCAGCATACCTACAGTTCTATCGGTTCGTACTGCATGTTCTTTGAAGATCCTAACCGAAATTCAGCTGTAGTAAATATTCCTAATTCAGTAAATGTTCCCTTTTCGGTAAATACCTGTTTGTATATGAATCCGTTTTTGGGTGGAAATAATTCGCCTATTCTGCTTAATCCGCCAATTGATGATGCCTGTATTAATAAAGTGTATGTGCATAATCCCGGAGCGTATGACCCTGATGGCGACAGTCTTTCGTATGAGCTGACAGTTTGCCTTGGGCTTGGAGGTGACCCAATTCCAGGTTACTCGCTTCCCGGAGGGATTGATGTTAATCCCTACACAGGTGATTTTACATGGAATGTTCCCACAGCCATTGGAGAATACAATTTTGCAATGTACATTCACGAATGGCGCAATGGAGTTAAGATTGGAACGGTAACGCGCGATATGCAGATTACCGTTATCAACTGCGATAATAATCCACCCGAAATAAATACTATTACAGACACCTGTGTGGAAGCAGGAACCCTGCTTGAGTTTATGGTTTACGGAACCGATGTTGATAACGATTACCTGACCATGACTTCAACCAGTGGTCTGTATTCCTTTAGCGGAAATCCTGATGAGCCTGATTTCCCTGCACAGTTTCCGCAACCGGTAAATGGTGTTGCAAACGTAAGTGCAGAATTTTCATGGCAAACGGCTTGTTCGGATGTGCAGTTGCAGCCACATACTGTTTTGTTCCGTTTGGAAGATGATGGCAATGGCTATCCTGTTCACTTAGTAGATTACCATACGGTAAATATTACCGTTGTTGGCCCTTCACCCAAAAACCCTACAGCAGTTCCGGTTGGAAACACCATTCATGTTGGTTGGGATGCAAGTGTGTGCACTGAAGCGAGCTGTTACAAAATTTATCGCAGAAACGGTTATTACGGATTTATACCCGACCACTGCGAGACAGGAGTTCCCGGTTACACAGGTTATACCTTTATCGGCAGTGTTTCAGGGTTAAACACCACAACATTTATTGATGATAATAATGGTTTAGGATTAGTTCATGGCGTTGAATATTGTTACATGATTGTAGCATGTTATCCCGATGGCGCTGAAAGCTATGCTTCGCTGGAAGTTTGTACCGATCTGGTAAAAGACATTCCGGTTATCACTAATGTTTCCATCATTACAACAAACCTTACAACAGGCTCTGACTCGGTAGTGTGGAGTAAGCCAACCGAATTGGATACTGTGCAAATTCCACCACCGTATGAATACCGCGTTTACCGTTCCAATGATTTTACTGGAAGCAGCTTTACATTGGCGGCAACATTCAATGATTTGAACGACACCATTTATATTGATAATAACGTAAACACAGAAGCTAATCCGCTTTCCTACAAAATTGAATTATACAGTGTGCCACTTGATTTGATTGTGGGTTCAACACAAGCCTCTTCCGTTTTCCTCTCCATTGCCGAAACAGATAATGAATTGGTTCTTTCATGGGCAGAGGAGGTTCCCTGGACAAATTACACGTATGAAATTTACAAGGACGATGGCACCGGCAATTTTATCTTCCTTGACTCAACAGATTTACAAACCTACACCGATACAGGCTTGGTAAACGGAACTTCTTACTGCTACAAAATCCGTAGTGTTGGTTCTTATTTTTCGGATGGCTTAACAACTCCGCTTTATAATTTCTCACAAGAGAAATGTGGAGTGCCATTGGACTCAACTCCGCCTTGTCCGCCAGCATTGGTGGTAATTCCCGATTGCGATAATTATCAGAATGAGTTATCGTGGAGCTATCTTGATCCTGCCGCCTGTTCCGATGATATTGTGGAATACCGCATTTATTATACCCCGTTCTTGGACAGTGCGTTTACCTTTCTGATAAGCATTCCCGACCCGACACAAATTGAGTTTATGCACGATAGTCTTCTTTCCATTGCAGGATGTTATGCCATTACAGCAGTGGATTCTGTTGGTAACGAAAGCGCTATCATGGATTCGGTTTGTGTTGATAATTGCCCTGAGTATGAATTACCAAACATCTTTACTCCGGGTGAAGATAACTTCAACGATTTCTTTATTCCGTTCCCTTACCGTTACATTCAAAGTATTAACCTAACGATTTATAGCCGCTGGGGAAATATAGTTTTTGAAAGTACCGACCCGGCCATCAATTGGGACGGCACAAACCAGGACAGCAAACTGATGTGCACTGATGGGGTTTACTTCTATGTTTGTGAAGTAAACGAAATACACCTCACCGGAATTGAAACCCGCAAACTGAAAGGGTTTGTTCATTTGATACAAGGGCCTGGAAGCAGTCAATAAATGTTTACAGGAATTATAGAACAAACAGGAACAGTTGCAGTCCTTTCAAAACAAGGCAGCAATGTGCATTTCACTATTCAGGCATCGTTTGCAAATGAATTGAAAGTTGATCAGAGTGTGGCACACAATGGAGTTTGTCTTACCGTTACTGAAGTTATTGATGGCAGTCATTACAAAGTAACAGCCATTGACGAAACCTTACAAAAAACAAATCTTGGCGACTGGGGGAAAAACGATTTAATAAACTTAGAACGCTGCGTAAAAGCCGGTAGTTTTTTAGACGGACATATTGTGCAAGGTCATGTTGACCAAACAGCTATTTGCACATCAAAAGAAAATAAAGACGGCAGTTGGATTTTTCGTTTCAGCTATACCGCAAGCCAACAAAACCTGATTGTAAAAAAAGGTTCTATCTGTATCAATGGAGTAAGCCTCACTGTTGTTGATGATTTGCCCGGAGAGTTTTCAGTGGCAATTATTCCTTACACCTTTGATCATACCAGCTTCAAAACGCTTGATGCCGGAATGAAGGTAAATCTTGAATTCGATATCATCGGCAAGTATGTGGCGAAGATGATGGGGAAATCTTAACCGTCACCCTGAACTTGTTTCAGGGTCTCTCAGTGTAAGATGCTGAAACAAGTTCAGCATGACGACACCCTTAAAAATTAAACACCCTCGAAATATTGAACCCCCATTTAAAACCACCTAAGTTCCAGGTGTCGGGTGAGTTTACGACAAAATCATTTTCAATAATTCCTACTGCGTTGCTGAAGTTGATGTGGAACACGTGTCCGCCTGTTTCAATTTCATAACCAATACTTACAGGCTGATAATAAGGGCGGGTAGGATTGTTTTTACGAAACTCTGAAAAGGTGTAAAAGTATTCTACCAGAATAGACGAACGCTTGGTTAGTTTTATCCGCGCTGCTGCGCCTAATGCAAACAGTCCGTTTTTATCTGTTGCTCCATTAGTTGGATTTACAAAGTCACTATTAATATCTGTTCCCACCTTTACATAATTTCGATGAACATAGGT